>JAJONL010000046.1 GCA_021323395.1 Nitrospira sp.
ATTCAGCCGGCGACGGTCCGAGGCGACGAACTCCGACTGCGGGAGCTCATTCTGAACATCGTCGACAATGCGGTGAAATACTCTCATCCAAAGGGCAGGGTGGAAATCGATCTTCGCGTGGAAAGCCAGACCGTACGTCTCTCCGTGTGCGATCACGGCATCGGCATTCCTGAGGACGCGCACAAACAGATTTTCGATCGTTTCTTTCGCACCGACGACGCGCGGGCCCATACCAAAAAGGGCACCGGGCTCGGCCTCGCGATCTGTGCGTGGATTGCGGAATCGCATCATGGACATATCGAGGTCCAGAGCGAGGTCGGGAAGGGGTCGACCTTCACGATTGTCCTTCCGCTTGCGGCGTCAGCTTAACGACTTCTAATCCCCAGCTAATAGCCTTCTCATCCCGCACTGTTACCCTCCACATGACGGTCACATACGAGTTGCATCCCGCAGCCGGTGAGCCATGTCTTCTAGGAGGAGGAAACCATGAATCGACCCACGCAGTCCGTCAGCGCCGTTGCCGGCATCGCCGTCCTGGGCGCAACGCTTATTTGGAGTTATGCATCACTCACAACCTCGCATGCATCGAATCCCGCGCCGGTTGTCGAAGCACCGTCGAGCACCCTGCCCGGGTCTCTGCCTGCAGCCGGCTTCTCGGATGTCGCGAAGGCCGTCACGCCGGCCGTCGTCAACATCACCACGAGTGCCGCGGAACAAGTGTCTGATTCAACCCACCCTCGCGGTCGGGCGGATGAATTCTTTGGTTCTCCATTTGGGCCTCGCCGATTCGGGCCACCCATGGAGCCTCGGGAACGACGCGGCGGCGGGCAGGGGTCGGGCGTAATCGTCACTCGCGACGGTTATGTCCTGACCAACAACCACGTGGTCGACGGCGCAAAGACCGTCACCATCACGCTGCCCGACAAGCGAGAATTCAAGGGCAAAATCGTCGGCAACGATCCCAAGAGCGACATCGCTGTCATCAAGATCGATGGCAGCAACCTTCCAACCATTGCCTGGGGCGACTCCAGCCGACTTCAAGTCGGGGAATATGTGTTGGCGGTCGGAAATCCCTTCGGCTTGAATTCCACGGTGACCTTGGGAATTGTAAGTGCCTTAGGGCGAGGCCGCATGGGCATTACGCAGTACGAAGACTTTATTCAGACCGATGCCGCCATTAATCCCGGCAACAGCGGCGGAGCGCTGGTCAATACCAAGGGCGAGCTGGTCGGGATCAATACGGCGATTTTCTCTCAAAGTGGTGGATACCAGGGAGTGGGCTTTGCCGTTCCCACCAGCATGAGCAAACCCATCTATGAGAGTCTCATCAAGACCGGCAAGGTCGTGCGTGGCTATCTCGGCATCGGCATACAGGACCTGAATCAGGACTTGGCCAAGTCTTTCGACCTCAAAGGCAGCAATGGGGCCATTGTGACCGACCTGAAAGAAGAGGGACCAGCCGAGAAAGCCGGTCTCAAACAGGGTGATGTCATCACGTCATTCCAAGGCATTCCGATTGAAGACGCCGTGACGCTCCAACGGGCGGTGACTCGTAGCGTCGTGGGCAGCAAAGCCACGGTGAAGGTGATGAGAGATGGTCATGAGAAGGACTTGTCCGTCACGATCGGCGAATTGCCGGACAACCCCCAGGTCGCCAAGGCGGAGGCCGGATCATCGGACCAGCCACTGGCAGGATTGGCCGTGCAAGAGCTCGACCGTGAGACGGCCCAGGAACTCGGACTCAAGGGAAAACTTCAGGGAGTCGTCGTGACTGCAGTCGATCCTGAGAGCGAGGCGGAACGGGCTGGCTTAATGCCGGGTGACGTGATCCGGGAGATCAATCGCAAGCCCGTGGCGTCGATGAAGGATTACGATCGAGTCGCCTCGGACCTGAAAAAGGGCCAAAACGTGCTGGTCTTGATCAACCGGCGTGGCGCGTCACTCTACCTGAGCGCTAAGATATAATGGTTCGTGGCAGGCTACTGGTAGGCTCGCGCTTATCGGTAGCCTGCTCCGGCCTTTTTAGGCATGAGAAGCGACGGTGAGGCTGAAGAAACCGTTACGGCGGCCCGACCAACCTGCTGAGCAATCAAATCGTATCCTGCCACATCGGTCACCGTTACCGAGACAAACTCGCCGGGACGAGCAGTTCCGGATTCGCAATAGACGACGCCGTCTATTTCAGGGGCCAGGCCTTCGTGCCTCGCTTCGAGTAGCCCGTTCGATTCCTCGGAAATCCCATCCACCAGTACCTCTAGGGTCTGACCCACATGGTCGCGATTCTTGGCGGCTGAAATGGAGTCCTGCACGGCCAGGAGTTCATTACGCCGTTCCTCCATCACCGCACGATCGACTTTGCGATCCAGATCGACTGCCGACGTGCCCTCCTCATCGGAATAGAGAAAGACTGCCGCGCGATCAAACTCCATGTCGACCATGAACTGCTTGAGTTCCTCGAACATGGCGTCCGTCTCACCGGGAAATCCGACGATGAATGCCGTTCTAAAAAACACACCGGGAATTTTCGTGCGTATGCGCTCGACCAACCTGGTCAGATGTTTGCGGTCACCCAATCGATGCATCCGCTTGAGCATGCCATCGCTGATATGTTGCAGCGGCATGTCGAGATACTTCGTGATGCGCGCTTCTCCGGCGTACAGCTCCAGCAATTCATCGGTCACCTGTTGCGGATAGAGATAGAACGGCCTGATCCAGCGCACATGGTCCACCGTGACCAGCTCGCGCAGGAGGGTTGTGAGGCCCTGCCTGAGTCCAAGGTCCACTCCGTAATTGATCGTATCTTGTGAGATGAGGTTGAGTTCCCTCACCCCTTCCTGAGCTAATCTCGTCGCCTCGGTCACGATCGATTCAATCGGACGACTGCGCTGTTTGCCTCGCATGATCGGGATCGCGCAAAAGGCACAATTCCGATTACAGCCTTCGGCAATCTTGAGATAGGCACTGTGCGGGGCTCCGAGGCGAATGCGCGGTGTCTCAGCGTCATATAGATAGGGAGGCTGCCCGAGCCACAATCGTTGTTGACGCACCTTGGGCGCCAGCAGACTCTTGCAGATCTCTGCGATGCGTCCGAATTCGCCCGTTCCAACCACCCCATCGAGTTCGGGCAACTCTTTCAAGAGTTCGCCCTGGTACCGCTGAGCTAGGCAACCAGCCGCAATGAGCACGCGGCAGGAGCCGGCCTTTTTCAAACGTCCATGTTCAATGATGCTGTTGATCGACTCCTGCTTGGCCTCCTCGATGAAGCCGCAGGTATTGATGATAACCACCTCGGCGGCGCGTGCGTCACCGGTGAGCTGGAATCCGCCAGCCACCAATGTACCCAGCATGACTTCGGAATCCACCTGGTTCTTCGAACAGCCCAGGTTCACGAACCCGATCGTGGGTTTATCGCGCTTGGCGCGAGAAGGTGTGATCAATGACGACGTCATGACTTCGCAGTGTACGAGGCGCTCGAAAAGTCTGTCAAACTCCCCGTCTTGCTATTCCTTCTGTAGCTATCCTAGATTGAGCCATGATCAGGACATTTCAAGGCATCAAGCCCACGATTCCGGACTCCTGTTTTATCGAGGAGACGGCCGTCATTATCGGGGATGTGGTCCTGGGCGAGGACTGCAGCGCCTGGTTCCACGCGGTCATTCGGGGAGACGTGAATCATATCCGCATCGGCCACCGGACGAATGTGCAGGATCTCTGTATGCTACACGTCACACACGATACCCATCCGCTCATCATCGGCGACGACGTGACCATCGGCCACAATGTGGTGCTGCATGGCTGTACGATTCAAAACCGTGTGTTGGTCGGCATGGGCTCCATTATCATGGACGGGGCGGTCATCGGGGAAGATTCCGTGGTCGGCGCCGGGGCATTGATCACGGAGGGCAGCATCGTTCCACCCAAGAGTCTCATCCTGGGATCACCGGCTAAGGTCAAACGCCCCGTGACGGAACAAGAACTCGCTTGGATTCGAGAGTCGGCCCAAAATTATATACGCTATTCTCGGCAATACCTCTTTGGTCCAGACAAGCCTCGTCCGGGATTTTGGGTCTAACCTCACGCGCGCGGTACATCATCCGATCCGGATCAGACAAATAGGATCGCCTACGGTAGGCGACGCGAACGTCCGCCGGCCAATGTGATAGCAGATTCTCTTTCGATGGCACCATTCCGCCACCCACACCGCTTCTTCCACTGTCGTCGTCACCAATCCCGGCACCGTCAAGCGGCTGAGACAGCGATCGACAAGTGTGGCGACCGTACGTTGTTGCGGAAGAAATTTACGCGCGTCGAAGGTAACCGGGTTGGCGCGGCCGTACGACAACGTCGATAGCTCCGGAAAACGCTCAGGATCATTCAATACACTCACCAGCCATAGATGATCCACCCGGTCTTTGACCGAACCGCCGTCTCGATGGTGAAATCGTACCGGGAACCCGGTGCAGGCTCGATTCAGGACCGACACTTCGCGCCTCCGTAAATTGCACGCCAGCACAAGCCGTCCCAGATCCAGAGTTTCCATAACGATGGGCGGAATCTCCGCCACTCCGGCTCCTACGTAAAGGCTGGTGCCACCGCGTGTCAGATGAGACAGGAGCGCGCTCGCGAGCTTCGTGCCCAAGCGCTGACAGAGACCTCGTTTCGCCGCCCAGAATTGATCCCCGCCCTCGTCACAATAGATCGGGCCCAACCGCGCATAATCGAGGCGCGTGAAGATCTCTTTAATTGCTCGCCGAGTGGCAGGCTGCACCGTCATCGTCTTACGTGGCATGATTCGAACCTGTCCGTCATACATATTCCCACGGCGAGGAGATGACCCGAAGTTGTCCGAGGATGCTGCTCTTCGATCGGAGTCTGGAGGTGGGTAAGGAACCGTGCCGACACAGATTACGCCACGATCTCGGTCCCGATGCCCTTGTGGGTAAAAATTTCCAATAGGATGGCATGGGGTACGCGGCCGTCGACGATATGCGCCTTGCCCACACCGCCGGCCACCGCATCCAAACAGGCATGCACCTTCGGTAACATCCCTTCGCTGATAGTCCCGCGTTTGACCATCCGCTGCACATCCTTGCGTGACACCGTCGACAGGTGACGGCCATTGGCATCGCGGATGCCCTTCACATCGGTCAGCATCACGAGCTTCTCGGCCTTCAACGCGGCCGCAATGGCCCCTGCCACAAGATCCGCATTGATGTTATACGTATTGCCCTCCCGATCGGTCCCGATCGGCGCGATGACGGGAATATAGTTGTCTTCCTGTAGTTTCAAGAGCAGTGTAGGATCGATCGACTTCACATCACCGACAAATCCGAAATCGGCATCCGATTCGCCGCCGTCGAAATCCTTCTCGATGCTCTCCGCCCAAGCCTTCGCCGTCAAGGGCTTGGTCAACATCAACCCGCCGTCCTTGCCGCTCAACCCGACTGCCTGCCCGCCGTGCCGGTTCAGCAGATCGACGATTTCCATGTTGATCCGCCCGGCCAAGACCATCTCGACGATTTCCATCGTGGCGGCATCGGTCACTCGCACCCCATGGCGAAATTTCGCTTCCATGCCGAGCCGGTCCAGCATCTGATCGATCTGGGGACCACCGCCATGCACGATGACCGGATTCAGGCCGACGTATTTCAACAAGACGACGTTTTGCGCGAACCGTTCCTTGAGCGAACCATCCGTCATCGCGTGCCCCCCGTATTTGATGACGACCGTCTTGCCCTTAAAAGTACGAATGTAGGGCAATGCCTCAATCAACACGTCCGCCTTCTTGATCAATTTGTGCATGTTCGTTCCTCGCTTCTTCTCGTCGCCTACAGAATATACCGGCTCAGGTCTTGATCCTTCACAATGTTCTGTAGGCGCTCACGCACATAGCCGGCATTCACAACGATGGTTTTCTGTTGCATCTCCGATCCCTCGAACGACACCTGTTCGAGCAACCGCTCCATCATCGTAAACAGCCGGCGGGCACCGATGTTTTCTGTCCGCTCGTTGACCTCCACCGCGGTCGCCGCAATTTCCGCCAGCCCGTCGTCGGTGAACTCGACCGTGAGGCCTTCGGTCGCCATCAAGGCGTGATACTGGCGAACCAGTGCGCCACGCGGTTCAGTCAAGATCCGCACAAAATCCTCTTTGGTGAGAGGCGACAGCTCGACACGGATGGGAAAACGGCCCTGTAATTCAGGAATCAAATCCGACGGTTTGGCGACGTGAAAGGCACCCGCGGCGATGAAGAGAATATGGTCTGTCTGCACCGCACCATGCTTGGTGCCGACAGTCGACCCTTCCACGATCGGCAGAAGATCCCGCTGCACCCCCTCACGGGACACATCTGGCCCCATCGTATGCTCGCGTCCTGCAATTTTATCGATCTCGTCTAAAAAGACGATGCCGGTCTGTTCGACTTTCGCAATGGCTTCGCGGACCACTTCATCCATATCGATGAGCTTTTGCGCTTCCTCCTGCGTGAGATGTTTCAACGCATCGGGCACCTTCATCGATCGTTTCTTTTTCTTGCCTTGAAACATGCCACCCAGCATGTCGCGCAAATTCCCTTCGAGATCTTCCATGCCCCCCGCATTGGAAATGATCCCCAACGGCAAAGCTCGCTCCTTGACCTCCACCTCCACGGATCGCTGATCGAGCTTGCCCTCGCGCAGCTGCAGCCGGAGCTTCGACCGCGTGGCATCCTGTGAATCCGCCGATGAATGCTCCGCCTGCTGACCGGAGTGATCGAAACCGGGAGGCGACGGCCGCGAGGAAGCGCCAGGCAGCAGAAGGTCAAGAATCCGCTCTTCTCCCAGCCGTGAGGCTTTCTCTTGAACGTCTTCCAGGTGTTTGATCTTGACCAGACTGATCGCCATCTCAGTGAGATCCCGAATGATGGATTCGACGTCCCGGCCGACATACCCAACTTCCGTAAACTTCGACGCCTCCACCTTGATGAAGGGTGCTTCGGCCAGTTTCGCCAGCCGTCTGGCAATTTCGGTTTTCCCCACGCCGGTTGGGCCGATCATGATGATGTTCTTCGGCATAACTTCATCGCGTAGTTCAGGGGGCAGCTGTTGCCGGCGCCAGCGATTCCGAAGCGCAATCGCCACCATACGCTTGGCATCATGCTGACCGATTACGTACCGGTCCAACGCTTCGACGATCTGCCGAGGCGTGAGACTATTCACATTGAGAGACAGGGACGTGGGTTCAGGCGTCATGGCAAGCGATCCTAATGAGTGAGCGATTCAATCACAATCTGTTGATTAGTATAAATGTCGATGCCACCTGCAATCATCAGGGATTCCCGAACTACCTGTTCGGCGGGCAATTCGGAATGCGCCAATAAGGCGCGCGCAGCGGCCAACGCATAGGGGCCGCCTGACCCGATCGCCAGAATACCGTCTTCCGGCTCGACCACATCGCCCGTTCCAGAAATGATGAACGAGTGATCGAGATCGGCCACCGCCAGCAGCGCCTCAAGGCGCCTCAACACGCGATCGGTCCGCCAGTCCTTCGCCAGTTCCACGGCGGCCCTGGTGAGATTGCCACGATACTCTGCCAATTTGGCCTCAAACTTTTCAAACAGGGTGAAAGCATCGGCCGTCGCGCCGGCAAACCCCGCCAGAACTGCGTCTCCGTGCATACGCCGCATTTTCTTGGCATTGTGTTTCATCACCGTCGTGCCAACCGTGACCTGGCCGTCGCAGCCCATCGTCACCTGATTGCCTCGTCTCGCACATAGCACGGTCGTGGATCGAATCATCATCGCGAGCCCTTCTGCTTGATCTCCTCAGGAGTTGTCGCCGCACTTCCGGCGCGGGGATGCGTGCGATCGTACAACGAGAGCAATTGATCCGTCGCCAAATGGGTGTACTTTTGGGTCGTACTCAGCGAGACATGCCCCAGCATCTCTTGGATAGCACGTAAATCGGCCCCTTCATCCAGAAGATGCGTGGCGAACGAATGCCGCAAGGTATGGGGGTGAATGGTCCCTCCGGCGAGCTGGCGAGAATATTTGGCCACGATGCGGGCAACCGTCCTCGTGGTCAAGCGTCCCCCTCGGCTATTGCGGAAAACGGCTCCCGAATCTGGCGAGCAGTTCGAAGACCGGCCCGTCATACCCGACGCCTGCGCATGGTAGGCATCGATAGCCTCCAGTGCCACCGCGCCTAGGGGAATAATCCGTTCCTTACTTCCTTTACCGCGCACTCGCACCAATCCTTCGCTCCGGCTGATATCGTCGAAATTCATGTCCACCAATTCACTGACGCGAGCGCCCGTCGAATAGAGGGTTTCCAATATGGCGCGATCGCGCAAGACATGCCGCCCTTGACCAGCGGGAAACTCCATCAACGCTCCGGCATCGTCTTTGGTGAGGACGCGCGGCAGGTGCTTGGGCAGTTTCGGCGCCCGCACGTCTTCTGCCGGGTTTGCCTTCAACTGCCCGACACGAACAAGATAGCGAAACAAACTACGGAGGCAGGCCAGTTTTCTAGCCAACGACGTTTTCTTTTCTCCGAGCCGATCACGTGCGGCGAGAAAATCGCGTATCAGCGTCGGCGTGATCGATTCGGGAACGGGTGGCCGTGGTCGATCAGGAACCTCCTGTGCAAAGACGTAGAACTGTGCCAAGTCGGAAGCATAAGCACGGATGGTTTGAGGAGAGGCGCCCTGTTGAACGGTCAGGGCAGCTAGGAAAGCCCGGATTGCGCGATCCATGCGTCAAAATCCTCAAGGGCTCGTTGCTGCATCAGACGCCGCTTCTGTTCCTTGTCTCGCGTTTTGAGGGGAACGGGCGGAAACAGGCCAAAATTTGTGTTCATGGGCTGAAAGCGGGCAGGATCGCTTTTGGTGATATGCGTCATCAAGCAACCGTGGGCACTGGTCGGTGGAGGAGTGACCAACGGTTGTCCGGCCAGGCCTCGCGCAGCGTTGATGCCGGCGAGCCCTCCCATCGCGGCGGACTCCGTGTAGCCTTCGACCCCGACCAGTTGTCCTGCAAAGAATACCGTTCCCCGGGACTTGAGCTGCAAGGTATCCCGCAGAAGCTGCGGCGAATTAATAAAGGTGTTGCGATGCAGGCTGCCGAGCCGCAAGAATTCAGCCTGTTCCAGCCCAGGGATCAACCGGAAGACTCGACGTTGCTCCGGATAGGTCATTTTGGTTTGAAAGCCGACCATGTTGTAACAAGTCCCATGGGCATTCTCCGTACGGAGCTGAACGACTGCGTAAGGCCGTATCCCGGTCTTGGGATGTTCCAGCCCGACGGGCTTCAGGGGACCAAACTGCATGGTCTGCCGACCTCGTTCCGCCATCACTTCAATCGGAATGCAGTTTTCGAAATAGGCCACTTTCTCAAATTCTTTCGCTTGGACCTTTTCCGCCGCCATCATCGCCTCATACAGCGCATTATAGGACGTTTCATCCATGGGGCAATTCAGATAGTCATCACCGCCTTTACCATACCGTGAAGCCCGATACACGACCTCCATGTCGATCGAATCGGCATCAATGATGGGCGAAATCGCATCAAAGAAATAGAGGTGATGTTCGTGAGTCAACTCGCTGATGGCCTTTGACAACTTCTCCGACGTCAATGGACCGGTCGCAATAATGCTGACGGCATCAGACGGCACTTCCGTCACCTCTTCACGCCTGATCCGAATGTTCGGATGTCCTTCCAACGCTTGGGTAATCGCGCGAGCGAACTGCTCTCGATCCACAGCCAATGCTGAGCCGGCTGGTACCCGTGCCTTCTCTGCAGCCCGGATGACAAGCGAGTTCAAGCGGCGCATCTCGGCCTTCAAGATGCCGGGTGCGTTGAGCGGATCGGCCGACCCGAGGGAATTCGAACAGACGAGTTCTGCCAAATCGCCGGTCTTATGGGCCTTGGTCATCTCCTTTGGACGCATTTCGTACAGGATCACCTTAGCGCCGTGATTGGCTGCCTGCCAGGCCGCTTCCGAACCGGCCAGACCACCCCCAATGACCACAATGTCTTCACGCATGGATGGGAAACCTTTGAGAAGATGGAAGGAAGCTCATTGTAAGAATCGCCTTTTCTCGATGTCAAGAAACGGCTGGCTTATTCATCACCTGCATACTGAGACGACCTTCGACCGGAAAGATCGACTGCCGAGACCGGAGGAATCAAGCCGGTAGGTTTCTTGCTCCATTTCGTCCGACCATGCTAGACTCTCATCGCGTGGGCGATTAGCTCAGGGGGAGAGCGCTTCCTTCACACGGAAGAGGCCACTGGTTCGATACCAGTATCGCCCACCATCTTTTCAACGACTTCCGAGACCGTACACCCTGACACCCTCAACACTGTGGTCATTTTTGTGTCACGGTGCCCGCGTCGGTCCAAGATCTCCACTCCATCACGCAGGGCTTTCCGGGTAATGATGCGCATAGCGTTGCGTCATCATCGGAGACTTGTGTCCGAGGAGCCGTTGAACCTTGTAGAGATCGACTCCTGATTGGACCAGCCGCGTCGCGAAGGCGTGACGGAGATCATGGAAATGACAGTTCACAACGCCCGCCTTTGTCATGGCAGGCCGTAACGCTCGTCTCAGATGGTTGGGATCTAACCGGGTGCCTGCACGACTCGGAAAGACCAGTGCGGTTTTTATATGGCGCATTTTGGCCTTCTCCGTCAGGAGCGCCATCAAGGTCTGATTCAGTGGCACCGTCCGTCGCTCCCCGTTTTTCGATTCAAACACCGTCACTGTTCTTCGGAATAGATCCACGCCGGTCCAGGTTAGTGACAGGATCTCGCCCAACCGCATCCCGCTATGGAGCGCGAATACCACGAGCTCGCGCAACCACGACGGACAGGCATCGAGCAATCGCGCCTCCTCGTCTTCCATCAGCCAACGGTCTCGTTTAGTCGCACCCTTTTCGAGAGACACGCGGCTGACGGGATTGTCTCGGCACCATTCCCATTCCCGCTTAGCAAGGTTGAAGGCCTTTCTCAAACAGGTGAGCTCTCGATTGATCGAGGCGGCTTTCACCCCAGCGGCGTACCGTCGACTTTTATAGTCCACGATCAGTTTGGGGGTAATCTCCGCTAGCGTCCGGTCCCCGAAGAAGGCACGGAAGCGTTTGACGAAGACTTGTCCTGTTGCTCGGCTGGCCAATTTCACGAGGTGCTCCCGCTCAAAGCGATCCATCAATTCCTGGAAGGTTCGAGATTTTTCTTCAGCCCGTTCGAAATACTGCCCCTCGATCAATTGAACCTTCACTTTCGCCCTGATGGCGTCAGCCAACGCTCGATTCGATGCCCCTGTGGACCGGCGAATTCGTTGACCCTGAAACACCCTATTCATCCACCACACTTTATTCCGCTTAAACAGCCCCATCTGCATCCTCCTTCTGGATGAGGCCTGATTTCGATCTAGTTTCCCCGTGGCGGGAAGTATAGACCTCGGATTTCGTGGCTTCAATGAGCTGGTCTAGGTCACGCCTGACGTGGCGAATGGGAAAGGGAGGATGGCTTTCCAGGAATCACACCAAAGGTGTCCAACCAGGCCTGGATGGCGTCAGGATCGAACCGGATGAGGCCATGAATGCGACGCAAGGAATCTTGTTCTGTGAGGCCCAGAGATAGAGTGTGGACGGCTTGATGTGGAGCCAAGCCGACAGCTCTTTGATGGTAAGCATAGTGCAGATACCCCGGGGGAGTCTCGCGACACCCCCAGTCCCCCTAGCATGGGCTGCCCGCATACGCCCGGACGTAGACGAGTTTGAGGAAACCTACCGACGACATACACGCCGTCAAAAGGCCAGTCCGTTTGGAAATTCTTGTTAAACAGAAGGCGCTCTAACTCCTCCGCAGCGGTCAGGCCGGGGAGGATCTCGATAAGCAGGATTGGGTCTGACCCATACCAAGAAGATTCCTCCTTCTTGGCCTTCTTACATTTCTTCAAAATGGCACCCTCTATAAACGCAAGCAGTTTTTCATCGCGGTTTCCCACAGGTGTTAGCGGATCACTGGGCCACACATCTTGAGGATGTCTACTTCCGAGAACGGGTGTATCGATAAAGACGCGATGGTCTTTGTCGTATTGCGCCGATGTGTGTTCAATGTTGAGGATACGTTCTCCGCTCTTGCATACGAGGTCAGAAGTTTCTCCTGGGTATTCGGTTAATGAAAAGACTGGTCCGCCACATTTTTCAAGCCACTCAACAAATTGAGCTCCTATAGCATATTCATGCTGCTTTCTGATTCGTTTGCGTTCGTTGTCGTCTAGAGGCTTCATAATTAACGGGCTCCTTGTTGAATTGTGAGCTTTAACTTCACGCAAGAAGCTTACGAAGGTTTAGATCAACCAACAACCAAAATAAATGATCTCGGGCCTTCAACAACGCCCGCGCATCAGCATTTCATAAAGACAGAAACTTTCAGGAGACAGGCGGGGGCGTATCAAACCGGTCGTTTCAGCGTTCATCTATACGCCTTTCCTAACACATCTATCGACTTCTTCAGCTTCTCCAGGCTGAACGCTCCGGTATGCGTGTAGTCCTTAAAATGCACGTCCGTCCGGCCTCCCATGTGGCGCCAGTCAACGCGGTAGCATGAGCAGTCGGGCCCCAGGCTCCGCTAGCTTTGTAATCCCACCACGCCGGAGCGAGTGAAGCACCTTGCCCTTTCGGCCTATCTTGAGCCGTTTGACCACCCTGGCCCACGCCTTCCCCGACACAAGGAAGAAGAAAAGGGGTCGGATGTGTTTTCTTGACAGGCCAAGGTGTGGGCCACTCGCTCACCATTTATTTTGTTCCGCTTCTTCGTACTGTGGACCAATGCAAGAATTGACTATCGGTGAGTGAGCAGGCGGGCAAACTCGGCGGCTGAAATGACTGGCACTCCGCTATAGTGTGAGGCCTCGAAATCCTTATCTCCGGTGACGAAATATTGAGGCGGGGGTGTGGTAGCCATGAGATCGAGGAACGGTCGATCATGCGCATCACGCAGAGGAGTGTTAGTGGGATGGGGATCGACGAACTGCACTTCAGCTTGGACGGTCGCCAGAAAACTCGTGATATTCACCTCTGCTCGGGTGAACGCGCGTTGGAGTTTGGGCCGCCGCAGGACGGCTTCCAGTTCCGCGAAGGTATCAGTGCTCATGATGGGGATGAGGCGGCGCTGCAAGACGGCCTGAATGATCCGTGCAGGAGGCCCTGCGGCGGACAACAGACCGGACACGAAGATATTCGTATCAAGAACGACGCGCACGCTCGCGCCGAACCGCTGCAACTTCAGCGGCAATCTGTTCGGGGGTGACGCCTAGCTCGCGGGTGGCGCGGCGCAACTTGCTGACCATGCGAGCCAGCCGTTTTCGACTTGCCGCTCTGGCCGGAGACTCCAAGATCAGGACGTCGGAATCCCGATGCGCCACCACAGCTTTCCCCCATCCCTTCATCCAGGAGGAGGGAATCACCACGCCTTCTTTGGTGTACTTCACGGCTTTCATCGGCAGCGCATCCAGTGTAGCCGCATGCAGTATACCATGGTGCTGCGGCTCTGTAGTCAGCGGTCGGCGATTTTGCGAGCCGCTCGACCGTCGTTCACTGCTAGATGTTTGGACTGCCAGATTTCGACCATCCCCTGCTGGTTAACGATCCCGTCGTCCGAAGCCAGTTCATTGTGGTCATTTTTGTGTCAGAAATTATCCAAAACCTTAAAATGTCCTGTACACAGTAGAAGGGATAGAAAGCTCTTAACCACATTACATTTAACGCTTTTGTGGGGAAACCGTCGCAACAATGAGCGATTCAAAAATCTAGCTTTTCACCTTCACACGGAAGAGGCCACTGGTTCGATACCAGTATCGCCCACCACTCCGTCATCAACTGTACTCTCTCACCCACTCGCTCCTACAATGGGCCGGTTTAGCTTGCCTCTCCCCAAGGAAAAAACCTTGACTGGACAGAATCAAAACCCTGCGCTAGACTTTCCTCACAAGGAACAGACTCCGACTGTTCGTACGGAAGAAAGAGAGGATTGTATGCGCGCGACTGTGGCAATATTCATATTCGGACTGGCTCTAACCACCGGTTGCTCGAGCACCAATCAGATCACCACGCTGGATCAGAACTATAATGCGCCGCTGAGTATATACAGCGCGATGGACAGCACCTCGCTGGTCTATTCCGATCCCATGGCCGCCTCGCAGGCTAACGACCATCCTTATCGATGGCTGGGATTTATCCTTCATCCGATCGGCCATCTTGTGGACTACACGGTGAACCGTCCCCTCTATGCCATTGCCAGACAAGCCCCGTACCTCTTTGGATATACAGCCGAAGATTCTATGATCGACTCACAGCGTCGATAACCTGCGTCGAATCTCGCTGGCCGGGGCTGCTCCCGGCGGGCGAGGTAAGGCGTTGTGGATTTATCCCTCTCCCCGTATCCCCTTCCTGTCATTCGCATCTTACAAGGCGTTTAAGGTATGCTGGCTTCGCCCTTATTCTATATTTACATGACGCTCGGACTGAGACACTCACCCCGCCATGTATCATCGACTACCGCTGCTGCCCATACTATTCAGCGTCGGAGCCCTGTTAGCGGGGTGCGGAACGCCATCCCCTCCTCGACCGCCGCTTCCGCCCTCAGAAAGCGACCTCGACCTGCTCAAAGCCACCAAACTCTGCGATTCGCGTAAAACCTTCCTTGGGGCGCATCCAGGCATCGTTCCCCAGAGTCAGGCCTGGGGTACCGGCGAGGAACTGCGAATATCATCGGAACAAAGCCTCTCCAAGGGCGAGGAGTCGTATTTTTTCGATGAGGATGGCACACTGGTTGGCACGTTATTCGTCTTTCGCTCAGGTCTTGATCTGGCACCTTACAAGACACTCCGACGTACCCTGTCGCAGCTCAAACCCAGTCTTGAGTTCTATCTCACGGTGGCGCAACTAGCCGATCGTCAAAATATGGCGGGCAGTATGCTGTATGACACGGGCGATGAAAAGACCACGACGCGGTATCTTGTGCTGGGAGACCAAGCCACTCCACGCCTGCTTGTAGCATCCTTTACCATTGATCCATACGTGAAGCTGTTTTCTCCCTACCGTAAAGAGTTTCTGGATCGCCTCCGCAATACCGCAGAACAAGCGGACGGCCAGTATCTCGACTCTCAGGGGACCGTGGACAAGGAGCCATTTGCCTCGCTTCAGCAATTCGCGCGCGGTCAGACGGCACAACTTGCCTACTGTGGAACGAAAAACAATGTGATTGCCCTGGATGCCTACCAAAAGGCGAGCGTCTCGGGCTTTACCAACAAAGTCTGGCAAGCAGAACTCACCCATCGTCTGGGCGTATCCTGGGAAGCCGCGGGCAACCTGGAGAAAGCCAAGAGTGAACTGCTGGCATCCTTGGCAAAACGTCCGAACTCTCCGGAAGTGCTTAATAACCTTGGTACCCTATACGGCAAGTTGGGTGAGAAGCAGAATGCCCTGGCCTCATTTGAGAAGGCCGTCCTGCTGCGGCCTAATTATGCCATCGCCCGTTTCAATATGGCCGAGGCCATCGCGGAGGCCAACCCGAAGCGAGCCGTCACAGAATACGAGACCTACCTAGCCCTCGCCGAAGGCATACCAGAAGAAGCAGACCGAACCGCCCTCGCTCAAAAACGGGTGAAAGCGCTCAAACACTAGCAGGCCGTTGAAAAACCACTTCGCTGTCCCTGAAAAAAGTGATGCGTGAGGTGGGGGAGATTCAGAACCCGCAGGATGGTCAAACAGGTCGTCCAGCTCGGCCGCAGCGATGCGAGGGGGCGAGCAACTGTCTTGAATGTCACGCTCCCTGTGCCAGGGCAGATCGCCACGGAGTTCCCTGATGCACCATCGCATTGAGAATCGTCAGCAACTTGCGCC
>JAJONL010000047.1 GCA_021323395.1 Nitrospira sp.
TCTGTGTAGTGACGCGCCCAGGTCGTTGGAGCAGATACGGGGCGCCTTAGATGAGCGTCTCAACGCGGGAACAGTGTCTGACGCGGAGGTGCAGGAATCCCTCGCGCGAATGACGGCAAAGCGGATTCTGTATGAGGAGCGAGGGAAATACTTTACCCTGGCCATCCCGGAGCATCCCTACTGCTGAGCATGGGCTGGTGTGAGTTTGCTTGATCTCTGCTCACCTACATCGACAACTTTTCGGCCACATTTCTCATCTGCACACCGTGCACGAGTGACGCCCCGCCGCGAATCGCGCAGGCCACATGCACGGCTTCGGTCATTTCTTCCGTATTCGACCCTTTTTCAAGACAGGCTTGCGTGTAGGCGTCGATGCAATAGGGGCATTGCACGGCATGGGCTACGCCGAGCGCGATGAGAGCCTTCTCGCGTTCCGTCAGGGCGCCTTCACACAAGACCGGATTGCTTTTTCCCATCTCTCCAAATTTTCCGAGATCCTGCGAATGATAATAACAGTCCATGGATCACCTCACGGGATAAGTATACAGCATGGGAGTGAACCCGCAGGAACTCCCAACGTCGTGATGGGCAGCTTGTACCTGGCTCTACTAGGCGTTTCCTTGAGGGGCCGGATCAGACTGGGCGAGATCTTCTGAAAATCGGTGCCCCACGATCGTAGTGACTTTATTCATCAACTCGCCAAGCTCTTTCCATTCTTCCGCGCTCAAGTCCGCCTTAATCTGGGGGTGAATCGCCCATTCGGCATTCACCAGTTGTCCTTTGCGTGACACGTGGACGTGTAACAATTCGACATCCCAAACATCTTGAGTTTTTGACGGTGATGCGCCGGGTTTCTGCGGGGGAACTTGCGTGGCCATGGTCGGGCTACTCCTCCAATCTGGTGTTCCTTATGAGATCGGCATGATACCGCATCGATTGCAGTGCTGTACATCGGACTACGGAGGTTTGTGGGTGGGACCGGTTCGCGGTGATGGGCGCAGACAGTGTAGGTGGAACACTGGTCTCAGGGGCTATCAGGCCGTTGGTGAAGGGCGTCCAGTAACTGATCGTGAATGAGCCCATTCGTGGCAACAAGTTCCTGTCCATACAGTGAGAACGGGTTTTTCGTAATTCCCGAAACCATTCCGCCCGCTTCACGGAGAATCACAATTCCACCCGCCATGTCCCAAGGGCTGAGCACGACTTCCCAATAACCGTCGAACCGGCCTGCAGCGACATAACAGAGATCCAGCGCGGCGGAACCAGTGCGTCGCACGGCCTGGGCGCGCAGCGAGATGCGCGCAAAGTGATCGAGGTTATTGTTGGGTGTTTCGCGAATGTTGTACGCAAAGCCGGTCACCAGCAAAGACTTATCCAGGGTTTTCACGTCCGAAACGTGAATGGGCTCGCTGTTCATGTAGGCCCCTTGCCCTCTCACGGCGGTGAACAATTCGTCGCGCACCGGATCCAGCACGACACCCAGCACGGACTCCCCGTCGTGCTCGAGCCCAATCGAGACTGAATAGAACGGAAATCCGTGCGCGAAGTTTGTGGTGCCGTCGAGGGGATCGACGATCCACTGATAGAGCGAATCGTCGCTTCCTCCCTGCCCCCGCTCTTCAGCAAGAATACGATGAGAAGGATGCGCGGCGAGGATCGTTTGCACAATACGCTCTTCGGCTGCTCGGTCCGCGTCTGTCACGAGATTGATAGCCGCCTTATATTCGATTCGGAAGCCAGATCGCGCCGATTGGGTAAGCACTGTGCCTGCTTCCCGCGCAGCTCGAACGGCAGTCGTCAATAGGGTCGAATGATCGAGGTTGCGATTAAACATGTATGGCCCCATCACTACGGGATTTGTCTGTCTTGCGACTCCATGCGATGAGTCTAATCATGAACTCATCGTAACACATTGATATATAATGATGTTAATGATGCTTGTTCTTTTATGGCAAGCCTTTGCATGACATTGAATGCACTCTGGCCATCTATGCAGAAGGTGCGATCAAATAGTAATCAACACATACTTGACAGAAAATGATTGACTTGCTATAAAGCAAGTATGCTTTGTAAGGAACTTGCTTGTGGAAGAACTCACTGACATTCTGGTTGGTCTTGAACAGCGGATCAGCGCGTATCGCAACCGCTATCAAGAATTGGAAAAAAAACGTCGGCGTCTCGACGATGAGATCGCCATGATCAGAAAATATTTGGAATTGGCTGAAACGCTCTACCGAGTCGAGGCGGACAAAGCCAAGCTGGCGAGTCTCTCCAGTCAGATTATTACGGATGAAAAGGGTATTCGGCCGCTTCCCGTCACCGATGTGACGGATCAGTCGCGCGAAATTTTGCTGGGAAAAAGCAAGTATGTGGGGAAGAGTGTTCCTGAGGCTGCCTATCAAATTCTCAAGGAAGCCAGTCGTCCGATGCACGCAAAAGAGCTGTTGCAGCGTTTATTAGAGGGTGGTTTACAGATCAAAGGTAAAACGCCGCTGACGTCTGTGGCGACGTCATTGAAGCGGGATAAGCGTTTTCAGAAGGTCGGTCCGAACACGTTTGCTGTCATGACCCAAGAACTGACAGCGGCTGTATAGAGGGCGAATGAAGTTCACGTCAACTTTAAATGTGTGAAGGGAGGTGAGAGTCTTGGCAACGAAGAAGGCAGCGAAGAAACCAGCGAAGAAGACCGCAAAGAAGAAGTAAGTCCCACCAGGATTTACACGCCGGAGGTAAGGCCACTTACCTCCGGCGTTTTTTTATGCCTGTTCGTGCCGTCATCGTGGTTAGCCGCCGTCACGACACAGACCCATCCTGTTGGACTGGCTTGATGGGGGAATGCTTAGACGGCGAGAGAAGGGGCCGGACGAAGTAGTCCGAGAGAAGGACGTGTTTCCTGTGCGGGCGCTGCATGCTCAGAAGTGATCAGCACCCATTTGTCGCGTTGGGTAAGGATTTGCTCCACAAGCCTCGTATGCATGGCGTGACCGGAACGTTCCGCCACGATATGGCCGATGAAGGGGAAGCCGAGAAGGGCAACGTCTCCGATCAAGTCCAGGACCTTGTGCCGGACGAACTCGTTGGGGAACCGAAGACCGGATTGATTGAGAACTCCATCCCCAGACAAGACCACCGTGTTATCCAGTGTCCCACCCTTGCCGAGGCCTCTTGACCACAAGGCTTCTACTTCATGAAGGAAGCCAAAAGTTCGAGCGGTCGCAATTTCTTGCTCGAAAGCCGATGCGGAACAGGTGTGCGTGTAGGACTGAGTCTGGATCAATGGATGATCATAGAAAATGGAGTAGGTGATCTTTGGAGTTGAGGAAGGTTCGATGCGGACACGACGCGCGCCATCCACCACCTCAATAGGTTGCGTAATTTTCACATATGATTGCCGACGAGTTTGTGGAATCACGCCGGCTGTTCGAATCAGACGCACAAAAGGACTGGCGCTCCCATCCAAGACCGGAATTTCACCTGCGTCGACCTCAGCGTACACATTATCAACCTCCATGCCGGCCAAGGCCGCCAAGAGGTGTTCGATGGTTTTCACCTGGTGGCCGTTCACGCTGATGGCCGTACAGAGTTCTGTCGGAACCTTGTTGGAAACCGCAGCGGGAAGGAGTGTTTCTTGGGAGCCGTTGCGATAGACGAAAACAATGCCTGTATTGGGGGGGGCCGGACGGAGAGTCAGTGTGACGGGATGACCAGAGTGGAGTCCGACGCCTGAGCAACTAACTGGTGAACCGATCGTTTGCTGAAACCGCACTGTGCCTCCTCTGTGACGCGAATCGTTTAGTAAGCAATGCTTGTGCCATATGCAGATAAATCTCAAGACATTGAAAATGCGAGACATTCATCGATTGTTCATATCAGCAGCTGTTGCTAAATTACAACAATTGTATCTTTGGGCTCAAACCACATTCTTGATGGAGACCGAACTTTATCAAGGGGTTAGTGAGGATGAGTAACCGATACGGCTTTCTGTCGTCAGGGCCTGGGCTCCAACTCAATAAGACCCTTCCGAATGGCGAGAATGGCAGCTTGGGTGCGGTCGTACACTTGGAGTTTATGAAAAATATTGCGCACATGATTTTTCACGGTCTTCTCGCTCAGGTCCAAACTGTTCGCAATTTCCTTATTGGTCTTTCCATCTGCAACCAGTCGTAACACCGTAAGTTCACGTTCCGTGAGATCGTGTTCGACCCACCCGGGCTTTTTTCCTTTTTTCTGCGACATCAGGGAGAACTCAGCCAGAATTTTGCTGGCTACCGACGGATGAATGAGGGACTCGCCTCGGTAAATGGCTCGAATGGCCGCCACGATTTGCGAGGATTCCGAATCCTTGAGGAGATAACCTGTGGCGCCGGCTCGCACCAGATCAAAGATATACTGCTGTTCCTCATACATCGTCAGGGCCACTATACCCATGTGAGGGAATTCCCGTTTGATCTGCCTTGTGGCTTCGACGCCGCCCATGCGCGGCATGCTGACATCCATCAGGATGACATCCGGCATAAGGGTCTTGGTTTTTTCGACGGCTTCTGCGCCATCTTGGGCTTCACCCACCACGTTGATGTCTTCCTTGGTCTTCAGGATGGCTGCCAGGCCCTCGCGAACCACCCGATGGTCATCGGCTATCAGGACCTTAATTTTTTCCATTGCGAATCGTCTCCTTGTCGGCTAGTGGGATTCGCAACACGATTCGCGTGCCGCGGCCCTTTTTCGAATCGATCGTGGCTTCTCCCCCCACCAGTCGCGCCCGCTCCAATATGCCGCGAATGCCGAAGTGATCCCACTTTTCTGGGTCGCGGAGAACCGCGTCCATATCGAATCCGATCCCGTTGTCGGTAATGGTCACCTGTAGCAGGTCCGCACGAATGTCGAGTTGAACCGACACTCGACCGGCCTTGGCGTGCTTCTGCACGTTGCTCAGCGCCTCTTGCACGATCCGAAAGAGAAAAATCTTGGTGCGGGGGAAGAGAATCGCCTCGTCGCCTGTCACGGAAAAGGCCGTTTGAATATGGTATTGGGTCTCGTAGGATTTGAGATAGTTGGTCAGCGCGGGCATTAACTCCATCTTGTCGTACTGGAGTGGGCGCAGGTTGAAGATGACTTGTCGGGCCTCCTGGATTGCCAATTTCAGCTGGGCCTTCGATTCGCGGATCGTGGCCAGACTGGCCTTGGGATTTTTGCGAATCAGCTCTTGGGAGAGTTCCAGCTTGAAATTCACGCCGGCGAGACTCTGCACCAGTCCGTCGTGAATTTCACAGGCAATGCGGGTCCGTTCTTCCGTGACCGCGGCTCCGGTTTCTTTCACATACAATCGGTAGAGGGACTGATACTTATTCAAGGCCTTTTCGATTTCGGCCGTGGCGCGAATGCGGGCCTCGATCAACTGCCACATGAACTTGGCGCTGGCTCCCCCGATGACCGCGACGCCCATGCGGCGGATGTCTTGCAAATATTCGCCGACCCCTGGATTGCCCGAGACATCAATCACCAAATCCACCGGTCCCATTTTCAAAAGCTGTCGGTAATTGCGCGTCACGCGAATGCGCAACCGCCGAGCAAGCCCGAGGCCGGGAGCTTCTGGGCTGATGTCTGCCACGCCCACGATTCGCACCAACGGATCGTTGGCGAAGATTTCCATCAAGGCCGTGCCGCCGCGGCCGGCGCCGATAATGACCACGTGCGTGGCGCCAGGCGCTCGCCGTTTGTGAGGTCGCAAGGCTTGCCGTCGTTCACGGGTAGGGCGGGTGGTGGCCATGGGTTCGTACCGATGAGGGTGGCGTTCCTTCCCTGTTGGTGCCCAGCCTGCCGATCCCGGTGGACCGATCCGAAACGGTGAGGGAAAGGGCAGGGCTTACCGCTCCCGGCGTTGTTGGGCCAGAGCTTTGATTTCGTCCATGAATTGATCGATGTCTTTGAACTCTCGATAGACGGACGCGAACCTGACATAGGCGACTTGATCCAGCTGGGACAATTCCTTCATGACTTCCTCGCCCACCGCGGTGCTGACGATCTCGGTCTCACCCATTTCCTGAATGCGTTTTTCGATACGGTCGGTGACGGCTTCGATGGTCACAGTGCTGATCGGACGTTTTTCACAAGCCTTCTTGAGGCCGGAGACGATCTTTCCCCGATCAAACGGTTCCCGCCGCCCGTCTTTTTTGACCACCGCGGGCATGGTCTCTTCGACCCGTTCATACGTCGTATACCGGCGTTTGCACGACAGACATTCGCGCCGGCGGCGGATGACCTCACCTTCCTTGGCCATCCGCGAATCGACGACTTTGTCCTCGACATCGTCGCAGAAGGGACACTTCACGGGCGAACGTCCTGCCTAAGCGGGAGACGAGCCTGCACCTGTTGGTCGCGGGGATGCTGCAATACATGATCGATAAGCGCAACAATCTCGCGCATGTCCGCTTCGCGCATGCCGCGAGTCGACACGATGGGACTGCCGATTCGAATGCCGCTGGCCACAGCAGGCGGCTTTTCGTCGTAGGGCACAGCATTCTTGTTGACGATAATGCCGGCGGCGTCCAAGGCGGCATCGGCCTCCTTGCCGGTGAGTCCCTTGTTGGTGAGGTTCACCAGCATTAAATGAGTATCCGTGCCACCCGACACGATTTTATACCCCCGCTCGACGAGCCCCTGCGCGAGGGTGCGCGCGTTCGCGAGCACTTGCTTTTGATACCGCTTGAACGCGGGAGAGAGGGCCTCCTTAAAGGCGACGGCTTTGGCGGCAATGACATGCATGAGGGGGCCGCCTTGCAGACCGGGGAAAATGATCTTATCGACGGCCTTGGCATGCTCGGCTTTGCACATGGTGACGCCACCACGAGGGCCGCGCAACGTCTTATGGGTCGTGGTCGTGACAAAGTCCGCATAGGGAACGGGATTCGGATGCAAGCCCGCTGCAATCAGCCCGGCAATATGCGCAATGTCGACCAGCAGGTAAGCTCCGACCGACTTGGCGATTTCCTGAAACTTAGGGAAGTCGAGCGTGCGCGCGTACGCGCTGGCTCCGACCACCAGCATCCGTGGACGGCATTCTTCCGCGATCTTCCGCACCGCCGCATAGTCGATGGTTTCCGTGTGGCGGTCGACCCCATAGGAAAACGCCCGAAAAATAATGCCGGAGAAATTCACCTTGCTGCCGTGGGTCAGGTGTCCACCTTGGGCTAGATCCAACCCCAGAATCGTATCACCAGGTTTGAGGACCGCCAGGTACGCGGCCATATTGGCTTGCGACCCCGAATGGGGCTGCACGTTGACATGCTCCGCCCCGAAGATCTGCTTGGCCCGTTCGATGGCGAGCGATTCAACCGTATCGACATGTTGGCAGCCGCCGTAGTAGCGTTTGCCGGGGTAACCTTCGGCGTACTTATTCGTCATGACGCTGCCTTGAGCGGCCAAGACGGCGGGACTGGCGAAGTTTTCCGACGCGATCAACAACAGCTTGTCGCGCTGACGTTGTCCTTCGGCCTGAATGGCCTCGTAGGTCTCGGGGTCGGTTGATTTCAGCGCATCCAACGAACCGATCACATCCTGCATGGTTCCTCCGCGCGTGGCTGCCGAGCCTGCCACGCATGATCGCACGACCGCTCAGGCCGTGGCTGCTTCCGGCTCTTCTTGTTTCTTGACGACATGGACGGCGATGGTGGCGGTGACTTCACGGGGCAGCTTGATGGCAATGGCGAACGTTCCCAGCTCCTTGATGGGTTGGGCCAGCTGGATCTTGCGACGATCCACCGTGAACCCCTGGTCAGCCAGGCCTTCGGCGATATCTTTGGCCGTCACGGACCCGAACATCTTGTCGTCTTTTCCGACCTGCGCCAGGATGGTCAGTGACAGCGCCGAGATTTTTTTGCCATGCTCCTCGATATCCTGCTTTTCTTTCTTGGCCTTCTCAGCCGCCGCCCGTTTGGCATGTTCGAATTCTTTGATGTTCCGGCTATTGGCTTCAACGGCCTTCTTGCGAGGCAAAAGATAGTTTCTGGCAAATCCGCTGGAGACGTCCAAAAGGTCGCCCAAGTCGCCGACGCCTTCGAGTGTTTCTTGGAGAATCACCTTCATACTGCAACTCCTTCTGTTGGAAAGGGAAAAAGCATACTGGCGGCCTGTGCAAAAGTCAATTGATCCGAGGCTGTGGCCAGGGTTTTCTTCAGTCGCGGGTCGCTCGTTCTAAGAGGACAAGGATCCACGAGTCGCTTTCGGGCCCGCCATATCCATTGCATGGATGGAAAAAGACGGTTCCTGTAAGGCCGTTGCTGGACAGGGTCTTTCTTGAGTCATTAAGATACGCTTCCTTATGACATGCCGGTGACTTACATCCCTGCCATCGCGCGGGATAACGCTGCGGTGGCGGTAGCTGCCGCACCTGACCGCAGGAGAAGAATTCGTCATGACCGCTATGCCTGACACACTGCTGGATCTTCTTGATCGGCTGGCCCACAAACTGGAACAGGACGCCTCGCGCTGTTCGGAGCTGGGGCTCAATCAACCGGTTCCTCTCGTGCGCGGCCGGTTGCTCCAGACGGTGGGGAGTCTACATTTGTATGAGTTTTTCTTGCCCTCCGACGTGGTGCTAGGAGTGGATCTTTCGGCGACCCTGCTCCTGGGCGAGGAGGCGGAGCCTACCGAGGGTATCGTGCTGCTCCAGGAGGGGCAGCGCCTCATTCTCCAGACCTTCGATGCCATCGGCGAGGTGGTTGAGAGCGCCACCCTAGTCCCGGATGTGAGCGGGTTGGCGTTGGCCGCCAGTAGTCGCTTGATTGAGATGAACAAGACCGGCGGATCCTACACACTGGGTCCCGCCGAGCGGCTCTTGCCCCTGATCGAGGCAGGACAGTCAGGGCAGCATGCTGTGCTGGAGGCGCTTACACCGACATCGGTGTTGACTCCCTTGTGGCATGGTGATCTGGTGCTTCGTCGGCAGACATTGGCCACCCTTGTCATCGAGCTGCTCCGCGGCAATAAACGCATTCTCCTCATCAGTCCGGATCACCGAGGTGCCGATGCCATCACGCTTCTCATTGCGCGTGCCATGAAGGCGGCCGGATTGACGTTCAAAAGCTGGCTCAGTCGCTACGAGTTGGCGATCGGGACAGACAGCGGCGGCATTCCTTTGCCGGAGTTAGGGTTTGAAGCGCAAATGCATCAGTTTTACGCCAAGTCTCGATCTGACAAGGCAGTCCTCCGCAAGAAGTACGAACGATTTCGTGAACTCACTCCGCTCCTCGCCTATAAAGCGCAAAAGCAGAAGGACTTGGACGAAGTGCGCTTGCTGGAATGGCGACTGCTCACCCATCTGAGTGAGTTGCAGGCCAAGATCAAAGAGATCGCGACGACCCTGACCGACTATGAGCAACTCCCCATTTGGAAACGCCTGTCCATGCAAGCGGTGGGGAAGAACGTCGAGTCGCTGCGCGAGTATCTCCTCATCTACGAACGACAAAGCGCCGGGCTCCGCAAGGAGATCGACATCGCGAAGGAACGAATCAACGAACTCATTCCCGAAGCCGCGGTGCCGAAGGACATCAAGCCGGAATTTGCCGAACTCAAGGAGGAAGTCATCAGATTGGGGGGCACGAAGAAGATTCGAGAACTACTGGCGGCGCAAGAAAATACCAACCGACAGGCATTCGTGCAAAATCGGCGAGTGATAGTCACCACTGCCGCGCGGGTGACGGTTGATCCCTTGTTCAGCAGGGTGCGGTTCGATGTGCTGATTGCGGATGAGGCTCCGCGCATTCGGACCCCCTTTCTGTTGGCGGCCGCAGGATTGGTACGGGAGCGCATTATCCTGAGCGGCGACCTGCGCGAGGTGACCCCGGAAGGCCCCTGGAACCTTGCCGCAGACAGTTTGATTGCAGGCTGAGGGGGGCCAATCAGATCGGGACAGATTTTCATCTCGCTCACCTTGACGGGTTTGAACCGATCAGCGATAATCCAACCCCATTCCTCAGGCCGAAGTGGCGGAACTGGCAGACGCACTGGTTTCAGGTACCAGCGCCCGTAAGGGTATCCGGGTTCAACTCCCGGCTTCGGCACCACGTGCGTTGCATCGTTCCTCGTGCGCTTCGCTCTCTCATCGGGCGCTCCGAGATCGTGAAATCTCTCGACACTTCCGACTCAACCATAGGAAAGTTGCGAGCAGGACTTGTCACCGGCAAAGCGGCGCGGCTGTTTCTCTTCATCCAACAACAAGGACATTCCATGACCACGGCACAGCTTCGGTCGCTCGTTTCTCGATACATCGAAGAACGCTTGGACGAATGGGAAGAAGCGACGTACTCAGACGGCGGGATAGAAGCCCTCAGGAACAGCGGGGGGTGGCAGGATAGCCTGTCGCTGTTTTCACAAGGCACGGTGGACGACTGTACGGAGGCGTTGCGTTCCAATGATGTGAAGGCCATTGCTCCCATCGTCGATGACTTTGTCGAGCGGTACAGTTTGGACGTGGTGAAGGACTCCCCACAGTACAAGGCTCTGGCGAGAGAACTGCTCAAGGCTGAAGGGGTCATAGCGGGGAAGGTCAAGCAGCGGGTTCAGGGGGTCTTCGGCGTTGAGTACCTGGATGGCTGTGCAGAGCCGCGCACGGTCAGAGCAGATGAAGCCTTGGCTCCAGCGGTGGTACCGACCCTGAAACCGTTCCTACTCGCCGATGCTATTCCCGCATACCTCGACAACCTTGCCAATGTGAAGCAGCGGTCTCCTGGCACCTTGGAGTCGAAGAAAAAAATCCTGACGCGGTTCCTTTCATTCATCGGGAACAAGCCGGTGCATACGATCTTGCGAGATGACTGCATCGCCTATCGAGACACAATCGCCAAGCTGCCTGCTCACGCCTCGAAACGGTTCCCAGGCATGACGCTGATGGAAGTGCTTGAACAGGCGAAGGCTCGCCCTGGCATTCAGCTACTCTCAAAGCAGACCGTGACTCAGGATCTAACGCACATCGGGGCATTCTTCGGATACCTACTTTTTGTAGAATCATACTTGCGCCGCCATGACTTCGCGCAGGTGCACAGCGAAGCCGACCGCGACGATAGCGTGGTGTATTCTATGACAGCCAATGGCCTGAAACACTGGCTGCGGGTCTCCGATGCATGGCTGGTGTCTCCCACACACGTCCGGGTGGAGCAACGTCTCGATCACCTGAGGTCATCCGTAGGTTGCGTGAACACGGTGTGGCGTACGTCGGTGTGACCACAACTGGGGAGGAATTGCTGAGTAGGTTTTAATGCCGCAGAGTTGGCGCGGGACGTTCTGCCTCGGGCGGTAGCTGCTGTCCGACATAGACGCGTGAGATCATACCTGCGGCGACAAGCGCGCCAAGTGCAACAGCCAGAAAAATCCACCAGAATCGAGTCGTCATGTCCCCACCTGCTTATAGCTGCATCAGACCTGCTCCGTAATGGGACCCAGCTCAACCCGTTGGAGTGCGACACGAAGAGTGGGTCTCGAAGCTGCCGTGATAGCCCGGGAGTGTCTGGGGTAATTTAAGGCAACCCGCAGGTGCTCTCGTGGAATGGTCGTCTCTGCATATAATGAGGCACAGACATTCATCACATCGAGAGGGGTCCGTAACGGCCCCTTCCTAGTGTGTCATCTGGGAGGTTGGTCGAGTTCATCGGCTAACATGGTCGGCATGCTGACCGCGAGGGGGTCTTCCAGCTCGATTGGCTCATAGTGCACAGCCATGATTGAAGTGAGAGGGCAGGAAATCCATCCGGCGATCCCTCGCGTCTTGAACCGGACTCCCATCGCTGGGAGTACCGCAACGTCTCCGGTTGAAATCACGAGGCCCTCACTGTCCGTCCACTCGAAGGCATCCATCGTTAGCGAGCCAGGCAGCACCTCATACCAAGAACCATCCCTGAACAGGAGGCGGGCGACTGTATTGACATCAATTTTTAAACTCATACCGAGACTTCCTTCATCGACGAGTCTTCATTAACTTCTTTTTTGCCCCCCGTGGAGCAGAGGAGTGTCTATGGCTGACTGGGCGCCCGTTTCGGCGCCCGGTTTCTCCTATGGCATCGTTACGAATGGACGTATTATTTCTTTGCTTTGCCCGGTGCAAATTGCGCCGCTGGACGAACGGCTGGGCTAATAGTTTCGGACAAACTGACTTCTCCCTGCGAAGCAGTCCTTTGCTCCCTTGAGGCTTCTCGAAAGTGGCTGAAGAGAGGCGGCCTCCCGAAGAGCTCCTCAGAGAGACCGCGGACAGCAAACAGGTGCTCCCTTGGGGGCTAGGCCCCGCATCGCTGCCTTTCAATCGGAACAGTTACGGCGCACGCCGACGCGGCTGAGACACCGATTACCCCTCTATCGTAATCCGCCGGCTCTTGGCTTCTTCACGCTTGGGAAACGTCACGGTCAACAGCCCGTTCTTTTGGGTGGCGGATGCGTGTTGCGCATCGATAAGAGCGGGTAATTTCAAGACACGCATAAACCTCCCGTCCGCGATCTCCTGCAGATGGGTCTTTCGCGTCGGCGGCGAAGCCTGCTGGCGCTCTCCCTTAATCGACAGAACCTGATTCGCCACTTCCAGGGTTACATCCTGGGGCTCCCAGCCCGGCAATCCCAATTGCACAAAAAATCCTTGCTCATCCTCCCAGACATTGCATGGGGGGCTCCATGGAGACCCTTGAGAATCGGACGCGCTAACAGCCTCCTGAAATAATCGATCGATGTTCTGATCAAATGTCTGTCCGGTGGGATTCATCAATGCGATTCGGTAACTGGGCATATATTCCTCCTTCCTCACCCCATGAGGGTCATGGCACGTTGATGGTACTGTTCTGGAACGGAGGGGAAGCCTCCGCCCGCCAGGTCCTATCAGCAACGAAAGCAAAAATAATTTCGCCGCTAGAAAAGTCAAGGGCCAGGCAGGCCTCGCCTCTTAAGAAAGGCGGGCAATCGAAGGTGGCTCAAAATTTTATGCAATGGGAATGTCGAGGACGCCGTATATTTGAGGCCCTCGCCGTTTTGGGCACTGAGGACCGGATGCTTTGGGGGGCTGCCTGCCGTTCCTTCCCGTCCGCTCCTGATAGCCAACGCTAGACGAGATGACCATTTTCTTTACGGAGTATCTCTCGTAATTCGGCGAGTGAGGCGATCCTTACGTGCTGGGCCATATGGGGTAGTGTCCGCGCGGCTTGCCGTCGAACGATTTGGTTCACTCTAATGGTCGAGACCCCCGCAGCCTTCGCAATGTGCTTCACAGAAACTCCTTCAAGAAAAGAACGAATGATCGTTACATTTCTATCGGTTTGTTCTGCTTGCCTGGGAGAGGTCTGTCGCTTGGGCGCCTCTCGAGCATTCTTTGCCATGGAGCCTTAAAAAGAGTCCT
Organism: Nitrospira sp.; assembly: GCA_021323395.1. Lineage (GTDB taxonomy): Bacteria > Nitrospirota > Nitrospiria > Nitrospirales > Nitrospiraceae > Nitrospira_A. Next base: position 13,367 of record JAJONL010000047.1, read on the forward strand.
TCGATTTTTGATAGACTGCAAGACGCCGCTTTCTCTGGAACTTTACTGATCTAGCCCCCTCTTTGTATTAGGAACCCCAGGCTAGGGCGAGACACTCAAAAACACCGTAGCTGTGCCGCGGTTAATTAACAGAAGCACCGGCGATTTCGGCGTCAATTTGGCTGTGAGGCGTTCAAAATCCTGAACGTCTTTGACCGGTGTGCGATTGATCTCCCGGATGACATCATCAATACGAAGCCCAGCTCGCTCGGCAGGGCTATTCCGCTCAATGTCCGTCACGACGACCCCACTCCGTCCTTTTGATTTACCAAAGAATCCTGACTGGTTCGGCACATTTTCCACGGAAATGCCAGAAAGGGCATGACCCTCACCGCTCTGATGCCTGTCAGAGGCACTCGCCTTGGCCAATTCCTTCGGCAATTCTTCGATTTTCACACGGAGATCCATGTGGGTCTTCTCTCGAAGGACCGAGACGGAAACGGTCGTGCCTGGCGCTGTGTCGGCCACCAAGGCCCGCAAGTGGGCCGGGTCCCGGACCGATGTTCCGTTGTAGACAGTAATGATGTCGCCGCGCTCGAATTTGGCCTTTGCGGCGGGGCTGTCCTCGAGGACGTCCGCGACCAAGGCTCCGGTGGTTTCGCTCGTGCTGAATTGTTCCGCCAACTCCAGCGTGACCTCTTGAATGGAAACCCCGATCCAGCCCCGCACGACCTTGCCGTGCGTGATCAAGCTGTGAAAAATACTCTTGGCCATACTGCTGGGAATGGCGAATCCAATGCCCATGTAGCCGCCACTTTGGCTAAAGATTGCGGTGTTGATCCCAATCAGTTCGCCCTTCAAATTGGCCAGTGCGCCTCCCGAATTGCCCGGGTTGATCGCCGCATCCGTTTGAATGAAGTCTTCATAGTCCACGATACCCACATTCGCACGGCCAACCGCACTGATGATGCCCATGGTTACCGTTTGCGTGAGCCCGAACGGATTGCCCACCGCCACGACGAGTTCGCCCACTTGCAGTTGGGCAGAATCGCCCCACGGGAGGACAGGAAGGTTAGCCGCATCAATTTTGATGACCGCGAGATCGGTTTTCGGGTCTGTACCGACGACCGTGGCTTTAAACGTGCGCTTATCGGGCAGTGCGACATTCAGTTCATCCGCTTGTTCGACCACATGATTATTCGTAATGATGTAGCCGTCCGACGATATAATCACTCCAGAGCCCAAGCCTTGCTCACGATTGCGCGGTGCGGGCATCCGCCGTTCAAATTCCTCCCCAAAGAAACGACGAAAAAGCGGGTCATCAAAAAATGGATTGCCGCGTTCGCCCTCACGCTTCGTGTTGAGCTTCTTGACGGAAGAAATATTGACGACGGCGGCTTTCACCTGCTTGGCCACGCCGATAAAGGGCTGTGTGGGTCCCGCTACCTCTTGACCAAGGAGGGCATCAGAGGTGGCTGCCGCCTTCACGGGAGCCACAACAGCCCGATCCGATGGAAATCCACATGTGGCCAGGCCCGCGACAATGAACAACAAATAGCAAATGAAGATTCGCGAGGTAGGCCGATGCATTGCATTGCTACAACGATTCATTCGTCCCTCCACTGTCGCCCAGGCTGGACGACTCCAAGCCGGCAGCCAGCAGCGATTTGTGCCAAACCTACAGGGTCTCTACGACTGTTCGATGCCTAGGTAATTAATTTCAAGAAACTCGAAGTCAACCCCCTTGGCCCATCCATGGGATAGTTCAGCTCAGGACCCCGGACGGGAGTCTGACCGGAATGTCAGCAGTCGATTCTCTTGTGCGTATAAAGCCGTTCCAATGTACTGTGGTGATGGACAGGTTTCTGCGGCAGAGAAGGTGACCTGGAAGGCACTTTGCCGTTACCGGTAGGATCGGCGGGACGGCATATCGTGAATGGGACACATGCTTTGAAACTGGGGAAAGGGGAGTCCATCACGGCATCCCCCCCTTCCCCGCTTCGATGAATAGTCCACCATCTTACACTGGTGGTCTGGCCAGGTCGGCCACTTTGTCTTCATCATCTAGCAGCAAGGTGACCGAGGATCCTCGAGGCAGTGCGGTCAGTTTTTCTCGCACATAAGGCCTGGTCTCAAAACTCTGTTCTTTTCCATCAGACGTGTGGATCCAGACCTTGTCTGCTGTCCGCATCAAGGTACCATCGACCCGTCGATAGGTCGCTTTCGGAGGCGTTCGCTTCCAGTCCGCCGTTTGCCGCAGCAGACCCTCTTCGCTTCCGAAGGTCGCGTCCACAATTCTATTGGCCTCGTCAGTTAAAAAAATCGCAGGGACGTTGATCGGCATCGCGCTGACTTTGCTGCGCGCCAACGGTCGGACCGAGAACGCCTCCTCCGTACCCGCCTCCTGCCGGATCACAGCCCATTCTTGGCCGACTGGCAGAGGTTGGGCCAAGCGGCCGCGAATGATGCGGTGCCAGCGCTCCTGTCCAAGCAGGTGGTAATCGACGACCAGGTTCTGCTCATTGAGGACGACCTGCAGTTGGTCACCTCGCTTCAATGGCAAAACCCCTTTTTCGGCTGCCTCTCGCTGGGACAAAAAGCGGGGGAGCAATTCCCCCGTGTTGACTCGTATGATCCCGCCCGAAATGGAATCGACCGTGCCGGTCAATAGGCGATGTCCCGGCCACAGAACTCGATAATCTGGTACGCCATCGCGCTGTTCTGTTGTCATGCCAGAGACCGCTCCCGTGGTGACTTCCACATGATGATTGGCCTGATTATCGGCAAGGCCAACATGGGGCAAGGCCACAAGAGCCAACCCCATCGCAAGGGACAGGGTAATGGAAACAGGAGTGATGTGATGCGGTTTAACCATGGCGACCTCCTTTCTTTGGGTACAACATGCGCCGATTGTTGATTGCATCTCGTTACACATGACTGCCAGCCCATGGATGGCCGGAACGCTAATCGCAGACGAGGTGATAATTCTCACGACTAAGAAGTCAAGAACTGGGAAGAAGGAGAGGGGGCCAAGGGCGTGTCTTGGATGACAGTGACCCGCATCAGCAGTGCGTCTTTCTCGAACCAGGTTGCCTCGCTGGTTAGGGCCGCTTTCAGTCTTGTTGACATTTTTTTGCCGAGAATTATCACCGTCTCCGTCTGAAGTTCCAGAGGTCGAATGACCTACATGCGTTCGTCGGCAGGTAGAACCAAGACGCGTGAAGGAGGGAATAGGAAACGTCTAAACACGAAACGGTACCAACTCATCCTCGGCCTGTCCGCAGGTCTGTGCGTCACGGCTTTTATAGCGCTTGGCGAAGGTGCGTCCGATAAGACGCTGGCCAATGCGGGACGTCTACAAGGAGAGACAAAGGCCGTGGAGAAGGGCGTCCAAACGCAAGCGGATCGTGAAATTAGTCAGCAGCGCAAAAAAATTATCGACGAAGCCGTATCGGCGATTCAGGACACCAAGAAGGCTCTGAAAGCGCTCGAAGACAAAAAACCTGAGGAAGCCCTAAAGGCGCTGGAGCGGGCGACAGGCAAACTGGACATTATTCTCGCGCGAGACCCTCAACTGGCACTGGCCCCCATTGATGTCACGATCATGACCCGTGATGTGTACGGGACTGTTGAGCAGATCAAGCAGGTTCGCAAGCAAGCTGAATCGCATCTAGAAGACGGGGAACTTCAGAAAGCTCGGCACCTGATTCGCGAATTAGGCAGCGAGATTGTGATCAGTATCGACAATCTTCCGCTCCAAACCTATCCCCAGGCCATTGTAGCCGTGACGCCTCTTATCGACCAAGGCAAAATTGCCGAAGCAAAAGAGGCGCTTCAGGCTGCGCTGAATACCATTGTGGTGACGGAGCATGTCCTGCCGCTCCCTCTCATACACGCAGAGGAGAAATTGACCAAGGCTGAGGAACTCGCTCAGAAGGAAGCGCGATCGGAGGAGGACACCAAGACCCTGACCACATTAATCAGGGAGACGCGACAGCAACTGAAGCTCGCGGAAACGTTGGGATATGGGATTAAGAAAGATTACATAAAATTTGAGGCGGAGATTGAAAAAATCGAAGAAAAGACAAGGGAGGGGCGAACTGCCAAAGGGATTTTCGGGACGGTCCGAGCTTATCTGTCCGAACTGAAGCAAACCATCTTTGAGTGATTTCATCCTTGAAAAGCCGTGAGGGAAGAGCAGAGCTTTTTATGAAAGGGCTCTCCGCTGGGGCCATATACGCTTCATTCTCCAGTCGCTAGTTGGACACAGTGCTTTAGTGTTCGCAGGAGGCATAAAATGCCATACGACGAAACAAAATTGTTTTTGGAGGCGTTCAAGAACATAGAAGTCGCAATCAACGGTCTGAATCCGGATCCTATTGAGACAGTCGCGCAGTACCGCAAGCGGCAGCTCCGATTCGAAATGTTGAATGCGATGGCCGTCGTCTCTTCCTTACTGGCTGTCTTGGTGGCTTTTTTCGCCTTATTCACGCGTTGCTAGGATAAGCTTGGGGAGTAACCCATCGACTTGCGGCTATCTGGCAGCGAGGGGAAGGTCTCGAACGAGGCTGAGGCGCTGCTTCTGGCGGAGCAATGGTCTGGTCGTGACAGGAATGCGCTTCCTGGATGCCACCGTCGATGCTATACGGTTGGACAGTTGCTCAAGGGGATTGATCGGGTGAGGTCGTCGTTCCTATTGTCCAAGGCTTGCCAGATAAGCCCGATCTAGATATCGCCTTTTCCTTCGATGGCGGGAATCCCTCACAGACAACTCAAGGTTCCCACGCAGTCCAGAATCTCCTCCAAGGCGCTTCACTGAAGCTGACATCTCGCTCACGGTTTTGATGGTCGTCGGCTTTTCCATGGCCGGCACCGCCTCTGACTTGACTTTTGGTCGGCCCAAATTACCTCCAGATACGTGAGAGCGTTATTAAAAGCCCACACACGAACAGGAGGTGCACCATGGCAGTGATGAAATGGGACCCCTTGCACGAGCTTGAACGAATGGCCGACCGGCTTAACCGAGTCATCTCTCGGCCCGAAGGTTGGTCTCTGAGTGGGAACGGGCAGGAAGCGATGGCTGCTCCTGATTGGATTCCGACCGTGGACATCAGCGAGACGGAGGCCGAGTATGCCATTCATGCCGAGCTCCCCGGGGTGAAGAAAGAGGCGGTCAAAGTCACGATGGAAAACGGCGTCCTCACGATACAGGGAGAACGGACCCAAGAGCAGACCGAAAGCGGCCGTAAGCATCATCGGATTGAACGCACGTATGGCCGGTTTGTCAGGAGTTTTATGCTCCCAGACACGGTCGATGCAGGCAAGGCCAGCGCGGAATATGCAGACGGAATGCTACACCTCCATCTCCCGAAATCCGAGAAAGCCAAGCCGAAGCAGGTCGAAGTGAAGATTGCCTAGAAAATCTTATTCGTGACCGAGCGGCCCGGGCATCATGAGCGGGCCGCTACTCGGTCACATGGAAAGCTCAGAACCATTCGGGCAGAGCATAGTTAAGAAGGACGTTTCTGGGGATGATGGCCGCATTGTAGGCCAGGAGGTTATCCCTGTTACATGGTAAGGCCATCGAGCCGAGCATGACAAGAATGATGTCGACATCGCTCTACATAGAGGGATTTCCTCCCGCAGTGTCTGCGCAGGATCTATTTGCGCTGTTTGCCCCATATGGGAGGGTCAGATCCGTTGAGCTTGCCACCTCATGGGACGGTCGGCCTTTGCGGATCGCTGAGGTACGGATGGAACGATCTGAGGACGCTGATTGGGCGATTCGCCTCTTGCATCGCTCCCGCATGGACGGTGAGCTAATCCTCGTGTTCCGGCTGCACAGAGACATCCTCCCACTGCCGCCTGCTGACATGGGCCATTAGAATGGCAACCGGTGGAAGCACGTTAGGAATCATCGGTCTGGCACTTGTCACTGGCCTGTCTGCTTCGCGGTGGGCCGAATCGGAGAACTACCTTTGAACGATGACGCTACCTCCTGACGCTGGCCATGTTGTTGTTGGGTTTTTGAGCCATGTATCGGCAGTGAATGCTAATGAGGGAACGATGAGGCGAGGAGAGCGCTTAGGAGGCAGCGCAGAAATGAGAATAATTTCTTGGCCCAATGCTGAATTGTCACATCGATGAATGGAGCCGCGGTGACACGACGATTACGACCAGTACGCCCAGCGTCGTGCTCCTCGGGTTATCCGTTCACAACAGCCGTCAAGTGGAAGAGGCGATTGATTAATGTGGCGGGCGCGAGGGCGTATTTGACCAAGACGTCGAGCTCGCGGCAGTTACACATGCATGTGTTTGAAAAAATATTGACCGATAAGAAACTAATATGAGGAACTTCCAATTACCACAAACGGTCGGAAAGGTTCAATTATGGTTTACGTTTGCTTTTCCCATTGAACATAGGCTAGAACCCACTAGTCTTTTGGCTACGGTAATCAGCCCTTCAGAGTGCAAGAAACCACAATCCGTTTCGACTAGCGGCCTTCGACCTTGATGTTCTCCAGGTTGCATGAAGTTGGTCGGCAGAATGTCTCGGTGCGCTTGAATGACTACTTTCCCGGCTTTGGCAGCACCCCCCTTCGCTTAGTAAATAACTCAAAGAAATTAAACTGTTCACGCGTCTCAGGCGTCATTGGTTGGACGAAAGGATGTCCTCCGCTCTTCTCCACGTGTCGGGTAGAGGGAGCTTGCGAAAGCTCGCCGGCGCTCCGAAATAGTGAAATGCCTCGACACCGACGATCCGTCCATAGGAAAGTTGCAAGCGAATATTGCTCTTACTGAGGGAAGATCATAGGTTTGATGTAACTGCTCCACATCGGGCCTGATTCGGCACAAGGGAGGCGGCTGGAGACGAGCAGGCAACGGGTGACGGTCCATTCGCATTTAGAATTTGGCTGCTGCAGTAGTCGGGAATCAAAAGCACAATGAGACAGAGATGACGTCGCTGGATTGCCTTGAGCAGACTAAGGCCTCTCTCCAAGCCAGGGTCTTGACGTGCGGCACCAAAAGGCTCAAAAAGTGGCTAGACCACCAAACGCTCCCTAACTTTACAACCCACGCAGAATTCTTGCGATGAGAAGGTGTTTCCTTTGAGCGTTATCGATTGAACATTCGAGAGGGGAGTGGCCAAGTGGAGATGATGCAGCCTGTGTAGGCGGCATTAATCATTATGATACGAGCCAAAATACCCATTTACCGCACTCAGGACGGACTCTGGAAGGCGGGGCTGTGTTCCATTCACATTGACTCATCGCGACGGATTCCCCTCTCAGCCGGGCCGCAAGAGGAAGCATTGGCGGATCTCGTCGAGACCGTGATGGGTCAGGCCCTTCTCGCACTCGACAAAAATGGCCGTCGCGGCACCTCGGAACCCATTCAATGGGAGATCTTCGTGGACGGCGTGCCCTACTGCTATCGCTGCGTCGAACCGATGCAAGAGAGGCCACGGTCAGCAGACGGTTCGACCCTTGCCGGCCAGCGCGACTGGACATGTGCGGAGTGCGGGACCGTTATTCAGGTCAATGGTGAAGCCTAAAAGTCAGCAGAGATTGTGCTCTCAATTTTTTTCGCTCCTCGATCAGCTGGACATTTGAGCTGCCGCCACCCCTTTCGCTCCCTGCAACATTTCAGAGGTCTCCGCCGTCACCCATCGTACGTCTCCTCGTCAGTTCACACATCATCGTCACGGTCTTCAGCGCCACCTCACCAGATGGTATGCCTCTCCTCGTGCAGCGCATAGACCTCTCTGCGCGAGGCCCCACGAGGAGGACTGCCAAGTAGCATCCACGTGAACTGCCCTCGCTCAGCGATGAGAAGAGCGGGCGGAGCGTACCCCATTCGTCAATGACGCAAAGCCGTCTGCTTTGTTATAATCCCGGCCTCGGTACTCTGCGCAGGGTATTCGATCCAGGCTGTTAGTGATGCGGCAGAGTTTATCTGTTCTCTTGTCCGGCTCTAGCAGTATGCGAAAAAAGGCCGCCAGCCGCGTTCTCGCATCGCTCAGACGCTCACCGTATGTCCACGGGACAAGAGCCTGTCTTGGCAGGCTCGTGGTGGGCGGGTAAGAAGGAACGATTCGCCTCTGGGACACTGGGCGCTCACCGGCTCGCGCCCGTCCGCAGACGTGACGCTCATTCTTCTTTTCGCGTCGCGGACCTCGCTGCGGCCTTGCCTGGGACAGGGCGCGTCTGGGCGCGCTGAGGGTTGGGCGGGTAAGAAGGCAGCCTTTTTGCGCATCCTGCGGGCGATTCTGACACCGACACGGCACGTGAGCTGATCGCGGCGTATGAGGCAACAATTGATTTTTTCCGCAGCCTGCTGAACGTTAATGACTGCAGGTTCCACTGAACGGTTCTGGCTTGATCGCCCTGTCCCGCCCGAGGTGCCGGAGGCCCATCTCAAAGGCATTGTGTTGGACATCGGCTGCGGCTCGCTCAAGCAGATCGGCACGATGGGCGTCGATCAACGGGCGCTGCCAGGCGTCGATGTGGTATGCGATTTCGAGCGAGGACTGCCCTTCAGAGAGAGCAGCATCGCCGCTGCCTATTCGATTCACTCAGTGGAACATATGCGCGACCTGATCACCTTCATGGTCGACCTCTACCGCGTCTGCGCGCCTGGTGCGCGAGTTTATATCAAGACGCCCTACTACACGTCACGCAAAGCGTTCATCGATCCCACGCATGTCCGGTTCATGACGGAAGAGAGTTTCGAATATTTCAAATCGCCGAATTACTACGGGTTGGCGACCAACTTTCGTACCGTGACGATCGAGTTCGCGATGCGGAAGCCTTTTAAATATTTGCCGGCATATTTTCAGAAGCGTTGCCGCCGTTATTTGTGGAACGTGTGCGAAGAAATGATGGTCATTTTGGAGGCGGTTAAACCGTAACCGGATGCCGGAACCGCTCATCAGCGTCGTCATTCCGCTGTACAACGCGCGGGATGTTATTCGAGAGACCATCGAAAGCGTTCTCGCTCAGACGTGCCGCGACTACGAAATAGTCGTGATCGACGACGGCTCGACGGATGCCTCGGGGGATGTGGTCCGCTCTTATGGCGAGCGGATTCGATACATTCAACAGCCCAACGGCGGCGTGGCGCAGGCCAGAAATCGCGGCATCGCGGCCGCTCGGGGCCGCTACATTGCGCTGCTCGATCATGACGACTTGTGGGCGCCTGACAAGCTGGCAAAACAAGCCGCGGTTCTGGATGCGCAACCTGCCGTGGGTCTGGTGGTCACGGATGTGGTACACATCGACCGCGCCGGCCGCTCTATGAATCAACTCGGGCCGGCGTACCAGCCACGGCAGGATTTTGCCCGGCTGTTCGTCCAGGGTTTTGTGCCGACCCCGTCGGCGACCCTCATCCGCGCCTCCATACTGAAAACGGTGGGGGGATTCGACGAGCAGTTCAACAGCGCCGGCATGGACGATCACGAGTTATGGGCGAGGATCGCCGCGGTGACGACCCTTGCCGGCATTTCCGAGCCGCTGACGTTTCACCGCAATCGCGAAATCAAACCCGCCGGTATTGCGCTCGGTCATCGTCCGCTCCTCATTGAAAAACTCATGACGCGTTTCAGCCAGGACCCCGCAAAACGGCTCTACCTTCAACGAGAGATGGCGTTCTATTTGGCCGATCAAGGGAAGTATCTGGTCAAGCACGGACAGCGCCGCGAAGGACGGTCTGTGTTGCTGCAGGGGCTGAAGTTGAGTCTGGGGGAGGGCGAGAGTTTAAAGGCGGCCTGGCGTTGCGTCTCCCGGCTTGTGCGATCCTGGTGAGGTGACCCATCGGTGTGAATTTACCTGGCAGGCGTATGGGCATTGCGCTCCTGGCGGCAGGCGCCACCGCTTTGCCGTTTGCCGTGGGTGTCGTAAAAAATGGACTGATCGAAATCCTTCTGCTGGTCCCGGTGGCATGGTTTCTAGTCGCCTCACGGGGGCGCGATCATGCCGAGCGGGCGCTGCTGCTTCTCGTCAGTCTGTGCCTCACACTCACGGTGTGCGATATCATTCTGCGCCCTGTTCTCGGGGCTCGTCTCCATTATTCGCCCATGAACCAACACCAGCGGCGCCTGCCCATGTTACCCATACTGGGGCGGTGGGATGCGATGGTCGAGTTTTCGGGATCGGTCTATGGAGACTTGGCGGCGATGACTGGCGATCCGGCGTTGCGTGAGCCGCGCCGGGTCGAATTTCGAACGGATGCGTTAGGATTTCGAAATGATGCGGTGCCGAACCCTGTCGATCTCATCGTCCTGGGAGATTCGTTCGCAGCGGGTGTCGGGGTGACCCAGACGGGCACTTTTGCCCACACCTTGGCGGCTCGCTACGGATTGTCCGCTTACAACCTTTCGTATCCCGGCGGACCCTATGATCAGTATATTAACTTTTCTCTTGAGTCGCCCAAATTGAACATTGCGCCTGGAGCGAAGCTTGTGTGGACGTTATATACAGGAAACGATCTGGAGGATCCGGGGGGAGAAACGTGGGAGATCGCGGCATTGCCGTGGCGGACGGGTTTCTCGACGATGCTGGTGGACTATCGCACGTTCAGGAATCGTTCTCCCCTCAGACAGATTTGGGTGGCGTTGCGGACCCGCTGGGGAGGCATCTCCAAGGATGTTCGCAACCGCTCTCTACCAGATGGCCGTCCTGTGCTTTTTTATGGCCCCCAGGAACTGTGGGGCGACCGCTCTCGCGCTGAGGTGGAACGACATCCCAATTTCCCTAAACTCCTCACGACGTTTCGCGCCATGAAGGACGTGACCGACCGGCTGGGCCTGCGCGTGACCGTCGTCATCTTGCCCACCAAGGGAGAAGTGTATCCATGGCTGCTTGAGCCCCAGGCGGGGATAGGAGCGGCCGCACCGTCCGGATTTGCGGAAGCTGTGATGGGAGCCTGTGAGCAGGTCGCGTTGCATTGTTGGGACAGCAAATCCTATCTTCTTGAGGAAGCCCGCCGGCGTTTCGATGCCTCGCAGGAGTTGCTGTGGTGGCGTGACGATACGCACATGAATGAGATGGGGCATCAGGCCATTGCGTCGTTCGTGGGGCAAGAAATTTGGGAGAAGAGTGAGCCTCGCCTCTTGCGAAGGCAGGCCTCCTACCCGTAGGGTACGGACGCATGCCACTCGATCTCTTGCGCTCGGCCGATTTCTCGTCTCGGGCGAATGTTATTGAGTGGAGCGCAGAAAGTTGAAAGACGCCTGTGAGCGCATCACGCGTGATACAAATCTTTACCGACGGCAGTTGCCTCGGGAATCCCGGCCCCGGGGGCTGGGCCTACATCATTCAAGACGGCGAGCAACAAGCGCAAGGGTTCGGACAGTCGGTGGACACAACGAACAATCGAATGGAAATGATGGCAGCTATCGAGGCTTTGAAGGCTCTTCCTGCGGCCCAGTCGGTCATCCTTCATTCGGACTCGCAATTACTCATTAAGACGATGACGTTGGGCTGGAAACGAAAGAAGAATCAGGACCTCTGGGCAGAGTTGGATCAGCTCGCCGCCTTCCATCGGATCACGTGGCAGTGGGTGCGCGGCCATAATGGACATCCGGAAAATGAAGCTTGTGATTCCCTCGCGCAGCGTGCCGCCTTCCTTGCCGCTTCCTCGCGAGGAGCATAGGCTCAGAAAGGACGTATGCAGTTCCTGAAGATGGGCCGGTTCCATATTAACCTCGCCTATCTCCAATTCATTCACGAAGAACGCGAGGACTTTATCCTCCATTTCAGCGAAGGCGCGAACATCAGAACCACTACCATTGCGCGAAATTCTCCCGACGGAGAACTCCTCCTGCGGTTCATGATTTCCCAGCAGTGGGCGGATCCGGCTACGAATTGAACCTCAGCGATCGACCTGCCTAGCCCGGACTATTCATGAATACCTGCTCCGTCGTCCCATTCTCTCGCCCGGCGGGGCTTTTCTCGTTCGGCCTCCTCGACGGACTGCAAGTACGCCTACGTCGGCCTTACGTGCGAGAAGCATCTGCGGGCTTCGGCCTCGAACGCCTCGCGACGGCATTTATGAATAGTCTGGGCTAGGCCTCCAGAGAGCGGCGCAAACATGGAATGCGACTCACTCGGGCGAGCCAACCATCCAACAGTCTCATAGGGAGTGAAACAGCTTAAGGGTGATCAACGCGTCCATCATCCCTTTGTGCATGCCGGTCGAGCTGCCGCCTCGGCGCAGTGGCCCTAGCGTCGCGGGGCAACGCCCTGCAAGAAGACCGTGAGTGAACTGGGTGCCATGAACAGAACTCCTGCTGATCAGCCAGTGCAGCGAAATCTTCCAGGACCTGGATACGTGATTCCTGGAAATGTTCCCGCATCGCGAGGGCGCCATGCCCGCCGACCGCGAGGAGGGAGGTGGAACCCACCTCCCGCGCCAGAGCCTGGATTACTTCGGTGGCCTTGGTTTCAGGGAACGGCAAGGGAAAAGATACGATCGTCAGGTCCGGCTCCACCTCGTGGCAGAGTGTGGTCAGGGCAGTCACGGGCACATTCGCTCCCAGGTAGTACACACGGCAGCCTCGCACGCGGCATCGATAGGCGACGGCCAACGCGGCGATGTCGTGCTCCTCTTCAGGCGGACAGGCCACAACGACTTTAGCGCCGAATTCAGCCACCGGTAGCTGGTTCATCGCGGAAAAAATTTTTTGTTGGATTTGCTTGGTGACGTAATGTTCGATGGCCACATTCACATGGTCGTCATGCCAGAGTTGCCCGACCCGCTCTTGGAGCGGGAGTAAGATGCCATGGAGTGCTTCTTCGAACGGCACCACCGCAACCGCTCCATTCAATCGTTTTTCAAACATGACGCGGTCGAAGGGGTTCAGCGCCGACAGCAATTCCCGTAAAAGGCGCTCGAAGGTATTGTCGATAAAGGAGGCGCGTGGGGAAGCAGATCGCAGACGACTCAGGAGCTCTTCACGGCCTAATCGCGCGAGGTCTCCGATGGACCCACCGGCATCCAGTTGCTCCTTCAGATAACGCAGTAGCGCCACATCTTCGTCTGAATAATTGCGGTAACGATTA
>JAJONL010000048.1 GCA_021323395.1 Nitrospira sp.
GTCGCGCAGTGGTCGGCCAGCTCCTGTTCGTTCATCGCGAGGACTTTGTTCCATTCCTCGTCGAAGCGGCCATCTTGAATTTCCTTGATGCGCGTATCAAGCCCCTTCGGCTTCTCCGTAAAGTGGGCTCCTTGCGCGCGGCTCACATACAAAGCCACGAGGTTAGGGGCAATGTCCGCAATACAAACCGGCGTGCACATCCCGCACATGACACAGTCCATGAACATCTCGGACACACTCTTGAAATCGCCGAACACCGCTTTCCACACCCCTTCGCGAACATCGATTTTTTGGGGGCATGCCTCGGTGCATGCATTGCAATTCCGACAAAGCGGCGCTTCAGGATACAGGTTGAAGAGGTCTTGCTTCGGATCTTTGAGGGATTGGATATCGTACAGGGCCTTGCGAGCGGGAAACGGAGGCATGATGGTGAAGGACATGCCGTCTTCCACGGCCATCTGGCAAGCCAGGCACGTTCGAACCTTCGGATCATCCTTCGTCCGATAATACGTCGCACAGGCACCACAGAATCCACCGAGGCAACCAGCCCCTCGCACCACCTCCTGCCCTGTGTACCACAGAGCCTTGATCACGGTGATGCCCTCTGGAACTTCATACTTCTTACCGGAGATTTCAATGCTCACCATTTTATGGCGCAGCACTTCCGGCTGATCGATCACATTGGTGTCTTCTTGTGCCATGTTTCTCTCGTGAACCGTGGAAAGCGTGGCGAAGGGAGATTCACTCCCCTCGCCCTGAGGCCTATTCAGCTGATGCCCCCTTATGCAATCGCGTCAATGATTGCATTCAGTGTTGCACTCGGGCGCATCGCCTTGGACGACTTCGCGTCATCAGGGTGGTAATACCCACCAGTATCAACCGGCTTACCCTGAGCTGCAATCAACTCCCCAGATATCTTGGCTTCATTGTCCGCCATTTCCTTCGCAACCTTGGCGAAGCGCGCTGCCAGATTCTTGTCCTGCGTCTGCTGGGCCAGGGCTTGCGCCCAATACAGCGCCAGATAGAAATGGCTGCCCCGGTTGTCGATTTCTCCGACCTTGCGGGCTGGGGACTTATTGCTCTCAAGGAACTTGGCATTGGCTTGATCAAGGGTATCCGCCAGCATTTTTGCCGCCGGATTGTTTGCGACTTTTGCCAGATGCTCCAGCGAGGCGGCCAACGCAAGGAATTCTCCAAGCGAATCCCATCGCAGATAGCCCTCCTCCTGGAACTGCTGCACGTGTTTCGGCGCGGAGCCACCTGCACCGGTTTCGAACAGTCCGCCGCCATTCAGCAACGGCACAATTGACAACATCTTGGCGCTGGTTCCGATCTCGAGAATCGGGAACAGGTCCGTGAGATAATCGCGCAACACGTTCCCCGTTACCGAAATGGTATCCTTGCCTTCCTTGATCCGCTCCAGCGAGAGACGAGTCGCCTCCGCCGGCGTCATAATGCGGATATCGAGCCCGTTTGTATCGTGTTCCTTCAAATACTGATTCACCTTCGTGATCAACTGCGCGTCATGTGCCCGATCCTTGTTCAACCAGAAAATAGCCGGGGCGCCGGTCGCCCGGGCACGCGTCACCGCCAACTTCACCCAGTCGCGAATCGCGGCATCCTTCACCTGGCACATACGCCATATGTCACCTTCTTCAACCTTATGTTCCAACAAAGCTTTCCCGGAGGCGTCGAGGACGCGAATCACGCCGTTGCCCGGCGCCTTAAAGGTCTTATCGTGCGAACCGTATTCCTCGGCCGCCTGCGCCATCAAGCCGACATTGGGAACGCTGCCCATCGTTTTCGGATCAAGCGCCCCGTGTTTCTTACAGAAATCGATAACCTCGCGATAGACCGGCGCATAGCTGGAATCGGGGATGACACACTTGGTATCCGCAAGCTTCCCGTCCGGACCCCACATCTTGCCGCTATCGCGAATGACGGGGGGCATAGAGGCATCGATGATGATATCGCTCGGCACATGGAGGTTGGTGATACCCTTGTCGGAGTTCACCATCGCCATCGGAGGCCGCTTCTGGTAGACCGCCTGTATGTCGGCTTCGATTGCCTTGCGCTGATCTTCCGGCATGCCCTTGATCTTGGCGTAAAGATCTCCGATTCCGTTGTCCGCATCCACGCCTAATTTCTTAAGTGTCTCACCGTGCTTTTCAAAAACATCCTTATAATAAACCCTCACCGCATGACCAAAGATCTTGGGGTCCGAGACCTTCATCATCGTGGCTTTCATATGGAGCGAGAATAAGACCCCCTGCTTTTTGGCATCCTCGATCTGCTCTTCAAGGAACTTGCGCAGGGCCTTTGCGCTCATGAAGGTCGCATCGATTACTTCCCCTGCCTGCAAGGCCACTTTCGGTTTGAGGACCGTGGTCTTGCCGTCCTGGCCGACGAACTCGATCCGCGCATCGGTCGCTGCGGTCATGGTCAGTGACTTTTCATTCGAGAAGAAATCTCCACCCTTCATATGGCTGACATGGGTCTTGGAGTCCGGGCTCCACGCGCCCATCTTATGCGGATGCTTTCTGGTATGGGCCTTCACGGAAAGAGGCGCGCGGCGGTCGGAGTTACCCTCGCGCAATACCGGATTCACAGCGCTGCCTTTGACTTTGTCGTAACGGGCCTTGATGTCCTTTTCTTTGTCGTCCTTCGGATTTTCCGGGTACTCGGGCAGCTTGTAGCCCTGGCTCTGCAATTCCTTGACGGCAGCCTGTAACTGCGGCAACGAGGCGCTGATATTGGGCAACTTGATGATATTGGCTTCCGGCTTCTTGGCCAGTTCGCCCAATTCGGAGAGAGCATCAGGCTGCTTCTGTGCCGGCGTCAAATATTCCGGAAAGACCGCGAGGATGCGTCCAGCCAGCGAGATATCCCGCAGTTCAACCGTGACACCAGCAGCCTTGCTGAAGGCATTGATGATCGGCAAGAACGAATAGGTTGCAAACATCGGCGCTTCATCAGTTTTGGTATATATGATCTTGTCAGCTTTCGTACTCATGATTCTCCCTCTTCTCCCCCAAGTTAGTTCAGGGCGTTCAACGCGGAACCCGCCTTAAACCACGCGATCTGCTGTTCGGTGATGCTGTGGTTCGTCTGGATGGTGAACGCCTTGCCATCCGCTTTGTGAATCGTGACCTGCACAGGTTTGCCGGGTGCAAGATTGTTTAAACCCGTCACGCTGATACGGTCTTGCTGTTCGATCTTGTCGTAGTCTTTCGGATCAGCAAAGGTCAACGCCAAGATCCCCTGTTTCTTTAGATTGGTCTCGTGGATCCGAGCGAAACTCTTGGTAATCACTACTTTCACGTTTAAGAAGCGCGGCGACATCGCCGCATGCTCGCGGCTGCTGCCTTCGCCGTAATTCTCATCACCCACGACGATCGACCCAATGCCTTTCGCCTTGTACGCACGGGCAATTTGCGCAATGGTGAGATTCGTTTCGCCTGTGAGAACGTTCGTTCCCTTGCCCGGCTCCGATGTAAAGGCACTATTGGCGCCAAGGAACATGTTGTCGCTGATCTTGTCGAGATGTCCGCGGAACTTGAGCCATGGCCCAGCCGGTGAAATATGATCGGTCGTCGTTTTCCCCTTGGTTTTGATCAACAGAGGCAACTTCTCGAAGTCTTTGCCGTCCCAGCGCGGGAATGGCTGCAACAACTGCAAGCGCTCGCTGGTAGGTGGAATGTCGACCGTCAGCCCTTCGCCATTCTCAGCCGGGGCAACAAAACCTTCCTCGCCTTTCGCAAACCCCTTGGCCGGAAGTTCCTCGCCCTGTGGCGGCTGGAACTTGAATTCTTTCCCATCTGCTCCCTTAAGCGTCTGATTGACCGGATCAAATCCCAGATTACCGGTAATAGCGTATGCGGTCACCACTTCAGGACTCGCCAGGAATGACAGAGTCTCACTGATGCCATCATTCCGACCGGGAAAATTGCGATTAAATGAGCTGACGATTGAATCGGCCTTCCCCTTGACACCATCAGCCCGCTTCCACTGTCCGATGCAGGGCCCGCAAGAATTTGACAGCACCGTGCCACCAAGCTGCTCAAAGGTGTCCAAGAACCCATCACGCTTCATGGTGTGATAAATGCGCTCGGACCCAGGAGACACAAGAAACGAGGCCTTCGCCTTCAATCCCGCTTTCAATCCCTGGCGGGCGATATGGGCAGAGCGGCTGATGTCTTCATAGGAAGAATTCGTACAGCTTCCAATGAGCGCCGCTTTCAACTCGACGGGGTACCCTTTCTCTTTGGCTTCCGCCGCTAATTTGGAAATCGGTCTGGCCAAATCCGGCGTGTGTGGGCCAACCACATGCGGTTCAAGCTTGGACAGGTCAACTTCGACGATTTGGTCGTAGTATTTCTCCGGCGCCTGGTAGACTTCAGGATCGGCGGCAAGGAGATCCTTGTGCGATTGCGCGAAGGTCGCTAAATCAGCCCTATCGGTGATGTTCATGTAGGCAACCATCTTCTGATCAAATGGGAATACAGAAGTTGTGGCGCCAAGCTCCGCTCCCATGTTGCAGATCGTACCTTTACCAGTTGCGCTGATGGTCTCAGCACCCGGCCCGAAGTACTCGACGATCTTGTTGGTGCCGCCCTTCACCGTCAACAGGCCGCAAAGATAGAGTATGACATCCTTCGGAGAGGCCCAGCCATTCAGCTTGCCGGTCAACCGCACACCGATCAATTTTGGATGGAGGACTTCCCACGGCAACCCGGCCATAACTTCCCCTGCGTCCGCGCCACCCACACCGATTGCCAAACCGCCCAATCCGCCGCCGTTCGGGGTGTGCGAATCCGTCCCGATGATCAAGCAGCCGGGAAATGCATAATTTTCCAACACGACTTGATGGATGATCCCGGCACCGGGCTTCCAGAATCCAATGCCATATTTTTTCGCAGCGGACGCGAGGAAGTTATACACTTCCTTATTCTCGTCCATGGCACGAAGCAGGTCTTTCTCTGAGCCCATTTCAGCCCGGATGAGATGGTCGCAGTGGATCGTACTCGGCACGGCCGCTTTGTTCTTATTGGCCTGCATGAACTGCAGCATGGCCATCTGAGCCGTAGCATCTTGCATGGCAACGCGATCAGGGCGGAGGGCTAACATGGCTTTACCCCGCTCCCAGGTCTGCGCGTCAAAGTTGTCTGCATGAGAAACCAAAATTTTGTCAGCCAGCGTCAGCCCGCGGCCGAACTTCTTTCTGGCCTTGGCAAACACATCCGGCATCTTGGCATACAGCTTTTTGGCGAGATCCATCGACATGATATATTCTCCGTCTTCAGTGTTTATCGTTGCCCGCCTCTCGTGAAGCATATCTCGCAGGCATGCAGAGGCTTCACGAATGACGCTTCACGTGTCATGCTATTTCAGTGGCGGAACTTCCCGCCGTTTAGGCGCTGCATAGTTCACGAGATAATCGAACAGCCGGATCAAGCGGCTATCCTGACGTTTCTGATCAACCCAGTGGCCGATTAATCCAATCGTGCGCGAGAGGATGAAGAATCCGTTCAAACTATCGACCGGGAACCCGATATCGACCAACACCGCCGCCATGGTCCCGTCGACGTTCAAAATCAGGTTATCTTTCTTTACCGAAGTAATCTTCTCCACCTCCAGCGCAAAGTCGAGGCAAGGCGTCTTGATCTTCAAGCTCTTGACATAGCCGACCAACTCCTTGACCCGCTTGTCCGGATTGCGGAGACTCTTGACACGGTGACCGATCCCAGGGACCGGGCCATGATTCTTCTTCATATATGCCAAGAATTCGTCGACAGACATCTTATTGTCGACGGCGTACTTGAAGAAGCGGCCGGCGTCAGTCACGGCCCCCCCGAAGCGTGGCCCAATCATGATCATGCCGGCGGCCACCGATTGCGACAAGCCGATTCCCGCGCAAGCCGCAAGAATCGTTGCGTAGGCGCCGCTCACGCAGGGGCCATGGTCAGCCGAGAGCATCATAATCCGTTTGATGATTTCGGCTTCTTGCTTTGAGATCAGCCGCTTGTCCCACAGAAGACCAATGACATGAGGGATTTCGTAACCCTTGTTGATGAGTTCAGAGGCCGGATACCCGTCATAACAGGGCTCATCACCACGGTCGTCGCTGATGGTCGTGCGGATGAGTGGAGCCACCATGACCTCGTCGGCCTTCATGGCTTCTTCGACCGTTTTCGGCAACTTCGGCAAGGTCGCCGGCTCCACCGGTTCCTTCACCTGACCAGACTTCAATAGCGCTTGATAGATCTCCTTGATGGCGGGACCGAGGGCACCGAATGTCGCCGGCACTAATGCGCCAGATTTTTTGAGCGCATCTGATTTGGACCGGGCTGACCCCTCGCCCTTCAAGCCTTCCTTGGCGCCGGCATGGCCAAACTTCATTCCCTTCGGCAAACTTTCCTGACAGAAGCCGGACACGACGGCGATCAACTTCACGCGCCGTTGCTTCGCCCCGTACCATTCCGCTGCGCGCTCCTCAAGATCACCGCCCATTTCGCCGACAATGACGACCGCCTTCGTCTGTGGATCGTTCTCAAACATTTCAAGGTAGCTTACGTAATCGGTGCCGGGGTAGGCATCGCCGCCGATCCCGATGGCCGTGGTGATCCCGTCTGCGAATTGGGAACAAATCCAAATGATCTCATTCGATAAGCCGCCTGACTTGGTGATGACGCCGAACGACCCTTCCCGGTAGAGCTTCGAGAGCACAAGGTTGTCGAAGGCTCCACCGATCACGCCTAATCGGCAAGCACCGGCCGAAATGATGCCGATGGATGACGGCCCGTTGAATACCTTGCCGAGCTTTCGAGCATGCGCGCCAAGGACTTTCGCATCCTTCTCAGGAACGCCCTCGGTGATCATCGAGACCACCTTGATGTGCGAATCGTCAAGCGCTTCCATGCCGCCCTTCATCGCACGGTCGGCTCCGATATAGACGAGACTGGTATTGATGCTGGGATGGGTTTTGGTCGCGTCGGCAATAGATTTATAGACGGGAATAGCGATAAGTCCGCTACCATAGGGAATTTCGTTGGTCTTGCCGGCATCGGGCGGATAAACAAAGGCTTCCACGTTCAGCGGGCGCTTAATTAAGTAACAAAACTCAGCCATGCGACGGGCGGCATTGACGCCGGCCTGACCACCCTGGATCACCACACGGGTGTCTTTGTTTGCCAGAATACTCATCGGGATCTCCCCTTATGTTCGGTTGGTCATAGGCGGTAGGACTACTTTGCTTGAAGCGCCTTGTCGACGATATCCGTAAGCGGTGTGTTGCGGTCGAAGACATTGATATCAAAGCCTTCGTCTTTCAGCGCGCGCATGGCATCGAGACCTTCCTTCTCACGCGGTCCGCCGCGACGCACCCAGATTTTGACCCCCTTGAGCTTGCCTTCTGATTTGGCTTTGCGGAACCCGTTGATGATGCCACCGAATGTTTTCTTCACGTCGGTGAAATTCGCGATGGCCCCGCCAACGATGATGTTTTTAATCCCAGGTAATGAACAGACCTTCTCTGTGAGCACTTCCACTGCCCAATCAGGAGGATCACCCGAATATTCAGCATAATTGGCCAACTTACCGCCGCGCGCAACGACGGCGTCCGAATAATACACACTTGCGCCACCGCCCGCAGGCAACATGGCGGTATCACCACCGGGGATTTCGATAAACTTGACCGATCCCTTGATTTTGCTGTCGACGGCCATGACGTCGACTTCCTGCTTGGAGTAGGCACGCCCGAATTCTGCAGCAAACGCGAAGTTCCAATCAGGATGGCGGAACTTTGCATCGCCATCGAGCAGCGTGACCGCGTCGAGCGCCACCAATTCCCCATCACTCGCGCGAAGGACGACTGGATTGACTTCGAGATATTGCGCATCCTCATTATCGAAACAGGCGAACATCTTGCCTGAAAATTCTGCCATCTTCTTGGCAAGCGCACCGGTAAAACCCGCGTCTTTGGACAACTTTTCAAGGGATTCCGGAGAGGGAGACTGGCCGATCTCTAGACACAAGCGCTTAACGCGTTCCCAGTTCGATTCGACTTCGATTCCACCGCAGTTGGCCACTAGGATCTCAGTGCCCTCTCGGGTGGATTTTACAGCGCAATAGTATTCTTCTTTATGAGGGATCATCTCAGACACGATGACCTGGGCAACGGTAATGCTACCGACCTGGCGGCCAATCATCTCTTTCGCCGCCGCTTCTGCGGCTTTGAAATCCAAGTCTACCTTGACGAGGCCCAGCTTAAAGCGCGACCCGAGGGCCTCATGCGCCTTGACCACCAGCTTCGACTTCTTAAACCATTCATTGGCTTGTCCCAGCTTGGTCAGCTCATCAACGGAGGTCACAACCACATAATTGGGAACGTTGATTCCCCATTTCTTCATCAGCCCCATCCCGGGACCTTCGAGCACTTTCGCCATGATTGACGACTCCTTGGTGTGTGAGAAGGCGGAGAAAACGGAGTGACAGAGTACCGAATTCTGCGGATTAGCTCAATCCTCCAAAGGGCCTACGCTTCGAGCGCAGAAGTCCTATCACAATGGGCACCGAAGATTCATCATCATAAATGTTCTATACGTGCTAAATATTCGACACGTGCTTATGATCGCTTCGACCGACAAGGGTGCTAGAAGTGCGGTAATGTTTGTAAGAACGACCCGGGTTTCCTCGCTGGCACGTTGGACAAAAGAAGGAGCTCCGCTCACCGGGAGATCGCCGAATCATTGCGCCGCAGTCATTCGGGCAAGGCTCTCCGGTTTTTGCGTAGACAAGATGCCGGCGCTTATACCGACCCTCTGTCCCATCGGGCGCGAAATAGTCCCGCACACTAGACCCCCCCATGGCTATGGCCTCGTGCAACACCTCCCCCATGATCCCAAACAGTCGGGTTATGGCCTTCACGTGAAGCTGATTGGCGGCCTGATCAGGATGCAGCCTGGCACGGAAGAGAATCTCATTGGCATAGATGTTTCCGATTCCCGCAATCACCTGTTGACGCATTAACAGCGACTTCAGCCGGCTGCGCGAAGCTGCCAGTAACAACGTGAATTGCGGGAGACTTATTGTGAGTGGATCGTACCCGAATCGACGCGCTGTGTACCGATCCAGCCCTGCCTGGTCAAACAGCGACAGGCGCCCAAACCGTCGAGGATTCCAGTATCGGATCTCAGGTTCTCCGCACCCCTCAAGATGAAGAATGAAATGGGTATGTTGGGGATGCTTGGTCTCGGTTGATCGAAAAACGAGCAAACCGGTCATGCCTAATTCAGCAGCAAGGAATCTGGCCTGATCGTCCCGAACGAAGGTTAGAATGATACTCTTTCCTTTCCGTTCGACTGCTGTAATCTTGGCGTGACGGTACCATTCGACGGACGACAAACCTTCCCGAACGATGTCGTCCCGACCGACCCAGCAATTCTGCACGGTCGCCCCGATTACGCGGTCGCGCAATTGACGCGCCGCGACTTCCGCTTCCGGCAACTCAGGCATCGGTCTGGTTCCCTCACACAAACCCGCTCCTCAAAGATAGATTACGCCATGGCGATCAGGCAAAATGCAACTCCGCAAGAGAGCGCACTGGGCCGAAGGGTGGAATAAGGCAAATCGGGAATTTTCCTGGACTGGGAGGAATGTAGAGGGAGATGGGCGTCGGTGAACGACGAGTAGACGACCGTACCTCTATGCGCTTGAGGATTCGCGGCGGCCCTGTCGACGGTGACGAAGAAGCTCGATAGATTTTTCGAGCTGCGGCAAGGGCATGCCTCCTGGACGCCGCGTCAGCACCAGCTTCAGAGCATCAGCGTAAGACATGCCTTCCACGCAACAGAGGTAGGCTATGACGACCGAGACCGAACGTCCCAGGCCCATTCGACAACATACGATGAGACGATGATCTGTAATATGAGCTTCCATCCATTCAACTGCCTGCCTTAGTGAGGTGGCGGACGGTTCCCCAAATTCCTTCAGCGGAATTTTGGCATAGACGATTCTCGAAGGCACCGTTACGTTTTGCTCCTCTGCCACCATCAGGACCGCACCCACCTGGGGCGGAGGATTCTTCGCATCATCGGCATTCCCCACGAGAAGACGCTTGTTGATCATATGCATGGTCTCGTTAGTATAGAGAGGGCCTGCGTCCGGTCAAGGAAATCATGGTTCTTCGGGCCAAGCAGTTGAAGATCAGTGAGACCGGTGCGTATACTCTATCTTCCATCAGGGAAATCAATGGCTCACACATCCCTTGAAGAAGTAGAAAAACGCCTCTCGTCCGTCCGCTGCGCGATCTGCAAGACGAACACCTTTGGCGTCGATCGACGAACTCTGCAAGCTGATGGGGAATGTCGCGGCGTCTGTCTCAAGTGTCGATACAATTTCCCGGTGTATACCGACATGGATTTTTATCTGCGAACTCAACCTGATATTCCTTATCGGCTTAAGGAGATTTCCTGTCCCAGCTGTCAGCATCGAGGGGTGAATCTCGATTTCCGTATCACTATGTCTGTCCGCGAAGCGATATATTTCGTCACCTGTACCGCCTGCAAGAACCCGTTTCCTGAACGTTCCTCATTGGAAGCATTTGAGTGACATTTCCAATTGCGATTTCATGTATACTGGTGTTCATATGAACGATGCCCCAAACCCCAAAGCCCCTCCATCAACTCCTGTCCCTAGCGAAGCTGTCGAGAAGCCCCGCAAAGAAATCCCCTTGGTCTCGGTACCGAACGACCGCGAAATGATGGCAGATGAAATGGCGGAGCTCTTCGATGAGGACCGTGTTACGCATCAACACGGTAGCTCCGAGCCGGAAGCAGACTAGGCTTTCACACAGGGCGAACTACTTCTGCCGATCCTGACGAAAGGATTCGGCCGACCGTGGCCGGCCGGCCTTTCCTGTCCAGCCTGACAATTTCGCTGACCCGCACGATCGCGCCTCGATGCCAGTCATCGAACGGAGCATTGGAGGTCGATCGTTCTTTGTCCTGACGTCCAATCTCGGATCTCCCTGTTTCATCACACAGCCAAACCCGTTTCTCGCCTTTCATGACCCGCAACTCACTGACAACTCGATGATAATCTGCGTTTCGAGGAACCAGCGTTTTCCTATCTTTGCGCAGGATCACATACGAAAACTTGAGGGCGTCTTTGATAAACCCTACCTTCTTGTCGATCTGACCAATCCAGTCTGGAGCCTCCCATTTCCGCTCCTCATGGCACCAATCATCCGGCTTGACCAGTGCCGAGCACGACGCATCATGAAGGCAGGGGCTATAGACCGAACAGTGCTGTCTCGCTAAAAGCTTGTCCCGTACCAGATGCAAGGCCCGGGAGGTAGATCGCAAGGCCGGCTCAATGAGCATCAAGCTCCCCTCTGCGCCCAAACATTCCAGTAGCGCCTCCAGCAGCGTCGTTCGCTGACCGATGGGATCCGAACTTCCGATGAATAATTCCGACAGAAGATTCTGGACGATAATCAGGTCGTAACCCTTCTCTCCGCCAACCGTACGAATGTGTAAGGGAAGGGAACGTTCCAAATTGTGTTCAACGGTCTGCAGGGGCGGGATCGTCGTACCATTGTACGCTTCATTGTATGTCTGCCAAAGCTCGGCACAGAGCCTCAAGGCCTGCGGAGAATGATCAACGACCGTCATGCGAAGGGATGAGGGAGGCGGCAGGGAGGTGGAATGACACCAATCCAGCGTACCAAGCGCCCCAGTTCCAGGACCACCACCGAGGTCTAATACCCGAAATTCCTCGTTCGGAACGATAGGAAACACCGGCTGCAGTTCGTCCAGAAGCAGCTGTACTTTCGAGAGGTTGACAGGCAAATAGTAGAATAGATAGCTGGCACGCAGTAGAGGGTCCTCGAAATACGCGGTGCTTGTGCCCTGACTCCCTCGTGTAAATAATTCCGAGAGTCTGGACACTCCGATTGCTATTGATTGAGGAACACTCTGATGGGGCTCCAGAATATTCACCTGGGCCACAGACGCGAGAACGTTCACTACAGCTGGTGATAATGGATGCATCGCGGACCTTGTATCTCTGTTGACCCTCAAAACCGTGCTGCGGTATCCTGCTCAGCGAGAGGAGTATTTCATATGACTGACCCCATCTTGCAAGCCTATCGAGAAGTGGAAATGGCCATGGAACGATATACTATAGTCCTGGAAGAACATGTGACGAAACTTCAAGCGGCACAACCCGTGGATGCGGAGCGTTTAGAACGCATGACCCATGGTGCCAAGGCCATGAGGGATAGCAGTCTGATCTATCTGTCATACGCCAAATATATTGCCAGCGGAATGCCGGAAAACCCCGATCTAGTTGAAGAAGACCTCCAAGGCTAACCCGTCCATGTTCCCAATAATGCACAGAGCCCGTTCGGTTCTCCCGAACGGGCCCTGGTTCTTTCCTTAAGCCGTCTTCTCGGCTCAGATGCTGCGTAAGAAATGCCCCATGGCCTCCTGGTCGGCCGCGGATGCGCCCATGACTTGAGACATCGCGACGTTCGTCGACTTTTTTCCGGTCAAACCGGACTCGACTTCATCCACAATCAGTTCGACCGGCATCGATTGGCCACCATACACTCGAGGACCACCGATGATTTTTGCATTGGAGAAACCGTAGATGGCAGTCGCCACTTCTTTCGCCAACCATCCGACGTAATTGAACTCCGGCACAACAATCAGCTTGGCCTTTCCGCACAATTTGCGCAGTTCCTGAGTCGGGAATGGACGAAGCGACCGGATCTTGATCAGGCCGATCTTGATACCCTTCTCTGCGCAGATCCGTACGGCTTCACGCGATTGAGCTGCTGCGCTACCCGATGCGATGATGACTGCTTCGGCATCATCGACATTCTCGGCTGTGAGCAAGCCACCCATATATTGATTAATGTATTTTCGTGAACGTTCGACTGCGGCCCACACTTCTTGCTGCCAAACCGCGTGAATATTGTAAGCCATAAAGTTTGACTTCTGAACCGGCGCATCCCGTGACAATCTAGCAGGAGGATTTTCGGCATCCAGAACGGGCACCGCTCCTCTCCACGGTTCCCTTGGCGGCAGCTTCATCCCACGATCTTGCATACGCACATAGCCTCGGGCGTGGGTCACAAAGAAGCCATCACAACAGACACCGACCGGGAGGGTGACATCATTTTTCTCGCTGATGACGAATCCCGCCAGCGTAAAATCATACATATCCTGCTGATTCTCGGCATGGAACACGATCATGCCGCAATTGATCAAATAAGACACTTCAATATTGTCCGGCTGAATTGCCAAGGGTGCATTGACCACGCGGCAAGTGAACATGGCCACGACGGGAAGCCGATGTCCAGGCCACGAAGCAATCCCCTCTAAGCCTCTCAAGGTCCCTGGTCCCGCAGTCGCGGTATAGCAACGAACTCCTGCCCTGGATCCGCCGGCGATAGCGGCCATCACACCGACTTCCTCTTCGCCCCGGTAGTATTCTTTCACATATCCTTCTCCGTACAGCACGCCTACCAACTGCATGGTTTCACTTTGCGGCGTGATAGGATATGCAATAGCCAGGTCGACGTTAGACCGACGGATGGCTTCTTTTGCTGCCTCGCTCCCAGTGATAAACTCTTTCGTTCTGGGAGCTTCCAGGAACAGGTATTCTGGCGTCACGACCTTTTGTCGCTTCGCATCCGCATGCGGATCCTTCTTGCCATCGGCCTTAGGAGCGGCAACGCTCGTGATAGGGTCGCCTTGAGGATTGGTTTTTTGTTGGGGTTCTAATGCTTCGCTCATTATTGCACCTCTTGACTATATCGCCGTAGCCTAAACTCTAGCCTTCCCGCTTCATCTGATCAGCTGAGTGGCCAAATGTGGCTGCGCTGCCAACGCCAGCAGCCGAGGGCATAAAGGTCATAGGGTTGGTATGCGTCTTCCCATTATGGACCTTGGACTGAGTCCCGGTGAATCGGACATTCTCGCCATTGTCCGGCAACTTAATGCCCATCTCTTCACGAACTTTCTTGAAGATTTGAGCGGTTTTTCTCAACTTGAGAGTATCTGAGTCACGAATGGTCAGCATAGCATCTTCATGGCCTTGCTCAGCGCAAATCGCCATGGTGCAACAGTTTGTCCCAGCACGAATCATTTTCAGCGTGAGGTTGGCATAGTGACAATGAACGCCGATGAAAATACAGGCCTCGATCTTGTTCCCCCATATCGTGAGATTGGGATGGTTCGGATTGATGACCTCTTCAGGATCGATTTTGGGATACTTGGGGCGATAATCCGGCATGGGAATAATCATCACCTCAGGGATCTGAGCAGCAATTTCCAGCACTGCCTTCGCCTTCTCGACGGCATGATCATTCCAAGCCCACAATACGAGAGGACCTGGGAAGATCGTGGCATTCGGGCTAGTCAGCATTTTCCGAGCCATCTCTTCGATCACTGTCTCTTCGTTAGGCTCCAGAAGGCCATAATAAAGCCCTTGTCCAGGATCGGGGAGTGACACCCCCAATTGAGCCGCTGACGGTGGATGGAACCCTGCCGGTCCCGGCACGATAATTCGCTCTCTCGTATCTTGCGTCGTTCCCACGCCCATTCCCCTTTCGTGCGATTAACCAACCGTAGGGCTGACCAATGTCGCAGTCGTGCTCTTTTCTCCATAGGTAATGTTGTCCGTCAATGCCGCCACCGGCAACTGATCGATCATGATCATTTTAATGGCGTTATTTTTTGCCATGTTGTCACAGACCCACACGCATTGCGCGCAGCCCTTACACCGATCCACCGCCACGTAGGCAGAGCCGTACTTGAACCCTTTGTCCTTGCCCATCTCATCACTATAAAGAATGGTATTGGCTTCAGGACAGTACTGAGTACAGAGCTTACAGCTCTTCGCGGCACAGATCTCCACGCTGATATCGGCTACGAGATACATGAGAACTCCTTGTTCTTGCTCTGGATCACGCGGTAACGGTCTCCGCCGCCTCCGAGCGCTTCACGGATGGGGCTGCCCAACCATGATCAACCGCATAATTCCAGCCAGCCTGAATGACCGCAACGTTCTTATCAATCAATTCTTGCTTCTTTTTAAACTTCCGCTCAACTACGCTATCCAATGCCGCGGTTCCGCCGGATACGACGAATCCCTTCCCTAGGAACCGATCCTTTACCGCCTGCTCAAGCGCTTGGACTGAGGTCAAACCGGTGATGGCTCCAATGCATCCCATCAAAGCCATGTTCGTCGCCAGATCCATCCCCGCGACTTCAAGCGAAATCTTTGTAGCCGGGAAATAGTAAAGTCTTGCACGGCGCTCTTCCAATTCACGGGCCTGATCTCGATGAAGCTTCATCGGACCATCATTATTGATCAATGCGATCCCATCCTCCTTCAACCCGAAGTAAAACGGCATCGTATACGACTTACCATGGGTAATAACTTGCGGGTGAAAGATGATGATGATGTGAGGGAAGGTGATTTCTCCGATTTCATAGATGGGCTCGTCTGATACTCGCACATAGCTCTCTACAGGAGCCATGCGTTTTTCCGATCCGTAAAATGGAACGATGGTACTTTCCCCACCCGCATTGATGACCGCAGTACTGAGAATGTGAGAGCCGGTCACCACACCTTGGCCACCCACGCCCGCCATCCGAATGTTGAACCGTTTCGCCATACTCAATCCTCCT
>JAJONL010000167.1 GCA_021323395.1 Nitrospira sp.
TTGCTCAGGACTGTCGGTTTTCTCCAATAGGCCACGGAGAATCACTACCCGTCCACCGGGCGCGGCGAAGGCATTGACGGCGGGGGTATCCAGGATGGACATCCAGATGTGATACGGCGAAGTCGGACGCGTCGTAGTGAGGGCCTGTACCACCTGGTTAAGTTTTCGCAGCCGGTCCGGATCATGGCATTGCCGTGTCTCTGGCGCCAGCTGTTCGGTTACTTCCCGGCCAAGCGCTTCCTCCCAGGCGAGAGGGACATAGGGTATTGCCGCTGCGGCCATGCCGGGAATGCCCCATCGATACAGTCCGAGGACCAGGAGGAAGGTTCCTAGGACCGCGAAGACGGTCCATCGCAAGCGAACTTTTCGTAAGGATGGATTGTGGAAGTGCTGAACCATGGTGGGTACGGTTTCATGGATGGCGGTCAAGAGGGCTGGTGAGGATATCACAACCGACTCGGCCCCCCGTTCCAGCCGCACCGGTTCCCCGCTGTAAGCGCCTTGAGTTTGTCGAATCTGATCGTAGGGCCACTGCTTGGTTTCGCCGCTGGAGAGGACGAAGTGCAACGCTTCAGGAGCGACAGTGAGAATGATGCGGTGGCGCGCGGCCGTTCGACCGTCGAGGTAGTGAGCGGTCCAACTGTTGGCCATGGGACTAATCCATATCGAAGCCGGCGTCGAGGAGATTCGACAGGCCTTCCCCGGTGACCGAAGAGGCGGTGGTCTCTTGCAGAACCCGGTCAAAATTCGTGGGCCCCTGCAGCGACAGGGTGCTGGTAAAAAAGCGGGCATTTCGAACCGTCACCCACGGCCATGCCAATCCCAGGGTGACGAGCAACAGGGCGAAGTTGCTGACATACAGTGTAAACAGTTTCTGCCACGTGATCGCAGATGAGAAGCGCGCCTCCCCGAACGTCGTGTGGTCCCAAAAGTATTTTTGCTTCTGTCCCAACAGCCAGATCCAGGTGGGTCCGAGTACAAAGGGAATCAAGAGCAGGGTCAGGACGGCATTGGTGAGTTGAAGCACCAGGGTGATGCCGCACAGGATCAGCACCGCATAGGTCATGAGCAGGGTGATTGCAAAGGGCACCATCAGACCGGAGCCGTGGCCTGAGAAATGGAAGCGTTGGTTTCCAAAATAGGTGTGCGAGTGGAGAAACGCCTGTCGTTGAGTCTGGAAGTACGGATAGTAGGTGCCTAGGGTCAGAATCGTGAAGAGCCAGCCTCGGAAATAGAGTGCCAAAAAGTCCTGCGTTCTTCCTCGAAACGAGAAGCGGATTCCTCGCCAGGAGGTGCGCGTGCAGCGATAGCGTCTCGCGTTCACGATGGCGATCGGGACATAGAGGAACAGGACGAGAGCAGCCAGAGATTGCAACAACAGGTCCGTCCAGCGGGGAAGTGCCATGAGCGTATGGGCGCCGCCCAAGGAAAAATATGGAACACCGAACACCAACATGGCTTTGAGAAATCCGTGGTAGAGCTCCTTGCCGGTCCCGTGATAGGCAAACCGGTCGCCGCCGAAGGAGGTTTGGCTGAACAGATAGCGGCGAATCTTCGCCTTGCCCCAAAAATGATAGACCCCGAGTGTGACGATGCTAAGGCAGATGTTCACGATCTGTATACCCAAGAGGATGCCACCGGCCCCGTGAAATGAGCAGTGCTGCTGCGTAGGGTGAGTGTCGTTGGGGCGGCCGGTTGAATGAGCTTGGGGCGGCTCAGAAGGAGGTATGCTGTCGGCGGCGACCGTACGTATTTCAGCGGCTGGTCCGAGGCTCACCACTGCGAACCGTGCGCCACAAGTTGAGCAGGTGCTTCGAGCGGAGGTTGTGAGGCGATTCGCAGGTCGCACCCGATAGCGAGTTTGGCACCGATGGCAAGCTATTTTCAGGGCGTGGTCGTTCGTATCGGGAGTGGTGTCGATCCTGGCCATGTGTCAGCAAGCCGGTCGATGCCCGAATGTGCAGGCTTGCTGGAGGTCCCGCATGAAACCCTTGGTGTCTCCCTTGGACCGCCGGACTATCGACCGCTCGAAATGCGCACGGCCGTTCTGCGGCTGATGAGCCAGGTAGCGATCCCACAAGGCCAGCGCCTGATCCCACTGTTGGCGTTGCGCGAACACTTGCGTCGCCCCTCCATAGGCATCCAGAAACGTCGAATCGAGACCGATCGCAGCCTGGAATGCGATGAGGGCTTCCTCGGCAGCCTGTTTTTGCATAAGCGCGGAGCCGCGGTCGTAATAGGCCACGGAGTCGTCGGGATCCAGGTTCAAGGCTTCCGCATAGGCAAACAGCGCTTGGTCGATCTGCCCTGATTTTTGGAGGGCCATCCCCTTGTCGCGTTTCGCCCTGGCCTGCGAGAATTCCTTTCCTCCATGCGCACGAAGCAACTGAATAAGAGTGTCGTCCTGGTCCAGCAGCGCAATCTCTAGTGCGGTTTGCCCATGGGTTTTCTGATTCACGGGGATGCCATGCTCAAGGAGGGTTTGGGCGGCGGCCACATGGCCTTGTCGTACGGTTCGATGCAAAGCCGAATCGCCGCTGGAGCAGGCGGCCCCGAGATCGGCTCCATGGGACAACAGCATCGCAATCGTATCGGCATGTCCTTGCTCCGCGGCGGCCAGGAGCGGTGTGAAGGCCTGTTTACCCTTGGCATTTGGATTGGCTCCCTGTTGCAGCAGCACGCCCACGACCTCGGTGTGACCGCGCTTCGACGCTTCATAGAGGGCTGTTCGTCCATTGCCATTGCGCTGATCGATCGGGTTCACTTCTGCGAGCAGTGCCGTAGCCGCAGGTACATCTCCTCGCGCCGCTGCCAGATGAAGGGGAGTCCAGCCGTTTGATCTGAGGATGTACGGAGAGAGTATCAATTCATCGATGTTGTAGGGATCGTGCGTCGATTTGATTTGGACGAACATCCAATACGTCATCCCTAACAGCAGCGCATAGTTCAGCAGACAGGCAAGGACCGCCACCGCAATGCCTGCCAGGCGGCGTGACATATCGGGTGTGCCTGTCGCGTCGACCGCGCGGGAATCGACCATAGCCTCATCGGTTGGTCTCGCTTCTGGGTTGAGGACGATGAGGTTTTCGGTGCAGAAGGGGCAGGGAAGTTGCTGCAGGCTGGAGTCAGACACAGACGGACAGGAAAGAGGCGTCTTGCAGAAGGGGCAGGTAACAGTCTGGGCAGGATCCTGCAGGAAGCCGGTCGAGGACGCAGATGCGAGAGATACGGTGCCGGGGTGAATGGTTGCCATGGTGCCTGAAGACCCTTCGCCCGGGCGCTCGTTGTGCAGTCGCGTGGAGATCCCTCTTGCTAATCATTAAAAAGGATAGCGCAAAACGGCAAGAGCGCAATTGTCGTCGAGATCTTACTTAGATTATCCGGCAGGAACATTCAGTAAGCAGCCTTTCTCGATGGGTGGAGTTGGGATGTTACGCGGGGGGAAACCGGGTAACGGTGACGGGACTGTAGGTGAGCAGCGGACCTTCCGGCCGCCGGTGGCAGAGGGTGTGACGCAGCCAAGCTCCATCCTTGCGTGTCGGGAAGTCGGCTCGATAATGGGCCCCGCGACTTTCTTCGCGGCCGAGGGCGCTCACGGCGATGGCCTGCGCGACCTCCAACAGGCATTGAACTTCCAGGGCCTGTATCAGGTCGGTGTTGAAGATCCGGCCCTTGTCTTG
Source organism: Nitrospira sp. (assembly GCA_021323395.1). Lineage (GTDB taxonomy): Bacteria > Nitrospirota > Nitrospiria > Nitrospirales > Nitrospiraceae > Nitrospira_A. Next base: position 3,681 of record JAJONL010000167.1, read on the forward strand.
AACGCACATCCGCTGTACTCGAATTGTCAGCGATTTCAGAGCGGCTATGGCTTCGCGCATGGACTGTTGGGTGCGAAAAATGCCGAGATTGAGGCTCATGGTCTTGCCGAGGTCGTCGCGGATCTGCCAGGCACGTTCCGGCCCAGGATTGGTCAGGAGACTGTGCAGCCGTTCTTCTTCATTGCGCAGGGCTGTCTCCGCAATGGGCTGGTGGTCACCACTTCGGATGGATTCAACGGCTCTCGTACCGGCCCGGCGTCCGAACACGATGGTTTCGAGGAGTGAGTTGCCTCCCAGACGATTGGCTCCATGTACGCTCACGCAGGCGCATTCGCCCGCAGCGAACAGCCCCGGCAAGCCGGTTTCCCCCCAGGCATCGGTTTTCACGCCTCCCATTTGGTAATGGGCGCCGGGTCGGATCGGAATGGGCGTTTCAATCGGATCGAGTCCTGCGAATTCCAGCGATAACTCTCGAATCTGCGGCAGCCGTTCGAGGATGCGGCTGCGGCCGAGGTGCCGAAGATCCAGCAGGACACAGCCGTCGACTCCTCGCCCTTCTTGAATT
>JAJONL010000005.1 GCA_021323395.1 Nitrospira sp.
GCCTTGCCAAGGCGAGGGTCGCGGGTTCAAATCCCGTTTCCCGCTCCAATTTTATCAAGCACTTGCACAACACTCCCCGACGCTCTCACCCTCATTGTGATAGTTTTGTGATATCTGAGGGTGAATGCGCTCCAGAATCAACACTCCCTCTCTGAGACTTTCCAGCGAGAGACTGCGTATAGCGTGCGTCCTGGCCGCTGTTGGCCTAGATTAGGCTGCTTCGCAAGACCCCTAGAACCTGTCGGTCGGAATCAATAGATTGCCACTGAAAGTTTGATCTCATCCCGTCGCATCTCGGTGTTCAAACCAAAACGATAGGTCTGGGGGTTACTCAGGCTAATGAGTCTATAGCCGACCCTCATCATCTGAAAACAGCCATCGGGCTCTTCGTTGCATACCCTTCTCCATGCAGAATTGCCTGTCATAAATATGCGGGAGGGCCTGGTTTAATTAGTGGACTCGCCGCAATACATCCCTCTCGGTGCTGGCGCTCGTGCCGGGGGGCAGGTTGGACACCATACTTGGTCTGACTGCGCAACAAGGAAATGATGTTATGACATCATATGTGGCGATGGACGTCGTACTGACATGCTGAGTCCGCCACTAGGTCTCACCTCTGCTGACCTCAGTAGAGGCAGTTCTAGACCGCAACCGGCCGTGCTTCCTATCCAGGCTTGACAGCCAATCTTTGCGACACGTCTTCGTGGCGAGTGTGGGTCAGCTTCATCCTGCGAGAATGGGCGAGTGGGAGCGACCACCTCTCGCTTGATATGTGTCGGCAGTCCGGTGGCATTGGCTTAACCAGCGCAGTTAGAAATACTGTCGACCTGTACACCAACTGGGTTCCTTTTTCGAGAGGTGATAATGACGGAGAGCGGGATGGACTGGAATCATCACGAGCTTCGACAGGGCCTCGGAATGTCTCTTAGGGTTTGAGGCGGTGGAGGTCGTTGGAACGCATCTCCTCGCCGCCTTTCACGATGCACTGGAAGTGAGGCAGCGAGCCGCAGCACATGCATCCGAACTGGGCGCAGGAGAAATCGATGAATTTCGTGTCATCGTCGCGAACACCGTACCGGGTCGTACAACCAAGCGCGATTGGACCTATGTGCACCGCACTGGCCGGCAGGTTCCGATTCATCTGTCTGTCAGTGCCGTAGCCGATGCCGCGGGTCAAATTTCTGGGTATGTTATGGTGCTCCAAGAGATCCGTCGGGACGTTCGGTCGGACAAGGTTCTTCAACAACAAGCGCAACTACTCGATCTCGCCAACGATGCGATTCTCATTCGTGATCTGGAGCGCGACACCATTAGCTACTGGAACAATGGGGCAGCACGACTCTATGGGTGGACCAGCGGGGAAGCCCACGGCGCTTATATTCACGAATTCCTGAAAACTGTGTTTCCGCAGCCTTTGGCAGAAATCAGAAAGACCTTCTTGGCTACTGGCCACTGGACTGGAGAACTCCTGCATACGACTCGAGATGGAAGCAAGATCACGGTTTCCAGTCGGTGGACGCTCCTCAAAAACTCTACTGGCGTGCCGAGCGGCAGTCTCGAGCTGAATACGGATATTACGCAGCAAAAACTGGTTCAAGAAGCACTCAAGGCTGCGCATGAAGAATTGGAACTCCGCGTCAAAGAGCGCACCACGGATTTGAGTGATGCCAACAAGCGATTGCAAATCCTGTCCCAGCGGCTGATGGAAGTCCAAGAGTTGGAACGCCGCGCTATTGCCCGGGATTTGCACGATGAGATCGGGCAGGCGCTGACGGCCATAAAACTGAACCTCCGGGAGTTTGGAGAAACTGTGACGGCAGAGGGGATGGAGAAACAGGTTTCCGACAGTTTGCTGATACTCGATCAAGTGCTGCGGCATATCCGAAATCTGTCGTTGGATCTGAGGCCTTCAATGCTTGATGAACTGGGCCTCGTTCCCGCTCTCCGGTGGTATGTGGGGCGGCAGGCAGAACGTGCCGGATGGGCGATTGCGTTTATAGCCGACGAAATCATGCCGCGACCGTCTCCTGAAGTGGAGATTTCCTGCTTCCGGCTCACCCAGGAGGCCCTCACCAACGTGGCGCGCCATGCGAATGCAACGGCAGTGGAGGTTCGTCTCGAAATCGGTCGCGGGCAGCTCAATCTCTTCATCCGCGACAACGGAATCGGGTTTGATCCGGCACTGATCGGCACAGGGGATCGTGCCGGGACGAGTGTGGGGCTCTCCGGAATGGGAGAACGGGTGCGCCTGGCCGGAGGATACATTACGATCCATTCAGCTCCTGCTGATGGCACTGAAATTCACGCGGCCTTTCCATTGGATCCTAAGTCGGTCGAGACCAAACATGAATGACGCACGGGTATTACTCGTCGAGGATCATACGTTGGTACGAGCAGGCTTTAGGGTATTGTTGGAGAAAATCCATGGGATTTTAGTAATCGGGGAGGTGAGTGATGGTCTAAGCGCAGTGCGGATGTCGAAAGAACTCGAGCCCGATGTGGTGTTGATGGATATTGCGATGCCAGGCATGAATGGCCTTGAAGCCACTCGGCGCATCCGGCAGGAATGTCCGCGGACCAAGATTCTGATGCTGTCCATGTATACGAATGAGGAGTACCTCAAGGAAGCGCTTCGCGCAGGAGCCGCGGGGTATTTGCTCAAAGATGCCGACCGAAACGAATTGGAGTTGGCCATCAAGGCGGTTTGGCGAGGGGAAATTTATCTCACGCCAAGCATGGCAAAGTTTCCCGTGGATGCCTATTGTCGAAAAGGGGAGGCCCCAACCGGCCCGCTTGCACGGTTAACCGGCCGCCAGCGGGAAATCCTTCAACTTATCGCGGAAGGATGCTCGACGAAGCAAATCGCACAACGCCTTGTTCTCAGTGTGAAGACCGTTGAAACGCACCGGGCGCAGCTCATGGAGCGGCTCGAGATACATGATGTGCCGGGGCTTGTCCGCTTAGCTATCCGCACAGGTCTCGTCCAGCCAAATTAGTTCATAGACCGCTAGACTGTCTCTCTCCTCAGGTGGAATTGGTCCGTTTCCCAGGATATCCCTGATTCCTCAACTCTGGTCTCTTATGTCACCCTGTCGCCGGCTTTAAGGGGACAGATGCAGACGGCAGCGCATCGATGACTTTCGCCAAAGACCCAAAGGTAGCTACCGAGCCGAAGGCACGGCGCAATATCTGTATGAGCGTCGCCATATCCTCAGCATCCTCAGCGTGGCATTAGAGAAGAATTCGCATGATGTGCCTGGCGACGGACAAACAATGTCCGCCCACGGAGGGAACCACCGGAGGGAACTGAGGGCGGTAGATGAGTCACTACTATGATCGAAACTTCAGTGCGCTGAAGGTAAGAAACAGCCAATTTAAGAAACTAGCCGTCGTATCGGCAATTCTTTTTGCCACCGTTCTTATCATCCTTATCCTCGAACTAACCGCGATTAAAAACTGATCGGTCCATATGAGCGTTTCTGGCAACCCGAGAGTGCGCACCAACAACAATACGTGATGGGGACTATGCTTGCCATCCCCCTGTGAGCTTGGCGAGTTGTCCTCTTAGTGAGGTGGCGTCATCTGTGCCCTCGGCTTGAGCACGGTGATGTGAGTGATGGCGATGCGCAAGCTCCTTCTTGCTGCCTCGGTACTCAGCGTCCTCCTGCTCCTTGTCGCAGGCGTCGTCATCGGGAAGTAGCAATTCGTACCGTATATTTAGTCCGGGATGGTATCCCCTTCATGGAAACACCCTCGGGCCGAGTCGGAGCCATTGTGCTCGACCCCCGCCTTGGTTGGCGGGCGACGGACTGGTACACGCAGGATCTCGTAGAAACTACCGCAGGCGTGGCGATATATCCCGTGCACCGTTCGCAAGGCGCACATGGCTTTCGGCAGTACGGCAACGTGCAGACTCGCGAGGCAAAACTCCTGGTCATTGGTGACGCCTTTGCGCAAGCGTCGGCCGTCTCGGACGACAAGACGTATCACGCCCTCCTCAAAAGACGGTTGGGAATCGAAGTGTTTGCGTACGGCGCCGGCGGCTATGGCACCCTACAAGAATATATGATTCTGGACGAGGTAATGGATGTGATTCAGCCCACCGTCATGTTATGGCAATTTTGTACGAATGACTTTATTACAATGATCATGCATTGGAAATTGCGAGCACAATAAACAACAACGGTTGGACCAGGCCCTATTGGGAGCAGGGGCAAATTCACTTACACTCGCCCAAGCCCTTGGGCTTACAGGTACGGGAATGGATAAGCCGTCACAGTCGGTTCCTGTACTTCATGGCGAGCCGCGCCGATCGATTGCGGGCGCAGACCGCATCCGAATCCGTCGAGCATGCGATCGGACGTGAGGGGTTTGCCCATCCTGGATTCGCTCGTTCTGTCCAGACCACCGATGAACTCATGGCACGCGTTCGAGCCCGCGCCGGATCCATACCCATCCATGCGTTTAGCTGCGAAAACGAAGAACCGTACAACACGGCCTTTGAAGGCATTGCCCGGCGTCACGCTATTCAATACTGGACAGACGTTCCAGACGCCGTACATGATGCGCTTCAGGCGGGGGAAGATGTACTTGCATCGGATGGCCATTGGAATACCAGGGGGCACGCGCTGGTAGCAGATCGGCTGGCTCGACATCTGCGAGTCACTCCTCCTGTTGTGGCCATGCAGTAGCGGACGGGATGCCTCTTCAGGGTCGGGACTTGCGGACATCCTTCCAGACGGGCAGACCTCGTAAAGAACTTTTCACAGAGTTCGAAGATGTGGATGAACAGAGGCAATGCCCGCGACAATGCCCCGGATAAGACATCCCTATAGGACAGACGGTGCCCCGTGGGATCAGGATGGGTCTCTTCATGGCGTAGGTATTTCACAAACACCACCATCGCTCTTTGGATCTCTCACCAAGCCGTCGTCATCCATGGCTCGCTCATCCTGCGTGCGGCGTCGGCCAATCAGATCGCTTCATTCCGGGGCCTGCCTCGTAACCTTTCGTCCCGTAGGAAATGGTCCCGCGTTGGATCTTCTAGGCTTGTGCAATGAACGAGACCCTTATGAAAAGCTGGGGTCTATTACGGCGCATCTATAGAAGTTGGTCGATCAGCGGCATCGGGAAGTTTAGCAAGGGAGGAATTGGCATGTTGGCCCCGGAATTTATCATATTCAGTATGCTCTTCATGATCCCACTCGTCTGGACACTCTTGAAGATACTGGTCAACCATCTGATCGATTCCGAGCCCCCACCTATTAAAGGTCAAGTGGAGGAGCTAAGAGAGCATTGCCGGGAAGCAGCCTAGACTGTGAGATAGCTCCGCTCATTTCCGGTGTCTGAATGCAGCTGAGCGTGTTGTCCAGGGTGGCACGCCTCGCTCACAGATCATCATATCAGGAGGCGATGCCCTATCTGTACAAATCCCGATCAGATTACTGTTTGCGATCCGACTATAGGCGGCGGGATTCTTCGACTTAGGTCGATGGCCCACGTCCTGTGTGATGAAGTGTGCCTGGGAGCGTTGGTTCGTCAGATGGGAATATGTTATCGCCTCAGCGAAAGATGAACTGGCCGTCTAAGTGTTTGAAGGGTGTGTAGCAGGCGCTGCGCCGTGATGCATTCTTCTGCCGTGAGAGGCGCTTGCCCAAAGCGAACACGGGTATAAAGACGAGTCAAGGCATCGGCAGCGGGCCAGGCTTCAGGCCATTGATCGCGAACATGGTGAAGAAATTCCAGGGGTGTGGTGCTGGCCCCCTTCCTGATGCCGTGCTTCGACAATTGGTCAACCATGCTGGTGTACAGGGTGACGACGACACGCTGATTCATCGAATACGAATCTCCTCCCGAGGATCCCCGTTCATGGCCTCGCAGCATATGCAGGACGAGATAACTTGTCATGATCGCCAATATGATAAGAATTGCGGTTCGTGGAACGCTGGACGGGATGAGCGCCTTCAGGAATCGACCGAGGAGGGTGGCTCCGTTCCCTAGCATGGTGATTAGGGACTCAGACATTTTTGTACGTACAGCCTCTCCACTTTCCCGGATGCCCTGCACGACGCCGAACTGATCGTTTACGCTGTAGTTGATAAACAAGCTGTCCCATTTGAGACGGACGGAATCCACCACACTGCCGGCCGATCGCCACCACGTTTGACTCGTTGCTTCCGAGGCGGAAGGGGTCGGATCCATCGTGATCCATCCTGATTGCGGAAAATAGACTTCAACCCAGGCATGGGCGTCCCGTTGACGAACCGTATAGTAATTTCCAAATTCATTCCATTCCGTGGCGAGAAATCCGGTGACCAATCGCGCCGGAACTCCGACTGAGCGAAGCAGCATGACCATCGCGGTCGCATAGTGTTCGCAGTACCCTGTTTTCCGAGTCAGGAGGAAATCTTCCAGCGGATGAGCAGACTGCAGGGAGGGCACATCCAAATTATACCGGTAGCTGGTGAGCAAATGTGCCCGGATCAACTGTACGGTTTCCAAAATGCTGGTGGCGGGCCGGGTCACTCGGCGCGCTATGTCGATGATCTGAACGTCCAGTGCCGGAACTTGGAGATACTGTTGGACGATAAACTCAGGGTACAGGAATGCGGTAGCCACTCGTTCCTCGTCTGATTCCAGGCGGGCTTGGAGAGAGTAGACCGTGTAGTGAAGGCGAGTGTGTGACGGAAAGGGGAGGTGGAGGGACCCCATTAGATCGGCTTGTACCGAGAGGAAACCTCCCTTGATGGAGAAGGGAGTTGAGATCCCGAAGAGCACGGCCGTATCAAGGGGCTCAAGAAGAATGTCTTGTCGGATACCTCTCGTCGTTCCATCGAATTTACTGCCGGGCGTTTTGTGGGTAAACGTGCCCTGAGGAAGTTCGGTGAGCATGCGACGGTGCGACAGGCTATTGCTCCAGGATCTTCCATTGTAGCGATTATAGGCCACCCCGCGGAGATACAGAGGCTCTCGTCTAGGTTTGTCTCCGACTAGCTCCGGCAACTCTATTCGCATGACGATGTTGGGGTCTTGTTTCACCGGACCGATGGCTCCCAGATCGACGTGCTCCGTAAACCCTGTGGTGCGCAAGCTTTCTCCGTGATGCTGTTGAAAAAATCCTGCCCCAATACGCGGAATGAAAAAGAAGAATAGAAGGGTGAGGAGCAGTGCGCTGAAGGCCACGGCGTTGGTGAGCCAAAAAAACCTGACTGTAATGCGAGTGGGCGACGAGGCCGGCCTCCCCTGGCCACACTGTACCGATCGGCCGGCCGAGCCCTCGTCCTGCTCTTTCACGAGGTGATAGAGCAGCAGGGTCCACACGCCGGTTACGAGGTAGAGAAAAAAGACGGGCGCATACCAGATTTGTGTGGTCAGTGCGGCAGAGGCGAGAAGGATAATCACACTGATCGCGTAGAGATGTAAGACGTCTTGTCGTTGATCGAGGTTCGCGAGTTTGTTGACTAAGAGGAGTACCAAAAAGTGGATGCCGGCCGGAAGCAGCTCCTGCGATAGCAGCAGGAGGTCGATCCAGAATCCGACGAACGCAAGTAAGAGAAATACGTTCCACGTGATGGCAGAGAGACGGAGACGAATCACGAGCCCCGAGATCCGCGACGCATGATGTATGCGCAGGAAGGCCAGGGCAAATGTCACACTTGCGAGGCTGAGAAGCCAGATGGGCAGTGCCAATGCGAGTGCGAGACTCGTGAAGCTGGTGGCGGCCAGCAGAATAGCGCTAAGCCGGAAGGCGTGATTCAGCGGCATCGAAGAGATCCCTGTGCGACTGTGGAGAAATGACGTAATCGACGGTTGTCCCCACATCGTGCCTGCCCGGACCAGTCCAAGGTAAGACCAGGATGGTCAGTCCCCCGTGCGATTCCGTCAGCGCCTGTACCTGTTTCTGCTGAATAACGGCCGTCGACGTCACAGGGCGTCGCTCGCAGAGCGCCAGGGGTTGAAGCAGTTGCAGGAACTGTTCAGGACCGCTGGCCAGGGTCTCCTCCTGATCGCCGAGTAGCAGACGAACCTGGTATCCCCCTTTCAGAAAGAGGTCAAGCAGCGATGCAACAACTGAAAGTGCCCGTTCGAACGTCCTATCCTCTTCGACAGGAGCGACAGTCGACATTGCCACCGTCACCCATCGCTGGTCTTCCGTTTCAGTTTCTTTGAGCATCAACTTCGCCGTGCGGGCCGTTGTCATCCAGTGAATGGCTCGTGAATCATCGCCTGGTCTGAACTCGCGTAAATTATAAAGCGAGTTTCCTGGTCCGCGCCGAGCCAGGGTGTGGTCCTGTCCCACGGCGCCCAATTCGTAGAGTCGCAGCTCGGGTAGGGGAATTATCTCCGGACAGACGAGGATGCTGGCTTCAAGGGAATAGAGCGCCGTTTTATGAAACAGCCCGAAGGGGAACGGCGTGACGACATGTATTCCGTCGAATCGATACCGTCCACGTCGCCGCACCAGCAGTTGGTAGGAGATCAGCGTCGAGGAGCGAGGAGCGAGATGCGAGAGGTGAATCCCGCGATCGAAATCCTGTCCTGCCACGACGTCGAGCAGCCGGATGGACATGCTCGGGACGTATGACTTGCGATTGGCCACCCAGAGGGACAGGGTCGCTGGTTCATTCGTAAAGAGATACTCCGGCAGATGTCGATGAAATTCCAATCGCCGCACGCATTGTTCCGAGAGCAGCCCGGAGAGGACAACCAGGCTCAGCATCATGGCCAGCAGAAGGTAGAACAGGTTGTTGCCGGTGTTGAGGGCGGCGATCGCGACAGCCAGGGTCAGCAACAGAAAGCGAGTGCCTTCGGTCGTCAGCCGAAGGGCGCGGCGTCGGGTGATCCGCCGGATAGATGCTTGCCAAGTACTCGTCAGCATGGTGAGAATCGCACGGTCGCCGAGCGCCATTGCGCCTTCCTGCCCATGGCACATCCGTCCGGCACCGGTGGAGCAGTTACAGGGGGACTGGGACGGTATCGAGAATATGTTGAATGACTTGCTCAGCCTGATCGAAGCTTTTTGCGCGCACCCCCTGCGATCGGTTCAGCATCACACGGTGAGAAAGAATGGTTGGGGCGAGCTCCTTGATGTCCTCGGGAAGGCAATAGGTTCGGTCACGCACCAGGGCTAATGCCTTAGCTCCTCGGCACAGGGCCAGTGCCCCTCGAGTACTGACCCCCAGCGACAGCAAGTCATGGCGCCGTGTAGCCAGTACGATCGCGAGGAGGTACTCCATGAGGCTGTCGTCGAGCCGGACCTTTTCAACTTGGGCCTGGAGATCCAAAATGTGTTGCGCTGTGAGCACCGCATGAATCTCGTCCGCCGGATGCAACAAGGCAGGCCGATCCAGTACCTTCCTTTCTTCATCGGGCGTAGGATATCCGATGCGAAGTCGCATAAGGAAGCGATCCAATTGTGACTCAGGCAGCGGGAATGTGCCGTGGTACTCCGCAGGGTTCTGCGTGGCAATAACCATGAATGGTTGGTGTAAGGGATGGGTGTGGTTATCGACTGAAATCTGCGCTTCACTCATTGCTTCCAGCAAACTGCTTTGCGTCTTGGGAGTCGTGCGATTGATTTCATCGGCTAACACGATGTTGGCAAAGAGCGGTCCCGGCATGAATTCAAAGGCCTGTTTTTGGCGGTTGAACACTGAGATGCCGACAATATCGGAAGGGAGCAAGTCGCTGGTGAACTGGATACGTTTGAAGGAACAATCCAGCGAGCGTGCGAGGCTGTGCGCCAGCGTGGTCTTGCCGACTCCCGGCACGTCTTCGATCAGAAGGTGTCCGCGCGCCAGCAAGCAGACGATGGCCATCTCAATGACGCGCGCCTTGCCCTTGATGACCAGCGCGATATTGTCCTGCAGTAATTTGATTGATTGAGAAGAATTCACGATGGGATGTTTCTGACGAAGGCCACGCTCGACATAGGGGGTGTGATGCCCGAAGTCTAACAAAGGGTCCATGGACCGTCAATTTATACGGGTTTTACACGCATAGGTGCCGGGTCTGGTCAGCAGACGTTCTCCACGTCGGCGCATTACATCCTGGGAATCAGCTCGGGTACAAGCGTGAGAAACCAAGGTGGGGTTTCCTCCGCCATATCCCGAAATCGTCTGGCTGTACTGCTCGCCGGGAGGTCTTCAAGGAGGGCACCACGCCGAATCGTCACCTGTTTGAAGCGATAGCCGGCAGGGCAAAGGGAATCTGCCGGAAGGACGGAAGGAAAGTTCCGGCGTAATGGGGTGAGATCGGACAAATGGCACACTGCCCCATGAGGAAGGGCTGAAAGTTGGTCAAATGTGTCTCCAAACAGTCCCGGAATATTCTCCTGTGACAAGACGACATTCGGCGGCCTCACGGCGGAATCTTCCATCAGCTGCGACAAGACTTCCCAAAAGACCTGAGAGTCGACGGCCCCCAACACACAGAGAGTTCCCCTGGTCGCCATCAGCTCGAGCAGGGCAAGCGGACCACGGATATCAAACTTCCACCAGGGAAAGAGAAGGTTCCTGCCGCCGTGAAGAACTTCGAGCGCGGATTCTTTCCCATAGGTGACTTGTCGGGAGTCTCCTTTGGTGCGCCGTAATTCTTCGGCAAGGAATGCCGCGGAGAGGCGGGTGGGCTCATAGGCAAACGTGGGATTGGCAGGTGCCCAGCAGGTGACAATGAGGTATCGCGTGGCGAGACGGTGGTCCCTTATCAGAGGCTCGACGGCAAACATATCTTGATCGCCATAGAAACGAAATTGCACCCTGGGCCTGGATCTTAGGCCGCTCAGGCGAAAGGGGTGGGCATGCAACGGTCCACCGAGTTGAGAATCTGGATCCAGCCGATCGAGACAGTGGAGGATGAGCGATCTGTCTTGCGTCGCTAACCGCGGCTCATAGCACCCGACGAGTTCCTCCGCGAACGACAGATCGCCTGCTCCCAGGTCCAACACGGAGGCGGGAACTTGTTCTGTCAGAAGATCGAAGGGGTTGGAATGTCGCCGAACGAATGTGTCGACCACGTCTGCCGTGAGCGCCGGAAGCGGCCACTTCTCCGGCGGTGCCGATCGAACGTCAAAGAGAACGCAGAGAGAACGCAGGGCTTTCGTGGGAGGAAGGCCTGTCAGTTTCTTGAGTGCGTCACCGAATGAGTGACTGGCCGAGGGTGTATGGATCTGCGACAGAGTGGTCATCAGGTTCCGTTTGATCTCATTCGGAAATGTGGAGGTTTCCACGGCTTCAAGGAGCGATGGCAGGGTCGTCGGCCACTGCGTAGGGGTGACGAGTTGACGGGAGGCTTCCCACGAAATGGCATCCGAGGACCGGGTGGATGTGACCTGCCGTCGAAAAGTGGCCAGACTATCAGGATCAACGTTCATGAATTGAGTCTGCGCCTAAAGGTTCCTGCGTGACCTGGAGAGAATGATTCCTCTGCGCGAAAGCAGAGTATCGGGCTCGTCGCAAAGGAGTCAAGAGAGCCATCTTGCGAGCCTCTCGGGCGTATGTTAGTAGAGCGTATGCGTAACCCACTCAAGATGTGCGGCATGGTTCGCCGACTGGCGCTCCGGCTTTTCTCCATCGTCGGCCTAATGGTGGTCATGTTCGGCTGTCACTCGAAAGATACTGCGTCGCTGGTAACCCGGGAGGCCTGGGAGCGATGGGAGGCAGGCCAAGTGCTGGATGCCCGGACCGGCCTGTCGGTCCCCATGGATAGCTGGTTGGAAAGCCTCGCTTCGTATGACACGATTTATCTAGGGGAAGAACATCACAACCCCTTCCATATTGCCGCAGCGTTGACGGTGCTTCGGTCTCTAATGGCTCAGGGGCGCCGACCAGTGCTCGCAATGGAGATGTTCGGATGGGATGGCCAGGCAGCCTTGGATCATTATCCTGGTTTGAAGCCGACGGTTCGCGAGGAATTTCTCGAGCGAGTGTCGTGGAAGCAGAATTGGGGAGGCCCATTCGAAGATTATGAACCGTTGGTGCAGTTTGCCAAAGAACACGAGCTTCCTTTAATAGCGATGAATCCTCCGAAGGCGTTGATTAGGCAGATCGTGAAACAAGGTCTGGTTCAGGTCAAGGAGCAGGCCGAATGGCGACGGTGGGGCATGGAGGGTGAGACGATTGTCGATGACCCTGCCTATCGGTCTCGGATCGTATCTCAACTTCAGGCTTGCCATGGAGGTGGATCGCCGGATGATTATCAGACCATGTATGAGGCGTCCATGGTGAGGGACGAGGCTATGGCGAAGACCCTGGTCATCGCCCTGAGGCGAATACGCAGAGAAGGAAGCCCTATGCAGGGCCCGGTGGTTAGTTATACAGGAGGCGGCCATGTGCAATATGGGCTGCCGGTACCGAATCGTGTGGCTCGGCGGTTGCCGGAGGGATTGAAGCAGGTGACGGTCTATATGGCCACGTTCGAGGGCGGACGAACGGTGGATTTCTGGCAAGCTATGAAAGAAGGGATTGCCGACTATGTGTGGCTGACACCACAGGGCTCTCAAGGACCCACTCGACGGTGCCGTTAAGACCACCCAGCTTCCGACGTGAAAAATTCGGCTCTATGAATGATGCAGTCAGAATCCCCTCGCCTGCGGGATAGATGCCTGGCGAAGTCTGACATACACTCGGGCCTCGTCGGACAAGTGGACGTGGAAGGTGGGGATTCAATGGCACTGAGGCGATCACTGGTCAGGCTGCAGCAACGACTTCACAGTACTCACCATTTCATAGGTGGTCTTATGAAGGGGAGAATCGCGTGTTCGGCCGATCGCCTCAGTTTACTGGAGCCGGCAATGATCAGCTCGGTCGTGGAGCCTAATGCCTTTCAACTAGGTAAGCAATATCAGGCCGAGCGTCGCGTTCAGATGGTGGACGCGTCGGACACAGAATTGACCTCTTCGGTCATGGGCAATTCGGGGCTGTATGAACAAGCCATTCGACTGACTCAGGGATATTTAGAAGCCAAATGTTCCTGTACGTTATCTGAACAGCCGATTTGCCGGCATGGAGTGGCGGCGCTTCTTGAATACCAGCGTTGGTCAAAGCCACGAATCGTTCCCAAGCCGAGAGCGGTCACCCCTCGTTTTGAAGAAGAAAAGACAGGGGCGGGCCTCGCCCCTTCCGGTGACGTGAAGCTGAGCGAACTGACGCAATTCACAGCGTGGATGCAACAAGTGGTTCATGCGATTCAGACCGACCAGCCGGTTCCTGACCAGCCCACGATGGGCGCGGGTGTGGTGTCTACATGGACCCAAATAATCAGGCAGTTGGATGAGCGGAGGCGGGCTGGCGAGGTGGTGCAGGCCCGTCTTGATCTAGATGTTCGAGACCGAGATGCGATGGTTGCCCGATTGACTCAAGATCTGGACTCGTCTGTAAAGGAATCGAAATCCCTACAATTGATATGCAAAGATCTTCAGCGGGAAGTGGAGCAACAGAAATCGGCTGTGAACAAGACCAGTGACCTCTCTCGCCAGATTGAGCAGTTTGATGTTGAAGTAAAGGCCATTGCGAGTCTTTTAACTGATAAGAGCCGCCGATTGGAAAACCTGGCCGATACTTGTCGGGATGTTGCAACGATGTTGAAATCTTTGAATAATCGTTAAGAACGTCGCAACGCGGGCCCTGTTAAAAATTTCCGAAACTGTCCGGGTTTTTTCAACAGTTCCAAGCACACCCCTTGCGTCCCCCAGCGTTTTTTCAGTACAATGCCTCCTTCTTTTAAGCTTCCGTGAATACAGGAGGAAATCATGAATAAACTGATCGCAGGACTCGCGAGTGGACTTCTGACATTGCAGACGACTGCTGCATTCGCCAACGTGAGTGAAGGACCGCCGGATTATAGCGGGATCACGGGGCTGTATTACACATTGATCGCTATTGTCTTGGCTTACGGAGTCTACGACACATTCTTTAGTAAGAATTAGCCCCGCGCAGTTGCTCACTTATTGCGTGAAGTGTCGCTCCTACCCGAGGAGGAGGGTGTGGTGTTCCTCGCCTTCCTTTTCGTATCGGGAGAGGCGTCCTTCCTTTGATCGAGGAGGGGAAGCAGGATTTTTAGTACATTGTCTGCCACAATGCGATACCCTTCTCCGGTCGGATGAATGCCATCAGCCTGATTGAGCGACTTATCTCCTCCTACTCCTTCAAGAAGAAACGGGACCAGCGGAAGCGCATGGGTCGTGGCCAGTTCCCGATACATCGCTTCGAATCGTTCCGTGTATTCCCTGCCATAGTTGGGGGGGAGTTTCATCCCGACTAGAAGTACTGGTACACGCGCTTCTTTGAATCGACTGATGATGGTGTCCAGGTGAGAGCGCGTTTCTGGAAGGCTTAAACCCCGTAATCCATCGTTCCCTCCTAATTCCAGTATTACCATGTAAGGTTTGGCGGCGAGGATCCACGCGACTCGACGCAGGCCGCCAGCCGTAGTTTCCCCGCTGACTCCGGCATTGACGACCTGATACGAATGCCCCAGGGCATCGAGCCGCCTTTGCAGCTGCGTAGGGTAGGATTGTGCTGGGGAAACTCCAAGGCCGGCGGTCAAACTATCGCCAAAGGCAACAATTCGAAGTCGATCGTAGGAGGGGGTGGTCGTTGTGAGCGAATCCGGTTCATGGTGAGATAACTCGTCGGTCGATGAGTGAGAAGCGGAGGCAGCAGCGGGTTCCGGAGTAGAGGTAGATGAAGTGGATTGCTCGCATCCAAGCACTCCGATCAATACGGCGGCCAACATGCATGTCGTCCTCACAGGGACAGCAGGTCGGAACGGCTTCAAACAGTTCGTCATCTGTACAGTATAATAAAAATCTATCGAGAGCGTTTCGCTACCCGATTCATATTGAAATGATTGCCGTTCAACATCTTACAATGCAACTCACGGCTGCCGGTCAGAAGGTCACAATTCTCAATGACCTTTCCTTTGATATTCCAGATAAACAAAAGGTCGCGATTGTAGGGCCCTCGGGCAGCGGCAAATCAACGCTGCTTGGTCTGATCGCTGGTCTGGATTGCCCTACCTCCGGCACCATTTGGCTCAACGGTGTGGAAATTACAAGGTTGCGCGAACAGGCGATGGCACGCTTGCGCCTTGCCAATGTCGGGTACATCTTTCAGTCGTTTTATCTCATCCCGACCTTGACGGCATTGGAGAATGTGGCGGTCCCTCTCGAACTCTCAGGGGATGGGGGGGGGCGACAACGAGCTCACGAACTACTGCATGCCGTGGGGCTCGGGCACCGTATCTCGCATTATCCTGTCCAGCTCTCGGGTGGCGAACAACAACGGGTGGCCGTCGCGCGCGCCTTCGCCTGTCGTCCACCAATCCTTCTGGCCGACGAGCCCACCGGTAATTTGGATTCGAATACCGGACAACAGATTATCGATCTGATTCTTGCCATGCATCGAGACGTGGGGACGACGCTCGTTCTCGTCACCCACGATCACAACTTGGCTGCTTCCATGGAACGCGTGATCACTCTCCGGGATGGCCGGATCGCGTCCGACGAACTGTCTTACCTTCAGCATAGGATCTCCGACCACGATCGATGATGCCTTTTTGGCTTACCATGGCCTCGCGTGAATTGCGATCGGCTTGGCGGCACTTTCTGTATTTCCAGGCCTGTATCGCGCTGGGCGTGGGGGCGGTCGTTGGAGTGTCGCTTTTTTCATCGAATGTCGAACAGGCGGTCTTAAGAGAGGCTCGAGGATTGCTTGGTGGAGATCTGGAGATTCGACTCTCCCGGCCATTGAGCGCACCGGGCATCGCTCTGCTGCAAGGCCTCGAAGCGCGAGGCGTGTATAGAACCCACGTGAGTGAGCTGGTTGCGATGGCCTCACCGGGTGATCCGTCATTTCAAGGCGAAGCAGCGAAGACTCAATTGGTGGAGTTGAAGGCTGTCGACTCACGATATCCATTATACGGCGTCGTGCGACTTGACCCTGATCGACCTCTTATGGAGCTTCTGAGCGCGGACGCGAACAGCTGCCATGAGGCCTGCCTTGGCGCAGTCGTTCAGGAATCTTTGTTGATCCGTCTTGGGCTCGTCGTGGGTGACCCAATTAAGATTGGGCAGGCCTCGTTCCGAATCACGGGGGTGATTCATATCGAACCGGACCGAATGGCTAATATGTTCAGTTTGGGGCCGAGGGTGCTGATTTCTCAGGAGGGACTGGCGGCGGCCGATCTCGTCAAACCCGGGAGTCGTCTTCGTGAGCGGCATCTCCTGAAGCTGCCGGAGTCCATGGCTATTTCCCCGCTGCTCCATGAGCTTCGGGACCGGCTGGTTAGTGAGTCGGCACAGGTTTCGTCTTATCGTGAGGCTCAGCCCCAGCTCAAACAATTTCTTGATCAGTTGACCCGGTATTTGGGGCTCGTGGGCTTGACGGCGCTCTTTGTCGGTGGGATTGGCGTGGCCCTGTCGATTCAAGCGTTTGTTCGGGAGAAGTTTCAATCTATCGCCATTTTGAAGGCCTTGGGTGCCGAGTCCAGAACCATTATTCTGTCATATCTTGGGCAGGCCATAGCCTTGGGGATCGTCGGCAGCAGTGTGGGCGTTGGAATTGGAATCGCTTTACAGGTGATTCTTCCGCAGGCCGTGTCGACATTGCTGGCAACTGACCTGCTTCAGCAGGTTGAATTTTCGTCGCTCCTCTCACCTGCGGCGGTTGCTCCCCTTGTGAAAGGGCTCGGACTGGGCATCCTGACCACGCTGTTGTTCAGCCTCTGGCCATTGCTGACGATTCGGGAGATCAAGCCCGCGGCTATCTTCCGGCGCGAGATCGACGTGGACAGTAGGCTTCCTCTGCCAGGCCACACCTCGCTGTGGCGACGTGCGATCGGGCCGCTGACAGCAGATCCGGTTCGAACAGCGACAGCTGCCGGGATCGGTCTGGGCTTGGCGGGCCTTTCGATATGGCAGGCCGGGTCACTGACCATCGGAGGTCTCTTCATCGGTGGCTTACTGGTCGCCGTTGTGACCATGGTCCTTGCGGCGAATGCGCTTCTCTTCGCCATGCGCTCTCTGCCCATGCCACGTGCCCTTTCTGTGCGTCAGGCACTCGGCAACATCCAGCGTCCCGGGGGACAAACTCTAGGGGTCATGCTTTCGATTGGCATTGGGGTCATGGTCATTCTGGTCATCGCCTTGCTCGAGCATGCGTTGGTTCGCCAAGTCGGTGATAATCGACCGACCGATTCGCCCACCTTCTTTTTTATCGATATCCAGCCTGACCAAGCGCGAGGATTTGTGGAGTTGGTCCATCAACGCACGGGAGATCTGAAGACGCAGTTGACTCCCCTCGTTCGTTCGCGATTGCTTGCCATCAATGGTCGGAAGGTACAAGTTGAGCCGGAGCAGGAGGAGCAACCCAATCAGACACGAGAAGCAAAGCGAAAGAATTGGTATGCGAGCCGCGAGTATGTACTGACGTTTCTTGAGGAGCTGCCCAAGGACAATACGATCGTCAAAGGCTCCTGGTGGAGGCCGGGGCAGGTTTTCGAGCGGCCGCAAGTGTCGGTCGAGGAGGATGCTGCGAAAGGCTTGGGCGTTGACCTCGGTGCCGTTCTGGAACTCAATGTGCAGGGAGTGGCCATTCAGGCTGAGGTGGCGAGCATCCGAAAAGTCGAATGGGGAAACTTTTCGACCAATTTTTACATGATCTTTTCTCCGGGATCATTAGAGGGGGCGCCGATGACCTATGTGGCGACCGCGCACATAGCCCCCCAGGACGAGGTGGCGCTTCAGTCGGCGGTCGTGGCCGCTTTTCCCAATGTAACCGCCATCAACATCGGCGAGGTGCTACATGCCTTTACGCGAGTACTGGATCGGCTGTCCCTGGCTATTCGGGCCGTCGCATTATTTTGTCTGCTCGCGGGAGCGCTTGTCATGGCGGCTGCCTTGGCGGCGACTCGCTATCGCCGCCTGTACGAGGCGGTGATTCTCAAAGCCTTGGGTGCGACACGCGGGCTGATTGCCCGGTCATTTGCGGCAGAATATGCGTTGCTGGGTTGTGTGGCCGGCGTGATCGGCCTCGTTTTGGCAAGCGCGTTTTCGTGGGTGATACTGCGCTCTATTTTAGAGCTGCCCTGGTCGCTGGAGCCGTCGTTGTTGGCGCTGGGGTTGGCCTGTACCGTCCTCCTCACGCTCCTGGTTGGCTTCCTCAGCACCTACCGCATTCTCGGCCAGCCTCCGTTGACCGTTCTCCGACACGAATAATGGGAGGACGATTCTTTCTCCATGGAGCACCGTCTTTGAAAGGCGAACCGTGTTCGTGGAAGGCTCGGAGACGAGGTCATAATTATGGCTGGTTGTTGAAATGATGGCTAAGCTTTTGCTAAGACGTTGCGCGAGCCAGCACCTCTCGAATCGCGTCACGATCGCGCTCGCGAAACACCACAGCGATGTGCAGTTGCTCCAGGTACTGCTCGAGTGTCTTTCCGCCGAGGTCTATCTTTCGTGATGTGAAGAAGGTTCTCACGTCCCGCTCCAACTCAGGGGTCGAGAGCCCCACGATGCCACCACACATGCGCCGCAGGCCACTTTTGGGGAACAGCCGGTCCATGCGCGCCCAATTGGTCTTCACAAACTCCCAGGCTTTTTCACGGATGTACACATTATGAAGCAGGGCGCTGACAAGAAAGGGGGCGTCTTGAGTGCGAATTTCGTCGGTCAGGGTTTTGGCTAAGGTTTGCTCTAAGAGTTCCGGCGTTCGAAACGTCGCGAGGGAAAAAAGATAGCGTCGCTCCTCTTGTGGGGTCGAGGCTTTGCGGAAGCGCTCGAGAAATTCGTCATAGCGAGTATGATCGCCCGTATATGCGAGGATGGCAACCAGGGCCGGAACCACGTTGGGATCAATATTCCGGGTTTGCTGCCGGAGGGCCGCATAGGCCGCGGCTGCCTGAGATTGAATCCCCTGGTCGCGGCCCAAGGTGCCCAAGACTCGTATGAGGTCTCCGCGCAATTCTTTCACGAGTTCACGCTCATCGGGGCGCGGGACCCAGCCAAGTTCCTGAAATGCCGGCGCCACCCGATCTTGTATGAAGGCGGCCAGCAGCGGTCGGTCTTGTTCTGTGAGCAGGTGATTCATCGTGGAAAATGATCCGAGTATCACCGCCCAAACATGGGGATCTTTTTCGTTACGGAAGTGTTCGGTCAAGGCTACATAGTCTGCGGGCGACACCATGCCGGCAATGGTGGACGCCCACGTGTCGTTCAGCAGATTGAATCGCTCGACTGGTGCCAGGGCGTGCAGGCCGGTCTGTTGCAGTTTGGCGAGTAAGTCGGTGCTGTACCGAACGCGGTAAAACCCGTGTCCTTCCTCATTCGCCAGCACAGAGGTCCAATCCTTGGGTAGAGGAATACGGTTCTCTCGGTCGCTCAGCAGCAACCGTCGAGTTTCGGTGCCTTCTGTTGTGGTGATGCGCAACTGTATCGGAATGTGCCAACACTGCGCGTCTGGCCCGGGCGAGGTCGTCGATGCATCCTTCGCGTATGCGAAGCGATGCTGAGTCAGCTTCAACATGGAAGGGGAATCGACCTCCAGCGTTACCAAGGGGTAACCCGGCGAAAAGATCCACTCGTTCATGAGCGCAGGGACATCCTGTTTTGCTGCGTGACCCAGCGAGACCCACAAGTCGGTCGTTTCCGCGTTTCCATAGGCATGGGTGGTGAGGTAGTGGCGAACGCCGTCTCGAAAGACCGTCGAGCCGATATGCTGCTCCAGCATGCGCAGGACGGAGGCCCCTTTTTCGTAGGTCAGTACGTCGAACATCGCTTCGGCTTCCTTGGGAGCGCGGACGGGGAATTCAATCGGCCTGGTGCTGACGAGCCCATCCACCGATAGGGCGGCGGCGCGAGACATTCCAAAGGCGGTCCAGCGTTCCCACTCCGGCTTCCATGCGTCGACGACCAGCATTTCCATAAAGGTCGCGAAGGCCTCATTCAGCCAGAGCCCATTCCACCAAGCCATCGTGACTAGATCGCCGAACCACATATGGGCATTCTCATGGGCCACCACGTCGGCGATACGTCCCTGTTCCGCATGGGTCGCGGTTCGCTGATCGAGCAGCAGGGCGGTTTCACGAAACGTAATCGCGCCGAGGTTTTCCATCGCTCCCGAGGCGAAATCGGGAATGGCGATCAGATCCAGTTTATCGCCAGGATAGGGGATGCCGTAATAGTCGGCCAGGAAGTTGAGAGAGTACACGGCAATCTCGTGACCGAACGGCGTGAGATGTTGCTTGCCCGGAACCGACCAGAGACGCACCGGTGTGCCTTGCGCCATGATCGGCGCGGTCGATTCCAGTCGTCCCACGATGAAGGCCACCAGATAGGTGGACATCTTCATGGATTCCGCAAATCGAAGGACGCGTTTACCGCCTTCTTGTCGATCATCGACGATGCGGGTATTTGAGATGGCCGTCATGGTTGGGTCGATCGCGAGGGTAACGGCAAAGACCGCTTTGAACTGGGGCTCGTCCCAGCAAGGAAAAGCACGCCTGGCATCCGTGGCTTCAAATTGTGTCGCCGCCAAGTGGTGCGCGACGCCCTGCTCATCTTTGTAGCTGCTGCGATAGAAGCCGCGCAATTTGTCATTCAACGTTCCGCGAAACGCCATGGTCAGCTTCCATTTACCCGATGGGATACTCGAGGAAAAGCTGATACGGCATCGCTGGAGTTCTTCGTCCATGAGCACGGTTCCCGTGCGTGGCGACTCCGCTTCTCCGGATAATATGGCGGACGAGATGTCCAACTCCGTGGCATTGAGCAAGATCTCAGCCGTGGGTTCGACCACCGTCAGCGTCACGACCTCATGTCCTGTGAACGAATGGGCAGAGAGATCCGGCTCAATCCGCAGGTCGTAGTGAGTGGGAATGACATGGCGTGGGAGTCGATAGGGATCTTGAGGTGTCGTTGTTGATGGCATGATGCTCTTTTTGGGTCGTCCAGGGTTGGTGATCAGTGTTGCGCGGCTCCAGGCTGCAGGTGTGATGAAGGCCGATTCCGTAATGGCCCACAGACCGAGCCACAGAGCAGCCTTGGTGATGAAGGCGGTGGCAAGAAGCGTAATCTGCCGGCGCGACAACGGAGGGCCGGGGCGCTCGCCACTCATGACTCCGGGGCAGCGGTGACGTCGACGCCTTGTGCATGGCCGACGATCAAGATGCTGGTTCGTCCGATAAACAAACCGGTTTCCACGATGCCGGGAATTTGATTGAGTTCTATCTCAAGCCTGGCCGGGTCGTCAATCTTCGACATGTGCAGGTCAAGGATTACATGGCCGGCCTCGGTCTGAAAGACGGCGCCGGATCGCTCGCGCAGGACAGCGGCTCCTCCGGACACGCGCTCGATGTGGCGCGCGGTGCTGCCCCATCCGAAGGAAACGACTTCGATCGGCAGGGGAAAGCTGCCGCCCAGCGCCGGGACCAGTTTCGTATGGTCCACCATGACGACAAACCGTTTCGCGGCAGCCGCCACGATTTTTTCTTTGAGCAGGGCGCCTCCGCCCCCCTTTACCAGATTGAAGTGCGGATCGACTTGATCAGCTCCATCGATGGCGACATCGATCGTCCAGGCACTGTGGGATTCGATGAGGGGAATGCCGGATTGCCTCGCAAGGGCGGCGGTATCGTGGGAGGTCGGTACGGCTTGGATTTTCAGTCCCGCTTGCACGCGTTCACCAAGCGCCACAATCAAGTGTTTCGCGGTCGTACCGGTACCGAGCCCGACGACCATGCCGGCGGTGACGTAGTCGGTGGCTCGCAGCGCCGCCTGCCGCTTCTGAGAGTCGAGATCGGATACTGGTGTCATGATGGAACAGGTAGTGCCAGCCGCGCTGCCACCGATGCCGCGCCGAGAAGAGCGGTTTTGTCGTTGGTTACGACCTTCACGGGAATCTGATTCATCAGGCGTTTGTAGCGGCCCTTGTTCGTGAAACCGCGCATGAACGAGCCGTCTTGCAGCTTCTTAAGTAATTTGGGCGCTATACCCCCGGCCACATACACCCCGTCCAACGTCAGACCCTTGAGTGCCAAATTGCCGGCCTCGGCGCCATAGATCGATGCGAACATATCCAGAGCCTGACTGGCGATTTCAGCTTGACCATTGAGTCCAGCCTGAGCGATCTCGGCGGCCGGATCGCCCACCTTGATTTTTTCGGCGAGCCAGGTCGGCTCATTTTTCTTGGTGTCACGCAGATATTCATAGACGGCATGCAGGCCCGGGCCGGAGACAATGCGCTCATAGCTGACGTGGAGATAGCTCCCGCGCAAATGGCGAAGCAGTTCGATTTCGCTGTCACTGTTCGGCGCAAAGTCCGTATGTCCGCCTTCCGAAGGCATGGGGCGATAGCGGGTTCCATCCCAATAGAGAATGCATTCGCCGAGTCCGGTCCCGGCGGCGATGAGGGCCAACGCCTGTTTTTTCTTGGGTGGCGTGCCGGCATTGAGGATGACCACTTCCTCAGGACCCAAAAGAAGAAGACCGTGAGCAGTCGCTTCGAGATCGTTGAGCAACTGCACGTGGGCAATGTCGAATCGCTGTGCAAGCTCACTTCCATCGATGACCCAGGGAAGATTAGTCGTGCGGCACCGGTTATCGATGACTGGGCCGGCCACCCCGAAACAGGCCGCGGTGAGTGTAATGGGAGCAGGAGGCAGCTCCGGTTGCGGCGAAGTCTCGGCATCACCGTCGTCGACTTCATCGGGCAGTTTGTCCTGAGAAGTTTTGGGTGGCAACGTGCCGAGGAACTCTTCGACAATTTCATCCAAGGCCTGATAGTCAGCGCTGTGAAAACTGTCGGTATGCACCGGTTCGATACGATCGGTGGTCCATTCGTACAGCGCCAGATTGGTCTTCGTTCCACCGATATCGCCTGCCAAAATCATGCAATCCTCATCGCGATGGCTCATCTTTCGCGGATACAGATAACTCGGATGCGGCGGTTCGATCCAAATACCATAACAATCGTCCGCGTTCCGGCCGAATTAATTCTGCGGGATAACGGACTGGGTCCGTTGGTTGCCGTTCAAGTACCTGTTGTACGATGTGCGATTTGTTGAGACCGGTGACGAGGAACAGTATCACAGTTGCATGATTGATCACACCTAGGGTCAGGGTCAGACGTGACCGGGTGCCCTGGGGGGCGAGGCTGGGGACCACCCACCGTATCTGTTCATGCAGGGAAGCCGTTCCGGGAAACAGTGATGCAGTGTGGCCGTCGCTCCCCATTCCGAGGAGGACGAGATCCAGCACCGGCCATTGTCCTGGTGCGGTGGCGGTCAGACGACGAAGAGTGTCTTCATATTGTGCCGCCGCGGTTTCGGGCTGGTCTTCTCCTCGCATACGATGGATCTGCGTGGGTGAGATGTTTAACGGAGTGAACAGCGCCTCGTTGGCCATGGCGAAGTTGCTGTCAGGGTGTGATGGCGGAACGCAGCGCTCATCACCGAACAGGAACTGTACCTTGCTCCAATCCAACCGTCCCGCATAGCTCGGGCTCGTCAGAATTGAGTAAAGCGTTTTCGGGGTGGCGCCTCCCGACAGCACCGCCAGAAAACGATTGGATGTCGCAATCGCCTGTTCAGCGGAGCTCAGGAACAAGTCCGCGGCTTTCGAAGCGAGGTCCTGCGGATCTGAAAAAATGTGGATTTCCGGAACGGGCGACATGTCAACGGTGGGCGCGATGTTTGAGGGTGGGCCGCTTCTTCGCGACGGGCTTACGGCTGCCGGCTTTGGTCGGAGTGAGCAGGGCGACGAGGCTACGAACCGTACTCACGGGATCTCGGCCCAGCGTGATGTGGGAAGCCGGACGGTGGTGACTTTGGAGAGATTGCAGATCGCCGATGGCTTGGGCCTGTGCCAGCGTGCCGAAGGTATAGAATTTCCCGGGAACCGGCAGATCGGGTTTCATCGTATCAATCAATTCGAGAAAGAGGCCGCTGTTTGGGCCCCCCTTGTGTAACTGCCCCGTCGAATGCAGGTAACGGGGACCATACCCTGCCGTCGTGGCAAGGTGATGTCGCACCATGATGGCCTTTCGCAGGGCTCGCAGGGCGGCCTCCATTTGGGGAGAGGGTGTGGTATAGGCCAGGATAGATAAATAGCGATTCGGCGCGGCCTGTTCGAGCAATTGAGTCAAGGCCTGCTTCGGAGTGGACGCCGGCAGCGGAGGCAAGTTGCCCTTGATTTCCACTTCTTTCAGGACGCGTCCGGTATTATCTTTGCTCTCCTGTACATTCGGTTGATCGAAGGGATGGATGCCGAGTATGTGTCCTGCAATGGCCGTGGCGAATTCCCAACGGAAAAACTCGCCGCCGAGATCGTAACGATCTGCCAGGTCCAGGCGAAGGACGGGATGGCCGGCGCGTTGTAGGGCCGTGACGGATCGATCCAGCGATGTGTTGCGATCGCCTTTCAGCCGAAGATGCACGAACACTCGATCCGTTCCGTAAAATTTGGGGGCCGCGAGGGGCTCGCCTGCAATCGGGACGAGGCCTGTCCCTTCCTTGCCGGTACTTTCCGCAAGTAGTTGTTCCACCCACAGTCCGAACGAACTCATGGACGGCGATGTGATAAGGGTCAGCTTATCCCGTCCCGCTTGAACCATGGTTCCCATCATGGCGCCGAGTGCTGCCCCCGGATTGTCTTTCACCGGTGATGTCTTTCGGCAGGCTTCTCGCATCGCCAGGGCTCTCGTGAGGAGTTTGTCGATGTCCAGTCCAAGCAGGGCGGCGGGAATTAAACCAAAATACGATAGGACGGAATATCGTCCGCCGATGTCTGGAGGATTGATGAAGGTGCGCCAGAAGCCGCGCTCACGCGCGAGTTGCTCAAGTCCGGTCCCAGGATCGGTGATTGCCACAAACTGGGCCCCACCTCGATTCCCTTTCGTCTGCCGTACGATTTCCCAAAAGTGGGCGAAGAGGGACATGACCTCGATGGTGCCGCCGGATTTGCTCGCGACTAGGAATAGAGTTCTTGCGGGATGAATGGTCGTAGTGACATGGCGCACCCACCCGGGCACGGTCGAATCCAGCACCCACAGCCGAGGAAAGCCTTTTGAAGAACCAAACGTACAGCGAAGGACTTCGGGCCCTAAGCTGCTCCCTCCCATTCCCAGAAGCACCACGTCGGTCGTGGAGGCTTCGCGGGCGGCTTGGGTAAACGAGCGGAGGTCGGCCAGCCCATCGTGCATGTGGTCGAGAACGGTCAGCCAGCCAAGCCGGTTTTCAATCTCCGTGGGATCAGATTTCCAAAGTGTGTGGTCTCTTGTCCATAGTCGTTCGATCGCATGGCTGTTTGCCAGGTCGTCGAGCGTCTGGCTGATATTGTCGTTGTCCAATAACTGCGGTTTCCTGGGGCCTGTTCGCATAGCACGCTCTCTTCCATAGGTGGAGGAACGAATCGATGCAAGATGTCCGGTTTGTATCTTAGGTTCGCGTATTCAAAAACGCAAACGGGGAGATCGCCGTGCGCGCGCTCGGTCATGGATGAGGAGATGAAGAAATGGTTGGAGCAGACAACTGCGTCGGAAGATGGCAGAGCGCGGGAGTTGCTAGGTTTCTTCCTCCTGATCGTCTAGATCGGCCAATACCAGAGAAACGGAATTGTGTGATTCCAAAGCGCCGACGATCGTGACCGGCGTCCCTACGGACACCTGATCAAAGAGCCTGGCAATCTGTGGATTATCCAGGAGGATGCTCCCAAACGGTTGATCCGTGATGCCCTGGGCTATGCCATGCAGCTGGATCAGGCCTGGCATGGGTTGGCTCCGTGGAATCAACCCCGCCTTTTGCGCTGCTTCGAAGCGTCGGCGGTCGTCAGCATTGGGATAATCGAGAATAAGTGCGCGGAAGTAAGGCGTTTGTCCAGACCCGCGCTTGCGATGAATGCGATATTCACCTTCAGGAGTGGCACCGTCTCCATAATGCTGCTTGGCCCGAATTCCTCTCGAGCCCAATCGGATTGGATAGGTCAACACCTTTCGACCGTTCTTATAGAGCGAGAGAACTCGGTCGGCCTTACTGATCACAATCGATTGCGCCCGGTGAGTTCGGGACCATTCGATGGTGCGTTGGGCAGATTCTCTCCAGGCTGCAATGAGATCGTCATCCGCGTAGCGGCCCAATTCATTGGTGAGCAATGCGGTTTGCGTGAGAAGGATTTTGCCGGCTCGGTCTGATGTTTGGACTGCCTGCTCAAACTGCCCCTGTTCCAGGAACAGGCGGGCTTGTTTCACGAGCAGTTCCGTTTCTACGGGATGTTCGCCGAGGACCACACGACTTCCAATATCACCCACGCGGGTGTTCAGTAGTCGCAGCCGTTGCTCGACCTTCGCCAGCTTTGCCTCGACGGAAGTCCGCTGTGCCTGAAGGCGTGTGTTGACGTCTGCAACGAGCCGGGTCCCTAAGGTCTGAAGTGATTCCAACTCGTTCTCCAGCTCATTGTCTTCCCAGGGCCATCGAACGATATTTTCTTCAGATTGCACACGAGCCCGCAGCGCCATCCATTGACGGTTGAATTTCGAGTATCCTTCGGGACTGATGTCTGAGGCTCGTAACGTCACCAGGTCCCGGTCAAGGCTTTCAATGGCCTCAACCAGCTCGTCCGGGACGGTTTCGACGCACCCACCTAGGCCCATCGACAGCAGTCCGACAAGCACTAGACTCGGGAGGGTGCGATGGATGTGGTTTAAGGGCCGGCTCATAAATCTTATTGTATCTTCCAGCCTTGCATTTCCGCGAGTTCTTCCCGACTTTTGCTCACCTCAGCAGCAGCCTGACGACTGCTTTTTCCAGGAGTGGCGATTGCCAGCTCATCTCTTGGTTTGTTCATAGCGGCTATGGCGGCAAACTACCGCTAAGAATCCATATACTGCCAAAGCAATGTAAGTGCCAGTCATGCGTTTTGTAAGACCTGCTGAATTTCCTTTCGGGAATCGTTGCTTATGTAATAAAGATGCATGCATGGAGGAATCTTCCTTCTGTGGCGTGTTTGTTACAAACACGCAAGAGTGCCTCAAGAAATTTATCGGTAGCCTGGGGTCCCCTCGCGCCAAGGGCCCCATACGACATCTGTGCGGCCGACGGAGTGGTCATCGGCTATTTGTTCGGCGAAGTCGAGGCCCTGGATTGATTGACACCTTTCTTTCCCGCCCCTATAATGCGACCTCTTCATTGAAATTGATCTCTCGAGAAGGAGTGCGCAATGTCGTTCACTTTTAAGCAGCCCTCGAATCTCAAGCGCAAGCGAGAACATGGATTTCGGAAGCGCATGAGCACAAAGAACGGCCGAAAAGTCATCGCCCGTCGTAGGGCCAAGGGTCGCGCCCGTCTCACCGTTTGATTCTTCCCTGCCGCTACGCCATCTGCATGTAGCCAAGCATCCAGGTCGTGGATGGTGGCCTGAGGCTCGACCATCCTATTGCCCTGAGAGTAAGGGGCGATATGACACGACAGGGCACGGATTGAACTTAATCACGCGTCATCCAGCAGTCTCTATGCTGTTGGGATAGGCGGGCTCTACGACAGACAGGCGAGTTGTTCATGGCGCAGGGACAAGGACCGGTGCCGTTTTTTTTGAAGCGCAGCCGTGATATTCAGCATATCAAGAAGGCGGGACGGCGCGTGTCGACCGGGTGGTTCAATCTCCAGTTTTGTCCGGATATGTTTCCCGATGTCATGCTGGGCATCGTGATCGGACGACGGTTTGGCACAGCGGTTCGCCGGAATCGGGCAAAGCGCCTCTTTCGAGAGTTGAGCCGTTCGGTGCGTCCGGCCTTGATGCCAGGGTATGGATTACTGGTCTTTCCAAAACGAGAATGTCTGACGTTGCCCTTTGCGGAGTTGGAAAACATATGGCGAAGCACCTTGCGAAAACGGCAGTTGGCCCATTTTGGGGAGCCCGCCTTATAAGGCGGGGATGCATCGTTTTATTGATGCTCTACCGGGCCTGCCTCTCACCTTTGTTGGGACCGGCCTGCCGATTTTATCCCACCTGTTCCGTCTATGCGCAGGAGGCCATAGACCGATACGGAGTGATCAGGGGTCTAATGATGGCAGGGCGGCGCTTGCTAAAATGCCATCCCTTCCACCCTGGCGGTGTCGACCTAGTACGGTAACAGACGTGGCCCTAACCGCTCAGGCTCTTCTCAACACGTAGGCTCCATGGAAAAACGCATCATCGTGTTCCTCATCGTGTCACTGGCCGTGATCATCGGCTATGACTTTCTGCTCAAGGGCATGGGTCTGATGCCTCCGCCTGAGCCTACGCAAGAAGCTGCCCGTACTGATCGCGAGGCCCCCGCCGACAAGGCTACGGCTCCCCAAGCAATTCCCACCAATTCCGCCGGCGTCGCAACCGATTCTCCTATTGAACTCACTTCTCCTCCGGCTGTAACTCAGAGCGAGAAAGGGCTGGCGGGCGAGGAACAGACGATCGAGGTCGATACGGAACTGTTTCGCGCCAAGTTCAGCAATCGCGGCGCGGTGCTCAAATCCTGGGAGCTGAAGCGATACAGCACTGCCGGTGAGCAGGGCGGACAGCCGGTGCAGCTCGTCTACAGTGGTGGAAGGTTCAAAGGCCCCCTGAGCCTGGTTACTAGCGATCAGACGGTGACTACCGATCTTGGAACCGCTCTCTACCATGTGACCCAGGACGTCCCACAGCTCGACACCGCGCATCCTGTCGGCCATGTCACTTTTCGGTATCATGATGTCCAGAAGAAGATTGATGTTGAAAAGCAATTCACCTTTCACCACGACAGTTACGTGGTGGACATTGCTATTCGAACGCAAGGGCTGACTGCGCCGGTCGATGTCACGCTCGGCACGAACTTCGGCATTGTGGAATGGGGCGAAGGATTCATCGGCCTCATGGGGTCAGCCTCACTGGTCGATGACAAGGTCCTGAAGGAGACGCCTGAAGGCGAAGCTGAGCGTAAGGGCGACGTGAAGTGGTCGGCCATCCAAGACAAGTACTTCCTCAGTGTCTTGATGCCTCAGAAGGCCGCCGCAGCTCTCGCGAAGAAGGAAGGGGACAAGTTGGTATCAGCGGGTGTCCGCTTCGCAACGCCGGCGAATGGGTCGACCATGGCGATGCAGCTCTATGCCGGCCCCAAGGAATACGACACGCTCAAATTATTGAATGTAGGGTTGGAAGATACGATCGACTTCGGTTGGTTTGTGTTCGGGAGTTGGGGGTTAGTCAAGGCCGTCGCCAAACCCATCTTTTACGTGTTGCGCTTTCTTTACGAATTTACACACAACTATGGGATTACGATCATTCTCTTAACCCTATCGATCAAGTTGATGTTCGTCCCCCTCCAGTACAAGAGCTACAAGTCCATGAAACAGATGCAGGTCATCCAGCCCAAAGTGTTGGCCCTGCAGACGAAGTTCAAGGATGATCGCGAGCGCCTGAACAAGGAACTGATCAAGCTCTACAAGGACCACAAGGTGAATCCGGTCGGGGGGTGCCTGCCGATGGTGCTACAGATGCCGGTCTTTGTGGCGCTGTTCAATATTTTGTATATGACGATCGATCTGCGGCAAGCACCATTCATGCTCTGGATCACGGACTTGTCCGTGCAAGACCCCTATTACGTCCTTCCAATCGTTATGGGCGCCACGATGGTTATTCAGCAGAAGATTACTCCAACGACAATGGACCCGACGCAAGCGAAGATCATGTTGTTCCTGCCCGTGTTCATGACCTTCCTGTTCGTGAACTTCCCTGCGGGATTGGTTCTCTACTGGTTGACCAACAACGTCCTCACGATCACGCAGCAGGTAGTGACAGAGCGGCTCTTTGCCAAGAAATGGCAGGTTGCTGCGGCGCAAGGTGATGTCGCGCTCATTGACGAACCGAAAGAGCAGAAGAGTAACGGCAAGCGGCGAAACAGTCCGGCCGAGTAATCTCCACCATGGGTGCGTCATGCATGGCGCGCTAGACGATACGATCTGTGCCATCGCCACTCCTCCCGGCGAAGGGGGGATCGGGGTGGTTCGGGTCAGCGGGCTCCGTGCCCTCGACTTCGCCTCTCACGTCGTGCGGCTCCGATCGGGCAAATCTCTTCAAGATCTTCGAGCCCATACGATGGCGCTGGCGGATGTCTGTTCACAAGCCGCGGCTCCCCTTTTGCCGGTCGAGCCTGTCTCGCCTGCGCATTCATTCATTGATGAGGCGCTGGTGGTCGTGATGAAAAAGCCGCATTCTTTCACGGGAGAGGATGTAGTGGAGGTTCAATGCCACGGCGGCCCGGTCATTCTCGATCAGCTGTGCCGTGCCTTGATGTCCGTGGGGGCCAGACTGGCCGAGCCTGGAGAATTCACCAAGCGCGCGTTTCTGAACGGCCGATTGGATCTTGCGCAGGCGGAGGCGGTGCTTGATACGATTCGGGCCAAGACGGCACGCAGTCTGACGATTGCGCAGTCGCAGCGGCGGGGCGAATTGTCACAAGAAGTGGAGACGACGCGCTCCGCCTTGGTGGTGGCCCTGGCGCATGTTGAGGCGGCGCTGGATTTTGCAGAAGAGGACATTGCGTTTGTGCGGCAAGATGAACTCATGCGCTTGCTGAATGAGACCTGCGACAGACTGCAGCGATTGGTTCAGTCAGGCCACGAAGGCCGCATCTGGAGAGAAGGGGCTGCCGTGGCGATCCTTGGGCGTCCGAATGTCGGCAAATCCAGTCTCATGAACGCCCTGCTTAAAAGTGATCGAGCCATTGTCACGCCGGTTCCGGGCACCACGCGTGACATGCTGGAAGAGGTCATCAGTATCAGCGGCATTCCGGTACGATTGTTCGATACCGCCGGCATAAGGCCAACCGACGATCCGGTAGAAGTCGAGGGAATTCGCCGCAGCCAGCAGGCATGGGAGGAGGCGGATCTCGCCCTCATTCTGTTAGACGGATCGCAACCATTATCGGAGGTCGATCGAGTTCTGCTATCTCGTCCAGAGGCGGCGCAGGCCTTGCTGGTCATCAATAAATGCGATCTGCCGCGGATGCTGCCGAAGGAAGCACTCCAGCGTGCCTCTTCAACCAACGCGGGTGTCATCGACATTTCGGCGAAAATGCAGATGGGGCTGGACGCGTTGCGGGAGGCCATTCGCAACCGACTGACGCCGGAGAGGTTGGAGTCGCGGGACAGTGTGCTCGTGACCAATCTCCGCCACGCCGCTGCGCTTGACCGTGCTTTGCAGGCGGTCGAGCAGGCCCGGCACTCTGTTGAGGGTGGTCGCGAGGGAGAATTGATTGCGATGGACCTTCGCATTGCAGCAGATGCCTTAGGAGAAATTACGGGTATCATCACCACCGATGAAATTCTTGAACGCATCTTCTCAGAATTTTGCATTGGGAAATGAAGGGCTTTAGCCATGAGTGAGCAATGTGATGTCATCGTCGTGGGTGGAGGGCATGCCGGCTGCGAAGCGGCTCTGGCGGCGGCTCGCATGGGGGCACGCACGCTCTTGCTTACCATGGATATCGATCGCATTGCCCAGATGTCTTGCAATCCGGCCATCGGCGGCATCGCGAAGGGTCACTTAGTGAAAGAAATCGATGCCCTGGGTGGCGAAATGGGGCGGAATACGGACCAAGCCGGGATTCAATTTCGGATGATCAATACCAGCAAGGGACCCGCCGTTCGCGCCTTGCGCGCGCAGTGTGACAAGAAGATTTACCGGGAGGTTATGCAACGGACCCTTCGTGCACAGCCTGGCCTAGATATCATGTGTGGCACGGTCGACCGTATCCTGACGCAGGCTGGAGTCGTAACCGGCGTCGTGACCGATGCTGGGCGACACATTCAAGCCGGGGCCGTCGTGCTCACCTCAGGAACATTTCTGAAGGGTCTGATTCATATCGGTCTGAACCACTTTCCGGCCGGACGCGCCGGAGAAGCCTCCGCAGAGCACCTCTCGGATTGCATGCGCGATTTTGGGTTTGAGGTCGGGAGGCTCAAGACGGGGACACCGCCCCGGCTCGAGCGCGATTCGATCGATTTTTCCGTCATGATCCCGCAACCAGGCGATGACCCCCCACCGCCATTCTCTTATCGAACCAAGCAGATCCCCTTGCAACAAATATCCTGCCACTTGACTCATACGAATCAGCAAACACATGAAATAATAACAAAAAATATAGATAGATCGCCCTTGTACAGTGGAATCATTGATTCCGTCGGGCCTCGCTATTGTCCCTCCATCGAAGATAAAGTCGTTCGATTTGCCGACAAAGATCGGCACCAGATTTTTATCGAGCCCGAAGGATTAGATACGAATGAATTTTACCCCAATGGAATCTCCACCAGTTTGCCCGTCGATGTGCAGGCAGCCATTCTGAAGACGATTCCAGGTCTTGAACAGGCGACGATCCTGAAACCAGGCTATGCAGTTGAATATGATTTCTTCCCTCCGCGGCAATTGCATAACAGTCTCGAAACCAAGTTGGTTGAAGGGCTCTACCATGCCGGTCAGATCAATGGGACGTCCGGTTATGAAGAGGCTGGTGCCCAAGGCATTATGGCAGGTATCAATGCCGCTCTGAAACTGCGCGGAGATCAGCCGCTGGTCCTGGACCGTTCACAGGCTTATATCGGTGTGTTGATTGATGATTTGATCACCAAGGATGCCAGAGAGCCTTATCGGATGTTTACCTCGCGAGCGGAGTATCGTCTGTTGCTCCGTCATGACAACGCAGACCTGCGGCTAACCGATATTGGGCATAAGATTGGTTTGGTGCCTGATGAAATACACCGCAAGCTCGCGGCAAAGCGTGCTGCCATTGATCGTGAGGTCCAACGACTTAAAGACACAAGGCCTAAGGTTACACCAGAAATAATGCGATTGATCGAGGACCAGCAAGTAGGAACAGTGGCTCCCACGCAAACTCTCGCCGAGATTTTGAGACGTCAGGACCTCACCTATGAGAAAATTGTCTTTGTATTCGGAGGCGCTGATATCGATGATCCGGAGATTGCGGATGCTGTCCAGCTTGAAGTGAAGTACGAAGGGTATATCAAGCGGCAGCTCAACCAAATTCAACGCTCGCAGAAGTTGGAGCATCGGACCATACCGGCTCTCTTCGATTATGACGGCATCCCCGGCTTTTCGAGCGAGGTGCGAGAGAAGCTCAAGCGAGTAAAGCCGGCTTCCGTCGGTCAGGCTTCGCGTATTTCGGGGGTGACGCCTGCTGCCATCTCCCTACTGCTTGTGGCAATTGAACGTCATCGACGGCAAGCCATTTTGCAGTAGCCCGTAATTTTGTCCGCATTTGACTCCGTCGCACTGCTTCTTCTTGCTGGAAGAAGTGCCTTGACCATCATGACTGATTAACGTAATTGTTCCACGTGGAACATCAATTAAATCACCTGGAAGAACTCCTCGTGCAATCCGCGGCTGACCTTTCCATTTCGATTCCTCATACGGCCATTCCTCTTTTTATGAGGTATCTGGCTGAGCTAAATAAATGGAATCAGGTGATCAATCTCACGGCTATTCAGGATGCAAAGGAAGTCATAATAAAGCATTTTGTTGATTCATTAGCCGGCATCAAAGTCATTGATATTAAGCAGGAAAGCGAAATATTGGATGTGGGGGCCGGTGCCGGGTTTCCGGCTATTCCTCTCAAAATAGCGTGGCCTCATTTGTCAATTGAATTATTGGAACCCAGCGAGAAGAAGGGTTCGTTCTTACGATTTGTGATTGGGGCACTCGATATTCGACAAGCCAGAGTCGCCACAATGAAATTGGAGAACTATGCGGGGAGATCGGGAGTTGAAAGGCTGTTCGATTACATTGTGGTGAGAGCCTTTAAGGTGGATGCATTGGGTGCGATGCTTGAAAGTCTGCTCAAAGATGGTGGTAAGGTGATTTTGTTCAGGGCCGCGAAAGTCGAGCGAAATTTTAAGCTCGCTAGTCTTGCTTTGATCCAGGAAGTCGAGTATGAGCTTCCATCCGGTTATGGTCATCGAACGCTGTCTGTCTTTTCCAGGTCCTAGCACAGGGTTTGTTCCACGTGGAACAGTCAGCCCGACTGCAAGCTAGTTACGGGAAAAATTGAGGAACTGAATGGCTCGGATTATCGCTGTAGCAAATCAGAAAGGTGGGGTGGGAAAGACCACGACCTCGGTAAATTTGGCGGCAGCGCTTGCGATCGAAGGGGAATCGGTCCTGCTCATCGATATCGATCCCCAAGGGAACGCGACGAGTGGTCTGGGTGTAGACCCCATGTCACTTGGACGAACACTCTACAATGCCTTGATCAGCGGGGACAATATCGACTCCATCACGATGCAGACCGCCGTTACTGGCCTTTCACTGGTTCCCTCGAACTCCCATCTCGCCGGAGCCGAGGTGGACTTGGTGAACATGGAACTGCGCGAGCAACGTCTTAAGGAGGCTTTAGGGGGTGTGGTCGAGAGGTACGGCACGATTTTATTGGACTGCCCCCCAGCCCTTGGGCTTCTGACCATTAATGCGATGGTTGCCGCGCATTCCGTCCTCATTCCGGTACAGTGTGAATATTATGCGATGGAAGGACTCGGTCGTCTCATGGAGAGCATTCATCGGCTCAAACAATCTCTCAATCCGGGTTTGGAGATAGAGGGAATTGTGCTCACGATGTACGATGCTCGGAACTCGCTGGCTCGTCAGGTGGTCGAGCAAATCCGAGGGCATTTCAAGGACAATGTGTATCAAACGATGATTCCGCGCAATGTGACGTTAGCCGAGGCGCCGAGTTATGGCCGTCCGGCGTTGCTTTATAACGTCGCCTCAGCCGGAGCCCAGGCTTATCTTTCATTAGCTAAGGAGTTCGTGGTCCATGGAGAAAAAAGCCCTCGGTAGAGGACTCGACGCATTGTTGCCGACCGGCAAAACCACCGTGGAGCCGGAACGTGGTGATGTGCAGGAATTAAAGCTTGAATCAATCGTTCCGAACCGGTTTCAGCCCCGCCAACAATTCTCTGAGGTCGAACTGGCAGAATTAACTGCTTCTTTAAAGCAAAATGGACTACTCCAACCTATATTAGTACGTCGCAAAGGCGACGGTATTTTTGAGCTCATTGCTGGTGAGAGGCGCTTGAGAGCTGCTAAGTTGGCGGGAATGCAGAAGATTCCTGCGCTTGTCCGAAATGTATCAGACCAGGAGTCCATGGTGCTGGCCTTGGTGGAAAACCTTCAGCGGGATGACCTCAATCCCATGGAGACCGCGCGAGCCTATCATCGCATGCTGAATGAGTTCGGTCTCACGCAGGATGCGATTGCGCAAAAAGTAGCCTGCGATCGATCGTCGGTCGCGAACCTGTTGCGATTGATGTCGCTTCCCCATGAAGTGCAGCAGATGGTCGAGTCTGATCAGATTTCCACGGGGCATGCCAAGGTCATTCTGGGACTGATGACACCGACGGCCCAGGTAAATCTGGCTCAGCAGATCATCAAAGATCAATTGTCTGTTCGTGAGGCTGAACGGCTCGTTCAGGTCCATGCTGAAGCGCGGAAGCCGGGCATGCGACCCACGCGCGTCCCATTACGATCTGACCTTGAGGAGCGACTGCAGAAGCGTCTTGGGACCAGGGTCGATGTTCAAAAGCGGCGGCGTGGCGGCAAAATCGTCATTCATTATTTTTCGCCGGAAGAGTTGGACGGCCTGGTCGAGCGACTCCTCAACTAGCTGAAGATGAAATTGAGAGAAGATTTTTCCTGCTCGCCCAGAGTAGAATGCCGACTTGTTTTTTATTGATGGGATGGAATCTTTCCGGTAGGTGATCGAGATCCTCCCGGTCCGTTTATGTGAGTTGTGGTAACCCAAGGGGAGGTGTGAAGGATGTGGATTAAGGAAAAGCAGGACGGGAAACGTCCGACAGGACAAGGCGAAGGAGCTGACATGGAGAATCTGGAGGCGGCGGCACCGCGTGAAGGAAACGAAGAGATCAATGCCTTTGTCGGAAAGGGCGTCAGCTTTAAAGGCGTTATTTCTTACAACGGAACCGTGCGAATCGATGGCAATCTGGATGGCGAAATCCATACGGAGGGCGTGTTGTTGGTCGGTGAGGATGCAGTCCTGACTGCAAAGATCACCGCCGGTACCGTCGTATGCAAAGGAAAAATTACGGGAGACATCAGTGCACGCGAAAAGGTGAAGCTGCGGGCGCCTGCTGTCGTGAATGCCGGGGTAAAGGCCCCGTTGATCTCTATGGAAGAAGGCGTCGTCTTTAACGGGACGCTGGAAATGAGTCAGTCTGCGACGCGCGAGCCGCAAGGGCAGGGCGCAACGCGGGGGCAAAGCGTGAAGTTGGTTGGCGGCTAACCGCCTCAGGGTTGAAGTCAGCAGATAAGGACGCACTCTGCTTGTTCGCATACAGAGGCGGGGTGAGGTGTCATTCAGCCGTGTCCGGACCGGCACAGCCGCTGTGTGAGAAGGAGGTCGCCGATGTGGGGGGAGACAAAAAAGCAGCCCGTGGCGGAAGACGATAAGTTTACCTTTCTTGGAAAGGGCACGAGCTTCAAAGGGATTGTCACCTTTGATGGCACCGTCAGAATTGATGGTCGCGTCGAAGGAGAAGTACATACGGGTGGGGCGGTCATCATCGGGGAAAGCGCCATTATCAAAGGCGTGATCGCCGCCGGTTCCGTCGCCATCAGCGGGCGGGTCAAGGGTTCGGTGACCGCGCATCAGAAAGTGGAGCTTCAAAAGCCCGGCATTCTCATCGGAGACATACAAAGCCCGGTGATCGTGATCGAGGAAGGCGCTCATTTTCACGGCATGAGTAACATGGGCGCGGAGAAATGGGTTGAGGATGAGGGCTCGGAATTCGGCTCGCCGCAGGATCCCGGGGTGCATGACCTCGTGGCCCATCGCGGCAAAGCCAAAACTCACGAACCATAACCGCTCGGTCGGTCCTTCTCCCCGGCACGTTCTATGACACGTCAAACAGTATTGCTCGGCATGAGCGGCGGAGTAGATAGTTCCGTTGCGGCCTCTCTTCTGGTGCGGCAGGGATATGAGGTCCATGGCGTCACGCTCCAGGTGTGGGAACATGAGGATGATCAGGTGGCCGCCTCCAAGCGCTGGGAGGAGCGTGGTTGTTGCAAGATTGGTATCGCAAAGTTTGTTGCCCAGCGCCTGAATATTCCATACGAAGTCGTTGACCGGCGCGAGGCTTTCCGGCAAGGCGTGATCGAGGATTTTGTGGCTGGGTATGAAGCCGGCACGACGCCGAACCCCTGCGTACGATGCAACGAGCGTGTGAAGCTCCGGTCTCTGTCTGCTTTGGCAGAAGAACGGGGAATGGATTATGTGGCGACGGGCCACTACGCCCGCGTTCAGCAGGTGGGAGGCCAGTGGTCACTGCATCGCGCTCTGGATCAGCGCAAGGATCAAAGTTATTTTCTGTATCGACTCAATCCGGACTGGTTGCCGCGATTGCTGTTTCCGGTGGGACACATGCAAAAACGTGACGTCTGGCAAGAGGCTGAATCACTTGGATTGCCGGTGGAAGAACTCAAGGAAAGCCAAGAAATCTGTTTTGTGAGCCACGGAGACTACCGCACCTTCATCGAGCAGGAGCGGCCGGAAGTCAAACAGCCCGGCTCATTCGTCGGCGTGGATGGTGAAGTCCTCGGACGGCACGAAGGCATCGCCTTTTATACACCCGGTCAGCGCCGCGGATTGGGCATTGCGGTGGGCCAGAGGCTCTATGTGCAGAAAGTCATCCCGGAATCGAGCCAAGTCGTCCTCTGTACAGAAGATCAACTGACACAGACAGAATGTTCTGTGGGTGATCTCAGGGCCATTGACCCGGTGATCGGCCAGCAGGCGGTTGTGGCTGAAGTGAAGGTACGTTATGCCACGCCTCCTTCGACCGCTACCCTCGTGCCCTCGGGGCGCGGGGTGCTTCACGTTCGGTTTCATCAGCCGCAACGAGCGCTCAGCCCCGGCCAGTCCGCCGTGTTTTACGATGGTGATCGAGTGCTCGGCGGCGGCATCATCCAACGCAGTTAACCATCCACAGATGTGTTTCCTTTTAATGACCATGCCCATTTGAGTCGGACATGGGAGAGAGTTCCACTGCGCGCGTCCAACGAGGCCTTCCGAGGCGCGCGTTGCGCGAGCAAGAAGCCTCTCCCATGTTTGACTCTCCCTCCCCTCCTTGACAGTGCCCGCGTCTGGATGCTAACTTGGCGCGCTTTTTGTCGTGCCCACCGCACGCAAGCTTCCCGCTTGATCAAAACACGGTTCACCGTAGCGGATAGTCATTGTGATTAAGACAGCTGTCGCACGTCGATACGCAAAAGCTCTGTTCGAACTTCTCGATGGCCCCAGCATCGAGCCTGCTCGCGTCGCATTGCATGGACTGGGGGAGGCCTTTGCCCAGTCGGCTGCGTTGCGCCATGCCATAGCCTCACCCGTCTTCCCAGAAGAGACCAAGTTGGGGGTGCTGATCGAATTAGCAACCCGTTTCGGATGCCCACCGATCGGCAAGAAATTTTTGGATCAATTGGTGAAGAAAAATCGTGTCAGTTTCCTGCCGGACATCGCCGAGGCCTTCGCGAAGCTCGTGGATGCATCGAAGGGAACGCAACAAGTCTCGGTGTCATCCGCTGATGCGTTGCCTGCTCCCGAACAGGATCGAATCACCACTCGATTGCGCGACCTTTTGAAGCGCGACGTCGATGTCACATTCCATACCGCACCCGAACATGTCGCCGGCCTCCATATCCGCCTGGGCAGTACCGTCGTAGACAGCACGGTCCGGGGCCGGCTGAACGCCATGCAGCGTGTGTTGACCAAGGAGTAGCCATGCAGATCAAGGCAGAAGAGATCAGCTCCATCATCAAAGAGAAGATCAAAGGCTTCGACCAACAGGTCGACGTCAGCCAAACCGGCTCAGTCATCCAGGTCGGAGACGGAATTGCCAAGGTCTACGGATTAGACGGCGCCATGGCCGGTGAGATGCTGGAATTTCCCGGCGGCCTGTACGGGATTGCGCTGAACCTTGAAGAAGACAATGTCGGCGCCGTCTTGATGGGCGACGATGTCGGCATTAAAGAGGGTGATCCCGTCAAGCGGACCGGCCGCATCGCGGAAATTCCGGTCGGTGAAGCCTTGATCGGACGGGTCGTGAATGCCATCGGGCAGCCGATCGATGGCAAGGGCCCGATCAACTCGCCCCATTCGTCCCGCATCGAAATGGTTGCGCCCGGTGTGAATACTCGCCAATCGGTGCGTGAGCCGCTACAAACCGGCATCAAGGCCATCGATGCCATGATCCCGATCGGTCGTGGTCAGCGCGAGCTGATCATCGGTGACCGCCAAACCGGCAAGACCGCGATCGCCGTCGATACCATCATCAATCAAAAGGGCCTCGGTGTATTCTGCATCTACGTCGCCGTCGGCCAGAAGCGCTCGACCGTCGCCCGCGTGGTGAAGACGCTGGAAGAGAATCATGCAATGGAATACAGCATGGTGGTCGCGGCGACCGCCAGCGATCCTGCGCCGATGCAGTTCTTGGCGCCGTTTTCGGGTGCGGCGATCGGTGAATATTTCCGTGACAACGGCAAACATGCTCTCATTGTGTACGATGACCTGTCGAAGCACGCTGTGGCCTATCGCCAGCTCTCCCTGTTGCTTCGCCGTCCGCCTGGCCGGGAAGCCTATCCGGGCGATGTATTTTATCTGCACTCCCGGCTGTTGGAGCGCGCTGCGAAGCTGAGCGATCAGCTCGGCGGGGGAAGTTTGACTGCCCTTCCGATCATCGAGACGCAAGCCGGTGACGTGTCAGCCTACATTCCAACCAACGTGATCTCCATCACGGATGGCCAGATCTATCTGGGAAGCGACCTGTTCTATTCGGGTATTCGTCCCGCCATCAACGTCGGTCTGTCCGTGTCTCGCGTGGGTGGTTCGGCGCAGATCAAGACTATGAAGCAGGTCGCAGGAACCTTGCGGTTGGATCTCGCGCAGTATCGTGAAATGGCGGCATTCTCCCAGTTCGGCAGCGAACTCGACAAGGCCACGCAGATGCAGCTTGCCCGTGGTGTGCGCATGGTGGAGTTGCTCAAGCAAGGGCAGTACAAGCCGATGCCCGTGGCTGATCAGGTCCTGTCGATCTACGCAGGCGTCAACGGGTTCTTGGACGATGTGCCGGTAGACAAGGTCCTGGCGTTCGAGGCGGACCTGCTCCATTACGTCGCGCAGAACCATCAAGACATGCGAAAAGACCTTGCCACCGTCGGAAAAATCGACGACAAGGTAGGCGGGAAACTCAAAGAGATCATCGCGACGTTCAAGCAGAAAATGGGCTACGGAGCAAAATAGCGATCAGCCTTCAGTGATCAGCATTGAGCTGAGCGCTGAGCGCCGACTGCTGTGAGCATACAAGAATGCCGAGCTTGCAATCTCTCAGGCGGAAAATTGCCGCCTTCAAAAATACCCAGAAGATTACGAAAGCCATGAAAATGGTTGCGGCGGCGAAGCTCAAGCGCTCGCAAGACCGCATTTTGGCTGCGAGGCCCTATGCCCACAAGATGCGAGGCGTGTTGCGCAATCTCAGCCAACGCGTGAATCGCAGCGCTCATCCCCTGTTGCAAAAGCGCGCGGGGAGAAAAGTAGAAATTCTCGTGGTGACGAGTGACCGCGGGCTCTGTGGGGGCTTCAACGGTAACATCGTTCGAAAAAGCGCCGAATTCGTCCGGCAGTGCGAAGCGCAGGGACTGTCGGTCAACCTCAGCATCATCGGACGGAAAGGGCGTGACTATTTCAGGCGGCGTTCCTGGGCGATTCGGCAGGAATGGACGGGAGTGTTTGACAAGCTGAGCTTCGAGCATGCGATCGATATCGGCGGCGACCTCACGGAAAACTTCGTGAAGGGCACATTCGATGAACTGTATGTGGTCTACAACGAATTCAAGTCTGCGATCCAGCAGCGGGTAATCGTCGAAAAGTTGTTCCCCATTGATACCGATGTGGAATTCGGATCCGACCAGAACCTGCCTCACGACTCTGTCCTCGGCGGAAGTTATCTGGTCGAGCCGGATGAGGGCGAGCTTCTGAGTGCCCTGGTTCCGAAGCATTTTCAGATTCAGGCCTATCGCATCCTGCTGGAATCCGCGGCGGCGGAACATGGGGCGCGCATGGCAGCGATGGACGGCGCAACCCGCAATGCCGGCCAGCTCATTAAAAAAGTGACCTTGTACTACAACAAGACCCGCCAGGCAGCGATTACGAAAGAACTCATGGACATCGTCGGCGGCGCTGAGGCCCTGAAATGAAATGTGGACTGAGGAATGCTGTATTGCGGTGAGTCGCCGCAGGCATGATTGACGACAAGAGGAGTCTTATGAGCACAGGAAAAGTCATTCAAGTCATCGGCCCCGTGGTCGACGTAGAATTCCCGCCCGGCCGACTGCCCAATATTTATAATGCGCTGAAGGTGACGCAGGCAGAGAATAAAACCGCCGGCACGCCGGCGATACGGATTACGCTGGAAGTCGCCTCACATCTCGGCGAGAACCGTGTGCGCGGCATCGCCATGTCCACGACCGATGGTCTGACTCGTGGAATGAATGTCGAAGACACGGGCGCGCCGATCTCTGTGCCCGTCGGCCGTGAGACGCTCGGCAGACTGATCAATGTGCTCGGTGAACCGGTCGACGAAAAGGGACCGATCCAGGCCAAAAAGTTTTACCCGATTCACCGTCCTGCGCCCAAACTGGAAGATCAGGATACGAAGACGGAAGTCCTGGAAACCGGCATCAAAGTGGTCGATTTGCTGGAGCCCTACAGCAAGGGCGGCAAGGTCGGACTCTTCGGCGGAGCCGGCGTCGGTAAAACCGTCATCATCATGGAACTCATCAACAACATCGCCTTGCACCACGGCGGGTTTTCGGTGTTTGCAGGGGTGGGCGAACGCACCAGGGAAGGCAACGACCTCTGGCACGAGATGCAAGAGTCCAAGGTCATCGATCCCGACGACTACACGAAGTCAAAAGCAGCCTTGGTCTATGGACAGATGAACGAGCCGCCTGGCGCTCGCCTGCGTGTCGGCCTCACCGGTCTTACGGTCGCCGAATATTTTCGCGACGAAGAAAACCAGGACGTGCTCTTGTTCGTCGACAACATCTTCCGATTTACCCAGGCCGGCTCCGAAGTGTCTGCCTTGCTCGGACGTATGCCGTCGGCGGTCGGGTACCAACCGAATCTCTCCACCGAGATGGGCGCGCTACAGGAGCGCATCACCTCCACCAAAAAGGGGTCCATTACCTCAGTCCAGGCGATCTACGTGCCGGCAGACGACCTGACCGACCCGGCTCCGGCCACCGCATTTGCGCACTTGGATGCGACGACGGTATTGTCTCGGCAGCTCGCCGAGTTGGGGATTTACCCGGCGGTCGATCCGCTTGATTCCACTTCACGTATTCTCGATCCCCAAGTCATCGGCGAAGAGCACTACAAGGTGGCGCGTGGAGTACAGTCGGTCTTGCAGCGCTACAAAGACCTGCAGGACATCATTGCGATTCTCGGGATGGATGAATTGTCGGAAGACGACAAGATGGCCGTGGCGCGAGCTCGCAAGATTCAACGATTCCTCTCGCAGCCGTTCCATGTCGCCGAGGCCTTCACCGGAGCGCCGGGCAAATACGTGAAGCTGAAAGACACGGTTCGTAGCTTCAAGGAAATTCTCGAAGGGAAATACGACCACCTGCCGGAGCAAGCGTTTTACATGGTGGGTCCGATTGAAGAAGCGGTGGCGAAGGCGGAAAAGATGGGAGTGAAGGTTTAGGAGAGTGGGCTCCGAGCGTCCTCTTTGCTCGCGCAACGCGCGGTCTCCGAAGACCCTCGTTGGACCCGCGCAGGAGAGGACGCATCGTTTCCCTCTCCATGGGATAAGGGAGTAGTAGAAGAAGATGGCGGGGAAGATTTTATTAGAAGTGGTGACGCCGGAGAAGTTGCTCCTGAGCCAAGAGGTCGAGGAGGTCATTGCCCCTGGGAGCGAGGGAGAATTCGGTGTGTTGCCCGGACACTGCCATTTTCTATCCAGCCTGCGTATCGGAGAGCTACGGTATAAGAGCCAAGAGGTGTGGCGGTACATGTCGATCCTCTGGGGCTACGCCGAGGTGACGCCGACCAAAGTCACTGTCATGGCTGAAGTCGCGGAGAAGGCGGAAGATATCGATGTGGGGCGCGCCCAGCAAGCCGTTGAACTGGCCGA
Source organism: Nitrospira sp. (assembly GCA_021323395.1). GTDB lineage: Bacteria > Nitrospirota > Nitrospiria > Nitrospirales > Nitrospiraceae > Nitrospira_A. Next base: position 43,213 of record JAJONL010000005.1, read on the forward strand.
ACAACGTCTCCTGGCCGGTGGTCTTCCATCGGAAGTGAAAGACGCTCAGATCAGTCTCGAAAAGGCCCGTCTGCGTAAAAAGATCGCCGATCGCGCCAAACACGGCCATTCGTAAGGCAAGCCGTTCCTGAGCGCGGCACTTCCCGAAGGGTTCAGTTACGATGAAGTGCCGCTCCAGGCACCAGGCCAGCAGCAAGTCCTTCTCGTTCTCGCTCCCTCCTTAGCAGTCGGAAATCATACCGCTCACATTGCTCATAGCCTGATAAGGTGTCCCCTTTCTGAAGCCATCTGATTTCGGACAAGGGAACAGTCGGCGATTCCTCTGCTCCGCCCATTCAGGGATACCGAGAATCCAGCCGATGCGGACTCTTGATCAATTCTATCTTGCGGTCCGATTCTGGGAACCGCAAGATGCAGCCACTGATCACATCACCGGCACAAGATTATTGTTTTACTGGAATGCTGATCACAATCGCTCCCATGACGTCATTGATCTTGAAGTCGCGTTTGGGGCTATCTTGATGCGCATTGTGGCAGCCGATGCAGGCCTGTGTCACCGCAAGGTCCGGATAGATGGCCTGGAAGTAACTGGCCCCTCCTTCCTTCACGAAACCGGTATGGGGCTTGGTGGGATGAGTGAGAACAGCACCTAGACCTGTTTTTTCAAATTCACTGGCAGCGACATTCCGTTTGTTGATCGGCCAGAGGCTGATCAATCGATACTGGATGCCGATGCCTTTTTTTGCCATGGCACGGCCAGACTCCATGAGGAATTGAGCCGGGAGAGGCAGCGTATTTTTCTGCTCCCAGTTTTCCGAAGCCACGACCACCCCCTTGGCCTGCAGCCGCTCCACGACGTGCCTGGTGTACACGTCACGGTCCGCCTCGATTACGGCATGCACGTAATCCGCCACCATCTCTATGGGCAGACTCACAGCGTTCCCTTCCGGGGCCGCACTACTCGGCCGGAGTAAGTCGACAATTCCCAACCCGAATAGCAGCAAGAGAATGCCCCACAGCAACTTTTTGGAGGATGTCATAGAAACCTCCTTGTTGTCCTCGTGGACACGTCGGTGTGTTTCGCCGCGTCTCCTTAAGGGGGTGAACTGCAGAGTAGTTAAGTGGTCCGATAACCGCGGACACGAATTGAGTGACTTGTTGAAGCGGAAGGTTGAAACCGCCGATCTCAGGTGAGATATGGACAGGGTGAGGTGGTTGAATCAGGCGGCGGTCGAGGCTATTGACGCAGCGTAAGACGGGCACATCGTAAGAAGGTACCGAAGACATCGCCCGGTTCCTCCATGCCGTATGATGCGGCGTGCCCACCAGATCATACGTGACTCATCATACGCTCCGCACTGGAAGCTGTCCAATGATCTGGTGACAGTCGGCAAAAAGAACCGACCTGTTCAGTGAAAATACGGCCATTCCGAAACGTCATACCATAGGCCGGTTCGTCCAGACGCACATGCCGAGTGATGGCACCGATGCGGCTGTCAAACGAATGGAGTGTCCGAGCGACTGTGGGGAGGCCTGGTGGCGTTCGAGAGAAAGGGACCGCGAGAAAGATTGAAGGGGCCACCGCTGGGCAACCGGTAGGCAGGAATCAAGGCGCCGTATTGTCTGCTCGCCGTGGGGAGGAACGGCTTGTGTGGGGGAGAGCATCCAACAGGCGCTCCACCCAAGACGAGGGGAGCTTTTCTACTGCATCATAAATGCGCGATTGCCACCAGGAAGAAATGTCGGCAAGGTCTTCCTTTTGGAAACGGTGTTTGAGTATGTCGAAGGTGTCATGCCGGTACAGCACCACATCAAGCGGATATTCGACGCTGGTGGAACTGGTGCGCGTGGCATCAAAGGCCAGGAAACCGACTTTGAGGGCGAGATCCATGCTGGTGTGATACCGAAGCACCCGATCGAGGAGCGGTTTCCCATAGCCGGACTCGCCGATGATGCAGTAGGGGGTTCCTTCACTCACTTCCACCCAATTTCCCTGCGGATAGATCAAATACAGCTTATGTGCGAGGTCGTTCTCCAATTGTCCGCCGACCAAAGCATGGAGATTGAAGATCAGTCCCGCATTGTATAAGGCGTTTTTATCCTCATCGGCGACACGGCGGATTTGTGCGGCAAACACATTAACCGCCTTGAACAATTTGTCGAAACTCTGATCACTTTCACTAATGGCTTCATCGAAATAGGTGACGGCCTTGTCTCGCACCGATCGTAATCCGGATGTCATGAGGAACATCGAGTGGCGGCCATGTTGATGGATTGAGACCTTCCCTGCCGTGATGAATTCCACCCCGGTCGTCACCCGAGTGTCGGCGATCCCGACCAACCCATCCTCCACTTTCATCCCCAAGCAAAACGTCATTGTCCCTCCGGTATGGACTGTGTGCCGTGCACGCGGCGAGGAGCAAAGAAGGTTTCGAAAATAGCTTCGCCCACCCAATTGAGCCTGGTTTGAAAGTCATCCACAAATTCATGCAGGCCTCGCGTGACGCAGTCTTCAATGTCGACGAAGTCCAGCTCGGCGCGCAGTCGTCCCAACCGCTTTTCCGCCATATTTTGATAGGATCCCCGTTCGGAACCGCTAATGGCATGGAGTGAGTCCTCTGACTTGATCAGACAATAACGGATCGCCCTGGGAAACGTGGGATCCAAGATGAGGAAGGCGGCCACGTCATCCGGCGCGATGCGCCCGTAACGTTTGTAATACATCTCCAAGGCGCTTGCGGACTTCAGCAGGTCCGACCACTGGATCATATCGAATGGGGTGCCGACTTCATCGGCGGTCGGTAAGAGGATGAAATATTTTACATCGAGGATGCGGGAGGTTTTGTCGGCCCGTTCGAGGAGGCGGCCGAGTCGTGCAAAGTGCCAACCTTCTCCATGCGACATCGTGGCGTCGGTGATTCCCCATAGCAGGTGGCTCGCGGCCTTCACCTCCCCGAGAAAGGCATGGAGGCTATGGCTGGACATGCCGCCTGTGACTGCGTCCCTGACCATCAAGTAAAAGCGGTTCACCTGTTCCCACATTTCGCTGGAAATGATTTCCCTCACGGATCGTGCATTTTCCCGGGCCTCCAAGAGGCAGGAAAGGATCGAATTCGCGTTCTCATGGTCGGCCACGAGAAAATGCAGCACGTTGTCTTTGGTCGCTTTTCCATACCGCGCGACAAAGGCCTCATGGTCACCCGTGGTCGCCACGAGCGGCTGCCACTGTTCGATAGTGCCGCGGGGCAGATCGAGTGAGAGGTTCAAATTGACTTCGATAAAACGCGCGTAATTTTCAGCCCGCTCAACATACCGATTGAGCCAATAAATGGAACTCGCCACTCTGCTCAGCATCGCGTTGTCCGAATACGTCGTGTGCAGAGGCGCCGCCCAGCCGTTCGAGTCGAGGCGATTGCGGCGGTAGATCTCATGACAACACCCACGTATCTTTATTCCCGCCACCTTGTGACGAATTGACTACCAGAGATCCTTTTCGCAAGGCCACGCGGGTCATGCCGCCAGGCAAGACATAGACATCCTTCCCCTGCAAGACGTACGGGCGTAAATCGACATGCCGTCCTTCGATATGGTCCTCCACCAGCGTCGGGGCTCTGGAGAGCGCCAGCGTGGGTTGGGCGATGTAATTACGCGGGTCGGCCTGGATGCGATGGGCGCACGCTTCTCTCTCTTGTTGAGAGGCCTGCGGTCCGATCATCATGCCGTATCCGCCGGCCTCGTTGGTGGCCTTGACGACCAGTTGATCGAGATGTTCCAGCACATAGTCTCGATCTCGGCGTTCCCAGCAAACATACGTGGGCACGTTGGGAAGCACCGGCTCCTCTGCCAGGTAGTAGTTGATGATTTTGGGAACATAGGCATAGATCGCCTTATCATCGGAGACGCCGGTGCCGGGCGCATTGGCCAGCGCCACCCGACCGTTTCTATAGGCTTCCATGACACCAGGAATGCCCAGCAGCGAATCAGGACGGAAGACCAACGGATCCAAATACTCGTCGTTGATTCGTCGATAGATCACGTCCACCCGTTGAGACCCCTTGGTGGTGCGCATGTGAACCGAACCATCGATGACGGCCAAATCTCCGGCTTCGACGAGTTCGATCCCCATTTTCTGGGCCAAGAGCGAATGCTCATAATACGCGGCGTTATAAATGCCCGGCGTCAAAATCACGATCGTCGGATCCGGGAAGTCTGACAGGGACCTGAGGGTTTCCAGTAGGCGGCTCGGGTACTCGTCGACCGGCCTGACGCGATAGGCTTCGAACAACTCCGGAAACGTCCGCTTCATGACCTGGCGGGCCTCCAGCACGTAGGCGACTCCCGACGGACAACGATTGTTGTCCTCGAGAATGTAGAATTGCCCGTCACTGATGCGTACCAGATCGATCCCAGCGATGTGGCACCATATGCCCCGAGGCGGATTCAGTCCCATGCAAGCCTGTTGAAAACCCTTGCCGGAGTAAATCAATTCGCCGGGAATCACTCCGTCCTTGAGAATATTTTGGGCATGATATATATCGTCCAGAAAACAATTCAACGCGCGAATACGTTGCTGGAGGCCGGATTCGATATGGCTCCAATCCAACGCGGTGACGATCCGGGGTACGATATCGAATGGAAAAATCTTCTCCTGCTCGGCGTCGCTGCCATAGACGCCGAATGTCATGCCCATGTTAAGAATGACATGCTCAGCCGCTTGCTGGCGCTTCCGGAGTTCCCCATCGGGAAGAGAGGCGAACTTCCTCAACAGTAGTGCGCTGCCTCGCCGAGGACGGCCGATCCCTTCATACAGCTCGTCGTAGAATTCGCCTGGGTCGTAGGTTGAAAACGTCATCTGGAGTCTCAGCCGCCTTGACCGTTCAATCGAATGGCCCCGCGCGGAGCGCCGCCCCCTCCAGCTCTGGAGTGAACTATTCCTGCTTCAGCGGCATCTCGATCACTAATCCACCCATCACTTCGCCGACCTTGAAGTCTTTTTTAGGGCTCCGCGGATGAGCATTATGGCACTGCACGCAGGCCTGCGTCACGGCGCGGTCGGCATAGACGGCTTGGAAGTAGGGCTGTTCGCCGATCTGAATGGTGCTCGTAGCGGACCGTTCGGGATGTTGCCGCACGGCTTCCAGGTTGCCTCGTTCCGAGTCGTTCGCCGGTGCGTTCTGGGGATTGATCGGCCACAGGCTCATGAGACGGTAACGAATCTTCGTTCCGGTCAAGGTCGCCAATTCACTGGCCTCCCGAAGAAACTGCGCCGGCAAGGGCAACGTGGTCTTGTCCTTCCGCCAGGTTTCCGACGCGGGCAGCCCCCCTTGCTTTTGCATCCGCTCGACTACGTGGATGGTGTAAAAAGTCCGCTCCGCCTCGATGATGGCGTGGAGGTAGTCTGCAACCACCTCAGGTGGGATTCCCGGCAAGTCCCCTGCGCGGCCTGGCGTTGCGAGTCCGGCCACCACTGTCATGCACAATGCGACTATCGGGACCATCCGTCTCATGGCTGCGCCTCCTTCTCCTGAGTCGACTCGGACCCGCCTGACCTGCCCCTTCAGCATAGGCCGATTTCCATTGGGAGGCAATCAAGCCATGGGGTCGAATTGCATTCGATCCACGTGCTGCAGTAGCGTGAGCAGCTCGTGCAAACCGAATTCCTCATTACAGCCGGGGAACAGCCGAAGCGGCTGGATGTATTTCTCGTCCATCGCGAGCCGAAGCTCTCACGTGCGGCGGTACAGCGCATGATTACGGCCGGCTGGGTACGGGTCAATGATCAGCTCGCGAAGCCGAGTCAGCGAATTAAACCGGGAGACGTGATCCGGTTTGACAGTCCTCAGCCCGCTCTCTTACGGCTCCTCGGACAGCCCAGGTCATTGGAGATTTTGTTCGAGGATCGTGCTTGTCTGGTCCTGAATAAACCCGCCGGCATCGTCGTCCATCCGGCGCCGGGCCATTGGTCGAATACGCTGTTCAATGCGCTGCTTGATCATTGTGCTCGCTTGAGCGAGCCGGCCACGCCAGGACTGGTGCATCGGTTGGACAAAGACACGTCAGGCGTCATGGTGATCGCCAAAACCGAGGAGGCCCATCGTGGTCTGGCGAGACAGTTCGAAAGTCATTCCATTGCCCGACTTTATGAAGCCCTGGTCTGGGGTGTCCCAAGGCCATCCGACGGTCGGATCGAATGTCCGATCGGTCCTGATCGACAGGACGCCAAACGGACTTCCACGCGCACGCTCCAACCGAAGGCCGCGGCCACGGAGTATCATGTCCAAGAGGCATTCGATGCGGTTGCTGCCCGCCTGTTGCTGCGTCCTCAGACCGGCCGGACGCACCAGATACGGACCCATCTCCAGACGATCGGCCATCCAATCCTGGGCGATAGGATCTATGGGGGAGAACGAGTCGGGGTCATCGAGGGTTCTGCCATCTCCCGGGTCATGCTGCATGCGCGCATGCTGGGATTTATCCATCCCATAACCCAAGCATATAGTGAATTTACGATTGCCGCCCCGGCGGATTTCAATGCCGTGCGTCATATACTCGTGAACGGAATGACGAAACCGATGGGGAGAGTCGATTACAGCGAGAGCCCTGAGATATGTTGGTCGAGGTGGTCACGTTGGACGAGAAAGTAGGGGAACCGACCGAAGGTCAAATGGCAGCCGACCATGTAACGTTGATGGGTGGTACCGACCGGAAGGTGCGTCATCCAGCGCACTTCAAACAGGGTCACCGCACGCTGTCGCAGGGCGGGGTTCCGCATGGCCACAAGTTGTCCGTCCTGGGGTTTCCGATCGAGCAGGAGCAAAATCCCATCCGCGCTGAGGTTCAACGAATAGGCCTCGCCGGGAGGAGAGGTCGCCTCTTGATCCTGCCCGTCCATGAGTTCGTAGGTACAGCGAGTCCTGATGGCAAACCGCACATCGATGCGGCGATCATGTTGCGCCATTGGCATCGGTTGACCAAGCAGCTTGTCCACAGCCACCTGAGGGGGAGAGAGTTGCGGCGTGGCTTTGCCGATCAGCGATCTGAGGATTCTGTGGATAAAGTCTGGGCCCATACGAGGATCACAATCCGCAAATGGTTCGAAGCGAAACCATACTTTAAAGAAGCAATTCAGGTGCCTGGGTCGGGAGAAATCATTGGACTAGCTAAGGGGATGATTTGTTGTCGGAGGGAGGTTTCGACAGGACAACTCAGCAGGGCTGCGCGTCAAATCGGCGCATGCAATTCATCGCAGTTTTGACGGAAATCAACAAGGCGGGCTATGGCCTGTAGCCCTATGGGAGGAGCGACTCTGTGCCCGTACATGTGGATGGCCTGTGGGTGAGTTGGGGGTGACATGTGCAGAGCAGCGCATGAAACCGGCAGATCTTGTTTTTGTGCGCACCTTGTGGCAGCCTGCGGGGCTACATGCCGATATTCTTGAAGCAATCCCAACGTGCATAGAGTGACCACGACGCCGGTCGAGTTCGTCGTCACGGCAGGAGAATCCGCCAAACGAATCGACCTGTTCCTCGCCAACCGTGATCCGACGTTTTCTCGCTCGGCTCTGCAACGATTGATCGATGAGGGCTGCATCCGGATCAACGGCCGTACCGTCCGGCCGAGCCAAAAAATCCGACCAGGAGATCGCATTAGGCTCGAGGTGCCGCGGCCGGAGCCGCTTGACCTTCTGCCCGAGGCGATTCCATTTGAGATTCTCTACGAAGATGCAGACTTGTTGGTACTGAATAAACCTGCCGGGCTGGTTGTCCATCCGGCGCCCGGCAATTGGTCGGGGACGCTCGTAAATGCACTGCTGCATCACTTTGCGAACTCCGGCGTCACACCATCACATATCGGCGGCAAGGAACGCCCGGGTCTTGTCCATCGCCTGGACAAGGAAACTTCCGGGGTCATGGTCATCGCCAAAACAGATCAGGCGCACCGGGCCCTCGCCGCTCAGTTCAAGTTACACACGATCAACCGCCGGTATGAGGCGTTGGTCTGGGGCGTGCCGAAGAAAGGACATGGTCTCATCGACTTGGCTATCGGGCGCGATACGAAAGAACGGAAGAAGTTTTCGTCTCGAACAACCAAACCAAAGCCCTCCGCCACGGACTATCAGGTGGAGCAACGATATGGGAAAGTTGCCGCCAGAGTGAAGCTTGCACCCAGAACAGGACGGACCCATCAACTGCGGGTCCATCTGGCATCCCTTGAGCATCCGATCCTGGGTGACAAGACCTATGGAGGAATGAAAGTCATGGCCGTCGGTGGGATTGCGATCCCGCGGGTGATGCTGCATGCCCGTGTCCTGGGATTCGCGCATCCGAACGGCGGCAAGTCCCATTTGTTTGAGGTTCCCTGTCCACACGATATGCAACAGGTGCAAGACCTGCTCTGTGCCGCCACCGATTCCGGGCAAATCGCCGCGCGCCACGAGAATATATGTGTCGACGATGTCGGCGGTGATGGTCGAAAAGTGTGAGGAGAAACGGACCATGCAAACCAGCGCAGTTCTCGACCTGTTAGGCGAATTGCTCGCACAGCTGAAGACGTATGCTTCCAAACTTCCGGCGGTGGTGCATCTTACGTCGGTGCCGAGCGGCATCAAGCCAAAACCAGAAGCCGTCGAGATTTTCGAACAAGCGCTGTCACGATTTCGCGAACAAAGCGGCCGGTCCCGCTTCAAGGGACTGCAGGATTATCTGATCGAATCGCTGGAAGCATTCGAAGTGGGCAATGTCTTGGGGACGGTTCAACCGCTCTTGGCTGTCCTCGATCAGATCGACCGCATGCAGCGAGATAAGGACGTGAGCATGAGTCCAGCCGAGGAAAAGCGGATGGGCGAGTACCGCGCGGCGCTCATCAAGATTCTGCCGGGCAGCCAACCGGAGTTGGAAGGAGCAGGGCGCGGGATGTAGTTCAATGCCCCATTTTTGGTCCGGCAGCGTTTTCGCCGGCCGTCACCAGCCGAAAGCGGACTGTCGACCCACAGTGTGGACATTTGGCACGGACCGTATCTTCGTCGATGACCTCATAGTGGTCTTGCTTGAGCCACATCAATTGAAAACACTTCGGACAGCTTCGCACTTGCGTTCCCATGGTCTTCCTCTTACACTACGGTTTGCCGACGGACTCTGTTCGGAGGGATTAATTTAGTATAAGATGCCTGCCGCTCTCAATACCGACGAACAGGCGATCGCCTTCTCCGATCGCACCGATTTCGACGCCGCACAACTGCTTCATCTTTATCGCCAGGCTGCCTGGGCAAAGCATCGAGACCTTGAACAGACCCGCGCGATGCTGTCCAACACCGATGTCGTCATCTCCGCCTGGGACGGCGCGCGCCTCGTGGCCTTCGGCCGCGTGCTGACAGACTACGTGTACCGGGCCACGATCTGGGACGTGATCGTCGATCGGGACTATCAAGGGCGCACTATAGGCAGCGAAATTGTCCGAAGGATTCTCGACCATCCCACCCTTCAGCAAGTCGAGCTGTTCTGGTTGTGCACGCGCATGCCGGGCTTCTATGAACGGCTGGGGTTCAGCGCGAAAGAGCAAACCGGCATGGTCTGGTCTCGCAAGAAGTCGAAACCGTCGCGTTGAACGTCGACTGTGTTCCTGCCCGCCGTTTTTTCTTCCAGTTGGCCGATCGGTATCACGCCATGTCAGCCGTTGTGCACGCCTCATTGCGCTTGAATGCGATGCAGCCGTTTGGGAGAGCAACAAACGGCAAGAAAGAACAGGCTTGTCGCCAGCAAGACAATCGACGGACCGGAGGGAAGGTCGAACGCATAAGAGAGCAGCACGCCGCTCACGGCGCAGAATGTGCCGATCAGCATGGAGTAAAGCGTCATCTGAGTGAGGCTGTGCGTGAGCTGATAGGCGGTGGAAGCCGGGATCAGTATCATGGCAAAGACCAGAATGGCTCCCACGGTTTTCAAGGAAATCACCACAGTGAGTGCCACGAGGGTCAGCAGCAGATAGAAGATCTGTCGCGCGGGGACGCCGGACGCGGCGGCCATTTCCTGATCGAACGCAATGAAGTAGAGCTCTTTGGAGAGCAGGAGAATGGTCCCCAGCACCGCCACGCTCAAGCCCACGATGGTCAACAATTCCTCGCTTGTGACGGACAGGACGCTGCCGAACAGGTAGCCGTACACTTCCGGATTGTAGCTCTTCATGAGGCCGAGAAAGAGAATCGCCAATGCCATCGTGGCCGTGTAGAGGATGCCGATGGACACATCCAGTTTCATCCGGCCCTTTTCTTCAACCCAGCCGGTGATCCAGACCGTGGCCAATCCGAACACAATCGCGAGGCTGAGGGGCGGAAGACCGACGAGATAGGCGAGGGTGACGCCGGCAAACGCGGCATGGGCGGTACCGGCCCCTGCGAAGGCCAATCCGCGCAGCACCACAAACACGCCGATGACAGAACAGACCGCGCCCACCAGCGCCGCAGCCAGAAGTGAGCGTTGCATGAAGTCGTACGCGAGCAGCTCAAGCATATTCGTAAAGGAGGCGGGAGGGGTAAGGGGATTTGGCACGTTTCTCAGGCATGGCTGATCGCCTCACTCCTTACGCTTCACCCCTCACCATTCAATGATGATGGTAATCCTCGACGATGACGAAGTCTTTGTCGGTGATGACCAGATCCTTTCCATACACCTGGCTCAGAATCTCCGGCTTCAGGACTTCCTGCGGAGGTCCCTCGGCGAACAGTTTCGTCTTGAGCAGGACCAGGCGATCCACCCGCGAGCGAATCATGTTGATGTCGTGCGTGATCATCAGAATCGTGAGCTTCAGCTCTCGATGCAGCTGTTGGATCAATTCGACGACGCTATGTTGAGCCGTGAGATCCAGCCCCGTCGTCGGTTCATCCAAGAGCAGGATCCGAGGTTGTTGAGCCAAGGCCCGCGCGATGAAGACGCGTTGTTGTTGCCCGCCGGATAGGGCACCCAATGCGGAGGCTCGGTGATGATCCATCCCGACCTGCGCCAGCGCCCCGCGGGCGATGTCCCAATCTTTTCGTGACGGACGACGAAACAGCCCGAGCGCGCCATACCGTCCCATCATGACCGCTTCCAACACAGTGACGGGAAAGTTACGGTCAAGCATGCCTTTTTGGGGGAGATAGCCGATGAGGGCCCGGTGGTGACAACGGAGTTCTTGGCAGGCGCAGTCGAGGACCCGAAGCGTGCCTCGGAGAGGCGCCATCAAACCGAGCACGGCGCGGCAGAGGGTGGTCTTGCCGGAGCCGTTGGGGCCGATCACGCCGACGAACTCAGATTCGGGAATGCTCAAGGACACGTCTTCCAGCGCGATGATGCCGGGAAAACCGAAGGTCGCGTGATCGAAGCGAATAATGGGGTGGGTCATGCGCGGCGGCGTTCGTTGAAGATGCTGGTTCGTCGGTCGCTGTCCGGTTTGGAGCGGGCGGTTAGGTGCGCTCCAGCGCCTGGGTCAATTGGAGCACATTATAACGGAGCATGTCGAGGTAGGTCTCGGTCCCGGGGAGGCCGCCGGGCAAGGTGGTGAGAACGGCGATGCGCGCGCCGGTCTCTCGGGCCAGGAGCTGCGGAACTTTCTGATTCAGCTGCACCTCCGAGATGATGACTCGGATGTGATCCCGTTTGATGGTTTCGATCAACCTATGCAGGTGGCGCGCCGACGGTTCTCCTCCCGGCTGCAGAAGAATCGTGCCCGCCACCTGGAGGTCATACCGTCGAGCAAAATAGGGCCAGGCAGGGTGGTGAACGATGACCGTCCGACTCGGCACGTTTTGAAGTCGGGCCAGCGATTCTTGGTGAACGCGGGTCAAGGACTGCAGATAGGCCGCCGTATTGGCTCGATAGTTCGTCGCATGGGCAGGGTCTGCAATAGTCATGGCATCGGAGATATGTTGCACCATCGTGGCAGCAGCTTCAGGGTCGAGCCACACATGGGGATTACCCGCTGCGTGGTGGTGTGTTTCTTCCGCGGAGTCAGCGCGATCCGGGATCAACTCGATTCCCCGTGAGGTGGTCACCACTTGTAACGAAGCATTGCCGGCGTTCTTGACCAGTGAAGATACCCAGACCTCGAGTCCGGCGCCGACTTCCAATAAGAGGGTGGCCTTCCGAACCGCGACCAAGTCACTCGGTTTGGGTGAGTAGGTATGCTCGCTCTCATAGCCGGTCATAAGCGACGTGACCTGTACATGCGACCCACCGATCTGTTGCGCCCAGTCCTTCAGGACGGGAAGCGTCACGACCACGTTGAGTGGTTCGGCAGCCGAGGCAATGGGGACCACGTCGGAAAGGCTCCAATGAAACGGTCCCGCAGCGAGTGTGAAGAGGGTGAACACGAGCAGGCGCAACATCCGGCGGACGGTAGCACTCGATTCTCTCAAAGTCAACGCGAGGAATCGCGGGAACGGTGTTCTGGCGTGGTATATGCGCTTGACCGATCGGCGGGGTTTCGATTAGCGTAGCGCACCGAGCACAGACGAATCTATCGAGCCTGTTGATGGAGGGAGCGGGATGAAGGTTGTCGGTTTGATGTCCGGCACATCGGCAGACGCGGTGGACGCGGCGCTGGTCCGTATCGTCCGGCGCGGTCGGACTCCACGGATCACGACCTTGGCCTTTGCGTCAGTGCCATACCCGCGATCCTTACAGCAAAGAATTGTGGAGCTGTCGCTGCATGGGCAGGTGGCCCAGGTCTGCCATATGAATGTGTTGTTGGGAGAATTGTTCGCAAACGCAGCCCTCCGCGTCATTCAGAAAGCGGGATATCGTTCGACCGATATTGATCTGATTGGATCGCATGGACAGACGATTCACCATCTGCCGAACGGAATTCGTGAGCCGGGCGTCGGCCTGGTCCGATCCACGCTTCAAATCGGCGAGCCGAGTGTCATCGCGGAACGCACCGGCATCACCACCATCGCGAATTTCAGGCCGCGCGATATGGCGGCGGGTGGTGAGGGAGCCCCACTCGTGCCCTATGCCCATGCGGCGGCGTTTAGTCATGCTCGACGGGGGCGCCTGGTGGTGAATATCGGCGGGATCAGCAACGTCACCTATCTCCCGCCAGGGAGGGGAGTTGGAGAGCTGCAGGCTTTCGACACCGGCCCCGGCAACATGGTAATGGATGCGATCGTGAGAGAGCTGACGAAGGGAACGCGCTCCTATGATGCCGGCGGGCGACTGGCAACAAAGGGGACCGTGAGCCGTCGGATGCTCGCTGAATTGATGGCCCATCCGTTCCTGGCGCGACGCCCTCCCAAGTCAACCGGTCGTGAAGAATTCGGCGCGCCGTTCGTCCGGCGACTATTAACGAAACAGCGCAGAGCAGGCCTATCTACCGAGGATCTTCTGGCGACCTGCGCGGCCTGGACGGCGGAGGCGATCGGCTTGTCGCGACGCTGGGTTGCCGGTGACGTTGATGAGGTGATCGCGGGTGGCGGCGGTGTGCGCAATCGTGCCATCATGACCTACCTTCGTCAGGTATTCGCGCCCGCACCACTCAGGGCGTTTGACGATTGCGGATGGAGCAGCAAGGCCTTTGAAGCGACGGCGTTCGCTCTGCTGGCCTTTCAGACCTATCATGGGCAATGCACGAACGTGCCGCGGGTGACCGGAGCCCGCCACCCTGTTCTCCTTGGCGTGGTGGTGCCTGGTTGTCCTGGCTCTCGGATGACATGGCCGCGCGTCACTCGCTGATCTGATCGGCTGGTATGGAATTACTCTATCCCATTCTCGGTATAGGAGCGCTGGTCTTCCTGGGGAGCCTAGCCTGGGAATTTGGTCGAAGACGTTCAGGTGCCGCTGCTCTGGGCGACCCTGCCGCCGCCATGACTTTTGTTTCCAAGCCGTTGCTGACGGACCAGGAAGCTCAGTTGTACAACTTGCTGCGGCTCGCGGTGGAAGATCGCTACCTCTTGTTCACACAGATACCGCTATGGAGTCTGTTGGATTTGCGACTCCCTTCCGGGACGCCGCCGGTTGGCACCTTGCGGGAACTCGCGTTGAAACAGGCCACCTTCGTGCTCGTGCATCCTGGTAGCCGATTGGTTGAAAAGGTGGTGCAAGTTGAACGGCCCATCTCAGATGATGTGCCTGAGGCATCGCACGTCCGGCTGTTTGAGTCCGCACTGCGTGCGGCTGGTGTTCAGCTGGTAAGGTTGAGCCCGGTCCATGTCTATACGGTTCCCGGCCTCATCAACGTGTTGGATCTCGCGGAACCGGAATGACCCGGGGATTCAGTCGTGAGTAGGGTGCCCTGTTCCTATGACGGGCCGAGGGGTACCCAGGATTAACTTGGCTCGGTCGCAACCGGTTCGCTCTTCGCCGCTGAAGCCTCCAGCGCTTTGCGGGCCACCTCGGCTTCCGCGCTGTCGGGGTGTTGATCCATCACGCGTTCGTACATCATCTGGGCCTTTTCGCGATCGCCCTGTCTTGTATAGATCTGTCCGATCTTGAGGGTGGACGCGGCAAGCTTCTGGCTTAGCGGATAATAGGAGATGACGTTGTAAAACGATCCGAGGGCGTTCTTGAAATGCCCCATGCGGTATTGGCATTCCCCCATCCAATATTGGGCATTGGCTGAGAGAGACGATTGACCATGCAATTCCAGAAAAAACCGAAACCCTGCGAGGGCGGCGGCGTAGTCTTTGTGCCGGAATTCTTCCATCACTCGATCGTATAACCGACGAGAGGCATCCGGCGGTTGGGGTGGGGTTGCGAACAGGTCGGGAACGAGTGCGAGATCGCCAAGCAGTACGGTCATGAGGAGAACACTTCGCAAAGGGCCTGAATAAAAATGAGCCATCGCTGTGCCGTCCTTTCTCTGAGTGCTCGCAAACCAGAATCGTCTGTGCGCACAGCGATATGAAAGAAGCGAACCAGGCCGCAGGTGGGTCCAACCCCCTGTGAAATTGGCTGTTTCACGGAAGACTGCGTGCAGGCCGGTGGCGCAAGCACACAGCATTGTACGGAATGGTCCCTCTATGGTGCCGGGAGGGGGAGGGGTTGACAGATTGCCTTTTTTCGCTTGTAAGCGGTTAATGCTCAGGCCGTCCTGATACACGGTATGACTACACAAGATCTCTATTAGAGAGCTCCAGAGGATCAACATGGAACGACAGTATGACCCGGGATCTGCCGATGGACGGAGGGAGCCGCTTACTGACCCGCCGCCCAATCCCAAAGGAGGCCGAACGTTAGTTGTGGATGCGCGGGATCCCCATGCCTACATCCGACCCAGCGCCGCCCTGAAGGAAGCAGGCGAGGCTGATCAGGTGTTCGTCCGTCCCGGCTTGTACGAAGACAAGGTGTTTATCGCGGACCGTCCGGTGGTTCTGATCGGCGCCGGACGCGATCACGTACAAATTTACAACCGCCGCGGAGGACCGCTCTACCTGCAGCGGGTGCCGTCAGGCGTCATCAGCGGAATCACCTTTCGGTATGTAGGCAGTGATCAGCATTCTGCGATGAATGTGCTGGATTCTGTCTGCACGATTACGCAATGTCGGGCGACGGAAGGTTTGCTCTCCGGGGTCGTGATTTATGGGCCTGAGGCTCGCGTGACATTCATCGATAATGAGGTCTGTTACAACCGCGAGTCGGGAATTTTCGTCTTTGCTGGCGCGCAACCGCGCGTGGCGGAGAATGTGTGTTATGGCAATCATCACTTTGGGTTGGCCGTGCGAGATCCCGGAAGCCATCCGGAATGTGTTCGTAATGTGTGCCACAGCAACATGTTGAGCGGGATTCTCCTATTCCACCATGCGGAAGCGTTGCTGCTCGACAATACCTGCCGAGACAATCAACATTGGGGACTCGTGATGACGCCGGACACACATCCGACCCCCACTCGTGAGGATTTGGTGACGTCCAATGTATTGCTGCCGAATCCTCGCGGATCGCTCGTCGTCACGGAGCAGCCACTCGCGGATATTGGGCGGTAGGTGCGTCCCAGGCATGTGCGATTCTTCGGGAGCGTTGCTGACATGCTATGGACGTCAATTATGGAAACGAAGCGAGCCGATCAACGTTGAGTAGGGCGCGAGGGAAGCGGAGGATCGGCGGGCGAATGAAACTGAAACCGGCTGCCACCAAGGTGCTTAGCGGCATACATGGCTTTATCGGCATGCCGTAAAAGCTCGTCGATATCCTGATCATCCAGTGGATAAAGAGTGATGCCGATACTCGCGCCGATCGAGACCCGATGGGCTCCAAGCTCAAAAGGCGTCCCGATAGACTCCACAATTCGATTCGCCACGACTGCCACATCCGCCTCGCCGGAAATCCCCTCAAGGACGGCGGTGAATTCGTCGCCTCCCATACGAGCGACCGTATCCACTTCACGTACGCATTCGGTGAGCCGCTCGGCCACGGCTTTCAGCAGCTGATCTCCAACATCGTGCCCCAATGAGTCATTGACGGTCTTGAAACGATCGAGATCGAGAAGCATGATTGCCAGGGGTTGATCTTTCCGTTTGCTGCGCGCCATGGCATGGACCAGTCGATCGCGAAAGAGAGTGCGATTGATCATGCCCGTCAGCTGATCGTATTGGGCCAAGTAGGTGAGTCGTTCCTGCGCCCGTTTGCGCTCGATGGCATAAAGGATCGACCGTGCCAGAAAGTCCTCTCCACCTTGCCCCTTTACCAGATAATCCTGTGCTCCGTGCTGGAGCGCCTGTAATGCAAGCGGATGATCGTCGTGCCCGCTCAGCACGACAACCGGCACGCCCGGGCTGGTGGCCAGCACCTGGGTGACCGTGCTCAGTCCCTGAGTATCAGGGAGGGACAGGTCCAGGAGTACTACGTCAAATCGGCCACGGCTGAGTTTGGCCAGACCGTCCGCCAGTAGAGGAGCATGGGAGATGTCGAATTGATCCAGTCTCCATTCGGCAAGGAGATCTTGCGTGAGCTGAGCATCGACGGGGTTGTCTTCGACCAGAAGCACTTTAATCATGCGCGGCAGTGGAAAAAATTGAGAAACGCTGAGCCTAGTGTACCGTCCTCAAGGGGAAGGGTGAATGAGGTTGAATCAAGAAGCAAGGCCGGTGATCCAAGGTAGATTGCTCATAGGTGCTTGACGGCGAATATACGTCAGAGATACGCCGTCGGAATCGCCCCGCGCCATGGAAGTTCCATATAAGCGCGAGCTTGGAAGGGATTTTAGCACGTCGCCTCGAACCTACAAGCAATAGTATCTTCCATTAATAGCCTTGCGACCATCATGGTACGCCGCAAGGACAAAGAACAGACGGAGCATCGAACAGGCCTGTTCATGCTTCAGGAAAAGCGGCCGTTGCCGCCGTCCGTCCATCATCACGTGGGAAAATAATCGTGCTCGCGAAGGCAGGTTGTGAGCGCTTTGAATTATCCCTCGGCTACCGGCAGGATTATTTAGATTGCCCTACAGGGAGGCCTGGCCATACGGTCCAGGCGCAGGACATGGTCATCGCATTTCGGCGATTTGAGCGAAGATCGGCTGTTGAGTCATGGCGTCACGAAGGATTTTAATCACCGCGACTGAAGCGAACTCGCCGGTGTCTACAAGGTCGCGATATTGTCGTTGTGCCATCGCGAAAAAAGCCGGGTGATGTCGAGCAGGAACTCCCATCAGCGTGGCTAACGCCGCCAGATGTTCCCCACCCCCTCTGGCCATATCATCGGAAATGGCTTCAAAGGTGCTGGCCACGAACAGGTTTGTTTGATTCGTCGCCATAACCTTGCCGTCATTGGTGCAGCCAGAGGTTCCAAAACTGATTCCAAAAGTCTGACTGCCAAAGGTGCCGTTGGTGGTCGCCATCATAACTTGGGGGGCGATGTTTTTCGGACTTTTATAATCGGCCCAAGCCAGCTTTCCCAACCCGCATCCAGGGCCATTATCCGGATTGGCTGCGAAGCCCACAGTGCACAAAAGGCATACTAAAAGTCCTGTGAATCCACTAAACAGGCGTCGCATCATGGATGTCCCCTTCTGGTTCAATCACCGCTTGTTCGCGGCAACATCATGGAAGACAGGTCGCAGTTACCCTAACTTAATCGTCTTTTTAAGCCTGTCAAACAGAATTCCCATTTGCTCATAGTTTGCCCTGTGGATCATCAATGGGGATCCTCTTGTTGCTGCAGGGGGTACTTGCAACAACATCAAAAAAGCTCAGGAACAAAGCAGTCGGAGGGTGTGAGATGTGATCGTCTTCAATCACGCTAGGATTTGGTCAATGCAGAATAAAAGGGTCGATGCAGAATGAAGAAGTGATGGTTTAGCGCCGCACTTGTGCTCTGTGGGCCCGCCGACTTCGCCTTCCATGTTCCGGAATACGCGCGTAAGACGCCGTGAGATTACATGCGGCCAGTTAATGCCAGGATCAACACGATGAGCAAGATGAGCCCAACGCCCCCTGAGGGGTAATAGCCCCATCCGCTGCTATACGGCCAGGTGGGAAGAGCCCCGACCAGCAACAAGATCAGAATGATCAGCAGGACTGTATTCATGATCCACCTTTTTGAAAAATGCGCCACTATCCAGGTTACAGGCCTAACAGGGCGCCGATAGAACTAGGTCCATACCTAGTGGGAGTTGGCTAGACCACCCTTCACCGTAGGATTTATAAACGGAGAGCCTGCTTTCTCAGGGGCGGCGTTCCTAGGTCCGGGGAATTCAGATCAGCAGAGCAAGCCGCAAGAAGATCCTCCACCCAAGTCAGCGCGTAGGAGGAATACGATGGCGCCACAAGTGTTTCGCTATCTCATTCTGGGGCTCCTCCTCATGATGGGAGTAGGAAGTTGCACGGCCTGGAGATCGAGCTCCTCGGCCAACTTGCCGAGCAGCGCATTCTTCTCCATCGATGCCGCTCAATTGTCATCCTTGCAGGCAATTGGCCAGGCGCAGGACGCCCGTATGAAAAATTGCCATAAGGGCACAGCCTGTGAGGAGGCGTACTATACCAGAGGGTTGGTCGCCCTCTTTGAGAACCGTGCCGACGCGATTACGGTGTTTCAAGAATTGCATACCGCTATGCCTGATAGCCGTTACGATGTCGCGACGAGTAAT
>JAJONL010000049.1 GCA_021323395.1 Nitrospira sp.
TTCCCATAGCGGGTTTCCGTCATCTCGCCCAAGACCTGTTGACGATCCTGGGCGCTGAGGATCTTGAGAAGGGGAATCTGGTTCAGTCCAAAAGGAGGGCCGGCGTTGGACTGGTCAGCGGAGGATGGCTTGGGCCGCTTCGACAATGGAGCGTACTCCGATTCCGAAATGATCGACGAGTTCCTCCGGCTTTCCGCTACGCGGAATCTCGCGTACGGCCAGCTTCTGTACCCGCACGCCTTCAAGCGCCAGAGCGCTCAGCACGGTGTCGCCAAGTCCGCCGTGGGCATAGTGATCCTCAACCGTCAAAAACCGGCCCCCGGTCGACCGGGCACAGTCGAGGAGCGTCTCCCGATCCACCGGCACAATGCTGTACAAATCCACCACGCATGTCGAAATCCCGGCAGCCTTCAGCTGATCATGAGCCTTCAGCGCTTCGAACAGGGTGACGCCTGCCGCCACGATCGTCAACTTATCGTCGGCGCTCTGGCGGACCACCTTGGACCCGCCGATGCGGAAGGTTTCGCCCGGACCATAGATCACCGGTGTCTTGGGACGGCCGGCGCGGAGATACACCAGGCCCTTGTGGGCCGCGGCGATTTCCATCAGCTTGTACATCGACAGGGCATCCGAGGGATAGAGCACCGTGACACCCGGTTGCGCCGCCATCATGGCCAGGTCTTCCAGCCCCATTTGTGACGGCCCGTCTTCACCGATGCTGACGCCGACATGAGTGCCCACGAGCTTGATGTTCGACTGGCTGATGGCCGCCATGCGAATGAAATCGTAGGCCCTGGTAAAAAACGCCGCAAAAGTGGCCACAAAAGGGATTTTTCCGCAGGCGGCGAGGCCGGCCGCAGCGCCCAGCATATTTTGTTCGGCAATGAAGTTTTCGAGGAAACGATCGGGGAATCGTTTGCCGAATTTGTCGCTATAGGTGGAGTTCTTGACATCGGCATCGAGCGCCACCACGAGGGGATTCGCTTCGCCCAGAGCCAGCAGCGCGACGCCGAAAGCTTCTCGAGTCGCAGCGGAGTCACCCACTTTATATGGCGAAGGCGCCATCGTTCCTTTGGAGGTGACAGGGGTTTTACCCGTCGTAGGCAGCTTGATGTGCGGCTGCGCGGAGTTGGGCTTCAGTTGGCGCGTCAATTCATCCAGGGCCTTCTGAGTTTCTTCGCCTTTCTTCAACGGTTTCCCATGCCAGTCCGGCTGATTTTCAATGAACGAAATGCCGTGTCCTTTAAACGTCCTGGCCAACAGGACCGTCGGCCGGCCCTTCGTCCGTTCCGCTTCGTCAAAGGCCGCCACAAGCGCGCTGATGTCATGGCCATCCACGACAATCGCATGCCAGCCGAATCCCGCCCAGCGGGCTCGATAGGCTTCCATATCATGTTGGAGCATGGTGGGATCGCTTTGGCCGAGCCGATTGACATCGATGATCGCGCACAGGTTGTCCAAACCGGCATGCCGCGCGACTTCCGCCGCCTCCCACACCGATCCTTCGGCGGATTCGCCATCCCCCATCAAGACGTACGTGCGGTAGTCGGTCTTATCGACGGACTTGGCATTGAAGGCGAGACCGACGCCGGCCGGCAACCCTTGTCCCAGGGACCCGGTCGCCATGTCGACGAACGAGAGACGGGGAGTCGGATGGCCTTCGAGATCGGAAGTGAGGGTGCGAAGCTTGAGCAGGTCGGATTTGGGAAACAGGCCGGCCTCCGCCCAGGCCGCATAGAGCACGGGCGCCGCATGGCCCTTCGAGAGCACAAATCGGTCACTGTTGGCCAATTTGGGGTTCTTCGGATCGTATCGCATCACTGAAAAAAACAAGACCGCGACGATGTCCGCGGCGGAGCAGCAGCTGGAAGGATGACCGCTCCCGGCCTCGCTCGTTGCCTTGACGCTTTCGATGCGAAGGTGTGTGGCTTTGTTAGACAGGACGGTCAGGAGCTCGGGAGTGGCTGCAGTGGCGGTCGAGGAAGTCATGCGCGATCCTTTCACGATCGGAAACGATGATGGTGAATGACGAGAGAAACAGACCGCTCTCTCTCGCATGAAGCTAACAAAAGGCCTGCGGGGAGTCAATGAAGGGCTGAATGCCCGGCAGTCCCATGCCGGACCATCACGATTCTTGACACAGTTGGGGCAACTGTTTAAGATCCAGTCGCCTTTAACGCTCATCCTGTGAGGTGGGTAAGGAGCTCATGATCATGGTGCACGGCGACAAGCCGCCGGACAGTCAGAACCTTCTCATCCAAACCGGTGGGAAGGTTTTTTTATGTCTCCCGCCGAGAAATCGACCATGACCGACCAGCCCATCGCACCCAAACGAGAAGAACGGGTCGTGATGGACGCCGGCGATATCGCCCGCGCCCTGACTCGCATCGCTCACGAAATTCTGGAACGCAACAAGGGTATTCAAGAGCTGGCCTTGGTGGGCATTCGCACCGGCGGCGTCCACCTGGCCCATCGGCTCGTGCGCCGCATCCATGAAATCGAAGGCAGGCAGGTCCCGATCGGCGAGCTCGATATCACGCTCTATCGGGACGACCTGTCGCTGCGGAAGGATCAACCCATTCTGAGAAAAACATCGGTGCCGTTTAAAATCTCGGATCTGAAGGTGGTCCTGGTCGACGATGTGCTTTTTACCGGTCGAACGATTCGCGCCGCCATGGACGGCCTCATCGATCTCGGACGGCCGGCTGAAATTCAGCTGGCGGTGCTGGTCGATCGTGGCCATCGGCAGCTGCCGATCAAGGCCAATTACATCGGAAAGAACATTCCCACGTCGCGCGAAGAAGCGATTCACGTCTCTCTTGAAGAGAACGGGGAAGACGACCGCGTCGTGATTCTCAAAGCCTAACCGGAGACCATGTCGTGGGGCTCAAGCGGAAAGACCTCCTCTCGTTGACCGTCCTGTCGGCGGACGACATCACCTTGATCCTGGATACGGCGGATTCTTTCAAGGAAGTGTCCGGACGAGAAATCAAGAAGGTGCCGGCCTTGCGGGGCAAAACGGTGGTGAATCTTTTCTTCGAGCCCAGCACCAGGACCAGGACCTCGTTTGAGTTGGCCGCCAAACGATTGAGCGCCGATGTGATCAATTTTTCTCCTTCCTCCAGCAGCGTGGTGAAGGGGGAAACGTTATTGGACACGGCCCGCAACATCGAGGCTATGCAGGCCGACATCATCGTGCTGCGGCATCCCTCGGCCGGGGCGGCGGAGACCCTGGCAAGGGGCGTCAAATCTTCGGTGATCAATGCCGGCGACGGCTGGCATGAACATCCTACGCAGGCCTTGCTCGACCTGTACACGATCCGCGGTCGGGGGATGGGGTTCTCACAGCTCCGTGTGGCGATAGTCGGCGACGTGGCCCACAGCCGTGTCGCCCGCTCGAACATTTTTGCCCTCACGAAGCTCGGAGCGGAGGTGCGTATCGTGGGGCCTCCGACCATGATTCCTCTGCACATCGATCAACTCGGCGTACGGGTATACCACAATTTGGACGAAGCTCTTGAGGGCGTGCATGTGATCATGATGTTGCGGCTCCAACTCGAGCGGCAGGGCCGGGCCCTCTTTCCGACCATTCGTGAATATACGCGGCACTATGGTCTGACCAGTGAACGGGTCAAACGGGCGGAGCCCGGCGCGATCGTCATGCATCCCGGTCCCATCAATCGAGGCGTCGAAATCGCGCCCGATGTGGCGGACAGCATCTCGTCCGTCATTCTTGATCAGGTAGCCAACGGGGTGGCAGTGCGCATGGGTATTCTCTATCTCATGTCCGGTTCGGGCTGATGTCCGGTTCGGGATAAGACGAGGCTCCCTTTTTTCTACCTTTTTCTTCAAAGAGTGAATGATGACCATACTGATTCAAGGCGGCCATGTGATCGATCCCGGACGGTTCGATGGTGTTGCGGATCTCTTGATCCAAAACGGAAAAATTTCCGCCGTCGGACCGACACTCGTCGCCCCCGCCGGCGCGATGGTGATTCGAGCGGTTGGACAGCTGGTCCTGCCCGGTTTTGTCGACCTGCATGTGCACTTTCGCGAGCCGGGTTTTGAATACAAGGAAACGATCCAGTCCGGAACGGCAGCAGCCGTCGCGGGGGGGTTTACCACTGTCTGCGCCATGCCCAATACGAACCCGGTGAACGACAATCAATCAATTACTGAATTCATGATTGATCGCGCCAAGGCGGCCGGCAATGCCCATCTCTATCCGATCGGCGCCATCACCAAAGGATCTGAAGGCAAGGAACTCGCCGAAATCGGCGACCTCCGCCGCGCCGGCTGCGTCGCGATCTCCGACGACGGGAAACCGGTGATGAA
This sequence comes from Nitrospira sp., assembly GCA_021323395.1. GTDB lineage: Bacteria > Nitrospirota > Nitrospiria > Nitrospirales > Nitrospiraceae > Nitrospira_A. The sequence continues at coordinate 4,336 of JAJONL010000049.1, forward strand.
TAGCCTGGTGATGCGACGGGCGATGGAATATGCGCTCGCCTTCGATGTGCCGGTCGTCGACCATTGCGAAGACCTGCATCTCTCCGAAGGCGGCTGCATGAATGAAGGGTTGGTCTCGACCGAGCTCGGCCTGCCTGGGATTCCCTCAGCAGCGGAAGATGTGATGGTGGCGCGCAACGTCTCCCTCGCAGAACTCACGGGAGCGAGGCTGCATCTTGCCCACATCAGCACCGCCGGATCGGTGCGCATGGTGCGGGAAGCGAAGTCGCGCGGTCTCAAGGTCACGGCCGAGGCCTGTCCGCATCACTTCACCCTTACCGAGGAACTCACTCGCGGATACAATACCCACGCTAAAATGAATCCCCCGCTGCGGACCTGGCAAGACGTGCAAGCGATCAAGGAAGGGCTCCGCGATGGGACCATCGACGTGATTGCGACCGACCATGCCCCGCATGCGACACAGGAAAAACAACAGGAATTTACCGAAGCGCCGTTCGGAATTGTCGGATTGGAAACGGCCTTGTCGCTGACATTGGCTCTGGTGGAGGAGGGGGTGCTCACCCTCGAATCGGCGGTGGAGAAACTCGCGACCTCCCCCGCAAGAGCCTTCAGCCTCGACGCCGGCACCCTGGCCGTCGGCGTACCGGCCGACGTGACCATTGTCGATCCTCAAGCACAATGGGAGGTCGATCCCTCGCGTTTTCGTTCCAAGAGTCGCAATACGCCGTTCGCCGGCTGGAAGGTAAAGGGACGGGTGACGACCACCATCGTCTCCGGCCGGGTGGTTTTCGAGCTTGAGCGTCCCGAGCGGCGGGGCTAGGGACGGGGACGTGCGTCAAGGATTGATCGCCTGCATCACCTGTGAGTTACTGGCCCTGGCAATCTGGATCGGCGGATTGATTGTGCTGGTCGCAGCCGTGATTCCCGCCCTGTTCAATACGTTCGGTGGACAGGATAGCGGAGGCTTCTTTCTCACCCGCGCCTTTGACGGGTATAATCGATTGGTCTTGGGAGCTTCGATCGTTTTAACGTTAGGGATTGTGTGGCGGGCCTGGCTGGCCCAACAGGGAAAAGCAGATCAGGAGATCTCACGAACCGAATGGCTGCTGCTTGGGGGGATGCTCCTCACAGCCGGTGTCATTACGTTTGTGTTGCATCCCCAAACCGCGGCCCTGCAAGCGCAGGCCTTCGCCTCCAAAGGTGAGGAGGCGAGAAAGGCGGCCTTCGAAGCGTTCTTTCAGATGCACAAACCGGTGCGGGTTCTGTATATCGTAAATGTGGGACTCGGCATCGCATTGCTGACCCTGCGCGTGCGATCGTGGATTCCTCGTTAAGGAGTGATGGTGAAGAAAGCAATTCTGGCGCTGGCCGATGGAACCTGGTTCGAAGGGCGGGCTTTGGGAGCAGAAGGCGAGACCGGCGGCGAAGTCGTGTTCAACACGGCCATGACCGGCTACCAGGAAGTGCTGACCGATCCTTCCTACCGAGGACAGATCGTGACCATGACCTGTCCTCACATCGGGAACTACGGGGTCACGGCGGAAGACATCGAGTCCGGCCGCATTTGGGCGGAAGGATTCGTGGTTAAGGAATCGAGCCGCATGGCAAGCAATTGGCGCAGCCAGGCGACGCTCCAGGAATATTTGCAGACCGCCAACATCGTCGCCATTGAGGGCGTGGATACCAGATCGCTCACGACGCACTTGCGGGAAAAGGGCGCGCAACCAGGCGTGATTTCCCATATTGACCTCGACCCTCGCCGCCTGGCGGAGAAGGCCCGGCAAGCGCCCAGCATTATTGGTCGGGATCTGGCCGCCACTGTGACCTGTCCACAGAACTACGCTTGGACGACCGGGACTGGTAACTGGGCCCCCAAACTGGAGATGCCGGGCAGCGCCCCTACCCATTCCACGCGGAAAACCTGGCGCGTGGTGGCCTATGATTTTGGTATCAAACAAAACATCTTGCGGCGACTGGTTGATGTCGGGTGTGACGTGACCGTCGTGCCGGCTGCGACCTCGGCAAAAGAGGTGTTGGCCCTCAATCCCCATGGGGTGTTTCTCTCGAATGGGCCAGGCGACCCAGAAGGCCTGCCCTATGCCATGACGACCCTGCGAGAATTGATCGGCCGGCTCCCGATTTTTGGCATTTGTCTGGGACACCAACTCCTTGGTCTGGCATTCGGGTTCTCCACCTACAAATTGAAATTCGGTCACCATGGGGCCAATCATCCCGTCATGGACCTGCGAACGGGAAAAGTCGAAATCACCTCTCAAAACCATAACTTCGGCGTGCGGTTTCCAACCGACCGGCCGCCGGTAGGACAGGAGCTGCCGATTGCGGATACGGCATTCGGACGGGTCCAATTGACCCATACCAGCCTCAATGACGGGTCGGTCGAGGGGTTGAGATGCCTGGACCAGCCGGTCTTTTCCGTCCAGTATCATCCGGAAGCCTCGCCTGGTCCGCACGACTCTTCCTATCTTTTTCAGCAATTTGTCGACTTGATGGAGACACACCATGCATAGCCCCTGGCAATTCTGTTCCGGTTTCGCGGTCCTCGTCCTCGCCCTGATGCAGGCAGCCTGTGTCACGATCAACCTGCCGCCCGGACCGGGCACGCTTGAGGAACATAAGGTCAGCGGAACCGGTAAGGACAAGGTCTTACTGATGGATATCTCCGGCGTCATCAGTTCCGACAATAAGGACGGCTTCTACACCTCACCGGGGATGCTCGCCACCGTCAAGGAGGAATTGGAGCGCGCTGGAAAGGATGAACGCGTGAAAGCCATTGTGCTCCGGATCAACAGTCCGGGCGGCACCGTCACGGCGTCCGACATCATTTATCACGAACTGAAAACCTTCAAGGCGGCCAGGAAAATTCCTGTGATCGCGTCGATCATGGACGTCGGCGCCTCGGGCGGCTACTACATCGCGGCCGCAGCCGACACGGTCATGGCCCATCCCTCGTCCGTAACCGGCAGCATCGGGGTGATCATGCTGACCGTCAACGCCAGGGGACTCTTGGAGAAGGTGGGCGTCGAGACCAATGCCGTGACATCCGGTCCACGCAAAGATATGGGCTCGCCCTTCCGGGCGATGTTGCCTGAAGAACGCGCGATATTCCAGGGAGTGATCGACGGCTTTTACCAGCGCTTCCTCCACATCGTGCAAGAGGGACGGCCGAGCTTGTCCGGCGACAGTATTAAGAAGCTTGCCGATGGTCGAATCTATTCCGGCGACCAGGCGAAGGCCTCAGGGTTAGTGGATGAAATCGGATACCTTGACGATGCCGTGGAAGTCGCCAAGAAAAAAGCCGGCTTGACTGAAGCGCGCGTGGTGACCTATCGCCGACCCGGCGAATACCAGAACAATATCTACTCGCGTCTCGTTGCGCCGACCCCGACACTCGCCAATCTGACAAACATCGACCTCCTATCGATGGTGCGCGGCGGATCGCCCCAGTTCATGTACCTGTGGATGCCCTAGCCGGCATTATTCATGAGGGTTCGTCACGAAACCGCGGAGACGCCAGGCGAGACGGCGCGCGGAGCCGGAAGGAAGGGAGGCATCCTTGAACAGAATGTTGACCGACCAAGCGGCGAGTCCGCCCGCCTGGTCGCGAGGAGCTGGCGATCAGGCCGGTCGTAGCAGCGTCTCGACGGTTGAAGTCGAAGTCTTCCTGACTCATGCGGGCTAAGGCAGTGAGTTGCATCCGGCACAGGGTGCTGGTTGAATGGGATGAACGCCATGCAGCCCTCGTCGAGTCATTCAATCGAGACCATGCTGAGCACCCCGATGGGGCGACGGGGAGTGTTGGCATTAGGTGGGCGAGCCGCCTATCTCCTGGCGACCACGCTGGGGCTTGGAACGGCCGCGGGATTGCTGCCATCGCTCGCAGGCTGCCAGCGCGCGCCCGGCACAGCGCGGGACCAGTTCATCTACATCTCGGAAGAAAAAGAAATGGCAATGGGCCTTTCCGCGTTTCGCGAAGTCCTGCGGCAGGCTCCCTTGAGCGACAATCCGGAGCTCAACGAAATGGTACACCGGGTGGGGAATCGCATCGCCAAGGCGGCGAACAAGCCGGAGTATCAATGGGAATTCGCCGTCATCCAGGATGATCGCACGATCAATGCGTTTGCGCTGCCCGGAGGCAAGGTCGCGGTGTTCACCGGCATTTTAAAAGTGACAAAGAACGAAGATGGGTTGGCCACGGTGATGGGTCATGAGGTCGCGCACGCCCTGCAGCGCCACGGTGCGGAACGGATGAGTCGCGGCATTCTTGAACAAATCGGGCAACTCGCCGCGCTGGGAGCGGGTGCGGCCACCGGACGCCCGGATGCCGCCATGGCAGCGATGACCGTGTACGGCGTCGGCGTGTCGCTGCCGTTCGACCGCCGCCAGGAATCGGAGGCGGATCAGATCGGACTTCGCTTGATGGCGCAAGCGGGATATGACCCACGGGAGGCCGTCGGTTTTTGGGAACGGATGAGCGGCTGCCCGCGGGCGATGATCAACAAACTCTGCTTTCGTTCGCAGCAGGCGATTCCGGAATTTCTCTCGACTCATCCTTCCGATGTCACCCGTATCAATCAAATCGAAGCCTGGATCCCGGATGCGTTGAAATTGTATCACCCATCAGGACAGCCCCCAGCGCTTCCCATCGGTCCGATTCAACCCTACCGACCCCCGGTGGGGCCCATGCCTGAGGCGCCGCTGCCGACAGGATAACTTTCTCTAGAGGTTAATCGTGCCACGACGGACAGACATCCGCTCCATTCTTCTGATCGGTTCCGGCCCTATCGTCATCGGGCAAGCGTGCGAGTTCGACTACTCGGGCACGCAGGCTTGCAAGGCGCTGAAGGAAGAGGGCTACCGGGTCATCCTGATCAACAGCAATCCCGCCACGATCATGACGGATCCGGACTTTGCGGACCGCACCTACATCGAGCCAATCACGCTCGACGTGGTGGAAAAAGTCATCGAGTGCGAGCGGCCGGATGCGCTCTTACCCACCATGGGAGGACAGACCGCCTTGAACACGGCGATCGGATTGGCCAAACGAGGCGTGCTGGAGAAATACGGCGTCACACTGATCGGCGCCTCGATCGAAGCCATTCATAAAGCCGAGGATCGAGATGCCTTTCGCCAGGCCATGTGGAAAATCGGCCTGCGCGTGCCGGACAGCGGTGTGGCGACCTCGCTCTGGGAAGCCGAGGAACAGGTCAAACGGGTGCAGTTTCCCGCGATTGTCCGGCCGTCGTTTACGATGGGCGGAACCGGCGGCAACATCGCGTACAACATCGAAGAATTTCGCACGCAGGTGGAATGGGGACTGTCCATGAGCCCGGTTCGCCAGGTGTTGATCGAGCAGTCGGTCATCGGCTGGAAAGAGTTCGAGCTCGAAGTCATGCGCGATCTGAAGGACAATGTGGTTATCGTCTGTCCGATCGAAAATCTCGACCCGATGGGCGTGCACACCGGCGACAGCATCACGGTCGCTCCTGCCCTCACGCTGACCGACAAAGAATACCAAATGATGCGGGACGCGGCCGTGCGTATCATTCGCGAGATCGGTGTCGACACCGGCGGGGCGAACATTCAGTTCGGCATGAATCCCGTCAATGGGGAGATGGTCGTGATCGAAATGAATCCGCGGGTCTCGCGGAGTTCGGCCCTGGCGTCAAAAGCGACGGGATTCCCCATTGCAAAAATTGCGGCCAAGCTGGCCGTGGGTTATTCTCTTGACGAAATTACCAATGACATTACCGGGGTCACAAAAGCCTCGTTCGAACCGACCATCGACTACGTGGTCGTCAAAATCCCGCGCTTCGCCTTCCAGAAATTTCCCGGAGCCGACCCCACGCTAACGACGCAGATGAAGTCGGTCGGGGAGGTCATGGCCATCGGGCGAACATTCAAGGAGTCGCTCCAGAAGGCCATCCGCTCTATGGAAGTGGATCAGTTCGGCTTGAGCTCAAAAATGGGTCTGGACCTGGGCCTGCCGCCGACTCTGAATCTGGAAGAGGCGATGGAACAGGTTCGAAAAGCCGTGCGCACGCCGCTTCCCGACAGGCTCTGGCGCCTGGCCGATGGCATGCGACTCGGAATGACCAACCAGGAGCTTTTCAGTTTGACGAAGATCGATCCGTGGTTTTTGGAACAGCTGCGTGAGCTCGTGGAATACGAACGACGGATCGTGGCCGAACGCGGTAAGGTCGGCGCCGCGGGACTCAATCCTGAGTTCCTGCTGGAGGCGAAAACCCTTGGATTTTCGGATGAGCGCCTCGCTCAGCTGCTGGGCGTGGAGCAACACCAGGTCCGCGGCTGGCGGTTGGCGCTGAGTCATGGTTCCCAGCCGCGCGCTGTGACCTATAAACGTGTCGACACCTGCGCAGCGGAGTTCGAAGCGCATACGCCCTATCTCTATTCCACCTACGAACGGGACTGTGAGGCCCGGCCCACGAATCGGAAAAAAGTGGTGATTCTCGGGGGTGGCCCGAACCGGATCGGACAGGGCATCGAATTCGATTATTGTTGCGTGCATGCCGCAATGGCCTTGCGTGAGGAACAGATCGAAACCATCATGGTCAACTGCAATCCGGAGACGGTCAGCACGGATTATGACACCTCCGACCGGCTCTACTTCGAACCCTTGACCGAAGAAGATGTATTGAATATCGTCCGACGGGAACAGCCGATGGGGGTCGTGCTGCAATTCGGCGGACAGACGCCCCTGAAATTGGCTCTTTCGTTATCCCGCGCCGGCGTCACGATTCTCGGTACCAGCCCGGATGCTATCGACCGCGCCGAAGATCGCGCGCGGTTTCGCGAACTGCTCGATAAACTCGGCCTGCGGCAGGCGGAAAGCGGCATGGCCCGTTCGGTGGAGGAAGCGCGAACGATCGCCGCGGAGATTACCTATCCGGTCATGGTGCGGCCCTCCTATGTCTTGGGCGGACGGTCCATGCAAATCGTCTACGACGAGGCCGGGCTCCTCGCCTACATGAACCAAGCCGTCAAACCCACGGACAAACACCCTCTGCTCATCGATCGGTATTTGCGCGACGCCATCGAAATCGATGCCGATGCGATCTCCGACGGCACCACCGTGGTCGTGGCGGGGATTATGGAGCATATTGAGGAGGCAGGCGTGCACTCCGGTGATTCAGCCTGTTCGCTGCCTCCCTATACGCTGAATGCATCGACGATCGAAGAGATTCGCCGACAAATGACCGCCTTGGCGTTGGAACTCGGCGTGATCGGACTGATGAACGCTCAATTTGCCGTGAAGGATAAAACCATCTACGTTCTGGAGGTCAATCCGCGCGGCTCTCGGACTGTTCCCTTTGTCAGCAAGGCCATCGGTGTTCCACTCGCTAAATTGGCGATGAAGGTCATGGTCGGCAAATCACTCCAGCAACTGAACTTCACCACCGCTCCCACGCCGGCGCATCTTTCGGTCAAGGAGGCCGTCTTCCCATTCACCAAATTTGCCGGAGTGGATGTGTTGTTAGGTCCCGAAATGAAATCCACCGGCGAGGTGATGGGGATCGACAGCGATTTTGGATGGGCCTTCGTCAAGGCCCAGGCTGGAGCCGGAGCCATCCTCCCCACATCCGGCACCGCCTTTATCAGCGTCAAGAGTGAAGACCGGGCGGGAGCCTATGACGTCGCCAAGCGGCTGGTGGCGCTCGGGTTTCGTATCACCGCCACATCCGGCACGGCGGTCCATCTGAGCGAGCAGGGGCTCTGTGTGGACGTCGTCAACAAAGTCCAGGAAGGTCGTCCGCATATCGTCGATCACATCAAGAATGGAGAGGTCGCCCTGGTCGTCAACACCGTACGGACCGCGTCGGCTCAGACCGACTCGCTGTCCATACGCCGCGAAGCCTTGCACAAAGGCGTCCCCTATTACACCACCATGCGCGGGGCTCTGGCTGCAGTGAGGGGGATTGAGGCCCTGCTGAAAAAGGGGCTTGCCATTCGAGCCTTGCAGGAGTATCACCGAAATGACTGATGCAGGCTTCAGGCCATCAGTTGATTGATAACACCTTCCAGCGGCAGTCGAGAACGGTTCCTGGCCGCGCCGATGGCGGCCTGCCTGGAGCACGCAGCCGCCACGCTGGAAACCACGGTCCATGGTGATGTAGGGGGAGGCATGCCGACACCGATCACGCGAAAAGGGTACGAAGCGCTGAAGGCTGAATTGGATCGATTGCACAAGGTCGAGCGGCCACGGGTCATTGAGGCCATCGCAGAAGCCCGTGCGCATGGCGATCTCAGCGAGAATGCCGAATACGATGCGGCCAAGGAGCGTCAAGGTTTCATTGAGGCGCGGCTGGCGGAACTCAAAGGCAAACTGGCCGACGCCCGCATCATCGACATCGCCGGACGGGTCAGCGAAACCGTGGTCTTCGGCGCCACCGTTGTCTTGATCGAGCAGGAAGCGCAGGAAAAAAAGCAATATACCCTCGTGGGACAGGATGAAGCGGATCTGAAATACTCTCGCATTTCCGTCCAGTCACCGGTCGGCCGGGCACTCATCGGCAAGCGGGTGGGTGACGTCGTAGAGGTGACCACGCCGGCCAAGGTGGTCGAATACGAAGTGATGGAAATTCGTTTCGAAGAACTGTAGGGGACACCGTCTCTGTCCAGCTGTTCCGGACGCCGTACCCGTGGAGATCCCCCCGACCTGTGCGCGTGAGTCCCATGCCCTTAGCCATTCCTCTCATCACGTTATTGACGGATTTCGGCGAGCGCGACTATTTTGTGGCCAGCATGAAGGGGGTCATCCTCAACATCAATCCGCAGGCCCACATCGTGGATTTGTCCCACCACGTCACGGCCCATGATGTGGCAGATGCCGCCTATCTCCTCAAATCCTGCTATCGCTATTTCCCGGAAGGCACGATTCACGTCGCGGTCGTGGACCCCGGTGTGGGCAGCCCCCGAAGAGCCCTGCTGGTCTCTTCGTCGCGCTATTTTTTCATCGGACCGGACAACGGATTGTTCACGCATGTCTGCCGGGAGGAGAGCGGCGTCGAGGTACGACAGATCGAAAACCGCCAATACCGGCTCGATGCCGAGGGCGCGACGTTCGATGGCCGCGACCTCTTCGCCCCGGCGGCGGCTTGGCTGACGAAAGGCCGACCAATCGGCTCCTTTGGCCGGCTCGTGCCGAATTATGAGCGCCTGGCGATTCCCGAGCCGGCGTGGGCGAAGCATGCACTGGCAGGGCAGATCGTCTACATCGACCGCTTCGGCAATTTGATCTCCAATCTGACCGCATACCACGTGAAAGAAGTTCGCGGCCTCACAAAACGCTCCGAGCCGTACATTCGTATCGGCGGCCTGACCATCGACGGGTTGGTCCGGAGCTACGCCGAAGGCGCTCTGGAGCAGCCGCAGGCGTTGATCAATAGCAATGGGTATGTAGAAGTGTTCCTCAAGGAAGGACGTGCGGTGGACCGTTTGAACGTCGCTCGGGGAACGGGGATTGAACTGAGTTAGCGCGTTCAGGCACCCCACGGCTACGGGAGCGGGATTCCCCTTGAGATCCCACCTCGATTGACAGGCGGGAGATGTCGATGTTTAAATGGCACCATTATAGACCGACCTATCTCACACCCTGACTTGCCTCTCGGAACATGCTGATTTTCTTACCTTCCTACTTCCGAGTCGATCGCGGCATCTTGTTTCTGATGGCGTTCATGGTCTGCTTCCTACCCTCTCTGTCAGATCTTGCCTCTTGTTACGAGCCGTCTCCAATGGCCCTTCCCGCGGAAAATTTTCAGGATCGCGAAGATCGTCACTCCTCGGGGCCTCTCGATGAATCCGGTTCCCCTCCGACTGACGCCCCCATTCCTTCTCCCGTATTTGCACTTAAACCCGACGCCCGTAGTGCTTCGGCCGGAGGCGCTTCCACCGGTCGATGGGCCTCAGACATCACCATGGACCAATCCACGCCCAGGCCTCCGCCTTCTTCCCACTGACACTGTCCGACCACTCCGCCTGTCGGCCTATGGCGTCGCACGGATGGATCTTGCAAACAAGACTGCGAGGAGAGCCGGCGACCCGGCCCATCGTGGGCTTCACTTCGGATGCGCGAAGACCGATACGAGATGAGAGGAATCGAGTACCATGAAACGAGCCCTGTGCCACCTGTCGGCGGTGCTCTTGGGTCTGACCTTCGCGGCCTGTGGCCAAACCGAGGCGCCGGCTCCGTCACATGACACGGCGCCCGCGCCGGCGGCCACGAACCAACAGGTGGAGTTGCAGACCATGCTCGTTGAAGCGCCGCCTTCCCCGCCGGCCTTGACCCTGTCCGCCCGGATCATCTATGCCGAGGACGGGTTTTCTAAAATTTCTTCCCCCCTGCAGGGGCCGGTGCTGGACGTCCGAGTCAAACTGGGCCAGCTGGTCAACGCCGGTGATATCTTGATGGTGATCGACGCCGCCGATATCGCCCGCGCCTATGCGGCCTACGTCGAGGAAATTTCTGAGCTGGGACTGGCCGAGCGCAACTACGAACTGACGAAAGATTTGTACGACGCCCAGGCGATGTCGCTCAAGGATCTGGAACATGCCGAAAACGACCTGAACCGTGAACGGGCTGAATTCAAACAAGCCAAGGGGCGGCTACTGTCGCTGCGTGTCCCGACTGCCGAGCTGAGCAAGCCCCTGGCGCAACAGCAGATTACCTCGCGCTTCGAACTGCGAAGTCCTTTGACGGGAACGGTGGTTGAGCGCAACGTCACGCCGGGACAAATCGTCGGGCCCGCTTCGGATGCCCCGCTGTTCACGGTGGCCAATCTCGAACGGCTGCAAGTCATAGCGGACGTGTACGAGCACGATCTTGCGGGAATCAAGATCGGCGCGGTTGCGACCATGACGGTCGAGGCCTACCCGGGTGTCGAATTTCCAGCCACTATCGCGGTGATCGGGGATGTGGTCGATCCGGCGACTCGAACGATCAAAATTCGCGCCTCCGTGTCAAATGCAGACCGACGTCTGAAGCCGGAAATGTTCGCCCGCTTGACCCTTGCCGGTCACCGTCTGTCTCCGAAGCTTGTGATCCCCCGACAAGCAGTCGTGGAACGGTCCGGCACACATTGGATTGTGGTCCAGCATGACAAGGGACGCTTCGAGGAACGAGCGGTGAATATCGACAGCGTGGCAGGCAATCAGGTGACGCTTCGAGAGGGCCTCGCGCCAGGGGAACGGGTCGTGCTCACACCTGGCACCATCAATCGCGTTGCAGCAGGTGACGCACCGGCCGATGGCGCGTGACGACC
>JAJONL010000168.1 GCA_021323395.1 Nitrospira sp.
GGATTGTATCTGATGGCGGGCGACTATCGACGAGCGCTGGAGGCCTGCGAGCGGGCGATTCAGGAGATGCCGTCTGTCGAAGCCTACCTCCATCTCACCTATGTGTATCAGGCGATCGATGCTTATCTTGAGCAGCTCTCTCGGGAGGAGAGCTGGATGGCCGTGGAACAGTTGTATCTGAATCTGGCCTACCGGCATACGGAGGATCTCATCGATCCTCCAGGCGGTCTGGCACGCATGGCGAAAGAAATGATTCAAACCAGCGTTCGCCAACAGTCCGACCTCAGTGCCGCAATGGCGGCGCGGCTGAACAAAGCCGTGTCCGATCGGCTTTGGCAGGAGCAGGCGCAGTGGCGGAAGGCGCATCCTACCACGTGGTGGAGGGCGTTGCCGGATTCCTGGATCCGATGATGAACGCAAATCACTGGTGCCAGGAATACGATGCCCGCAGGAGAGGGGGGACCATGGCCAGGCAGACATTTGAACGGGGTCTCGATGTCAAGCTGTTCGGAGCGCTCTTTGTGTTCGTGGGACTGATCGATGTGCTCATTATCGAATTCTTCCCGTCCTATGCGCTGAAACTGTTCGGCGCCACGATCACGGGCCCCCTGGCGTACCTGGTCAAACTGCATTCGCCGGCCGTGCATTTCCTGATCGGCTACGGCTTTCTGTTCTTGCGGCCGTGGGCCTGGGGCCTGGCAATCGCGTATGGAGGTTTTGGCCTCATCAGCGAGTTGATGAATCAGCTGACGCTCGGCATCCATCCATTGCGAACGGGCTTCATGATCGCGACGGCGTTGTTCATGGGGTACCTCGCCAGGAGACGAACGCTGTTTGCCGACCGGCGCCCTTCGACCAGTGGACTGGCCTCTTCCTCCACGGGGGCTTCGTCATGAGAGGGCTGGTCTGGTTTCGTCGCGACCTCCGGCTCCGGGATAACCCCGCTCTATCGGCGGCGTGCAAGGAATGTCGGGAGATCGTGCCGTTGTTTGTGTTCGACGAACCGCTTCTGCGCTCGCATGTCTTCGGTTCCGCCTGTGTCGGCTTCATGCTGGGTTGCCTGGACGAATTGCGCCGGTCGCTTGCGGGGCACGGCCTCACACTCGCCTGGCAGACGGGAGAGCCGATCGACACGGTGCTGCGAATGGCCAGGGATCTTGCAGTTGATGCGGTCTATTGGAATCGTGATTACGAACCGGTGGCGCTCGAACGGGATCGTACGATTCGGCAGCGTCTGGCACAACAGGGGCGAACGGTCAGAACGTTCAAGGATCACGTGGTGTTTGAGGCAGAAGAAGTGCTCGGACAAACCGGTCAACCGTTCCAACGGTACAGCGCCTACCGCGACCGCTGGTGGATCAAATGGCGTGCGGCGACTCCGTCGGTGCTCCCCGTTCCAGCGTTCCCGTCGAGGCACAGGGGTTCCGTACTGGATGCAGTGGCCTGGCCTTCGGCGACGGCCCTTGGATATAACCCCGTGCCCCTATGGATCGAACCGGGCGAGCAGGCCGCGCATGCCAGGTTGCAATGGTTTTTACGAGGACCGGTCCATGAGTACGTCAGTGGCAGGAACCTTCCCGCGATCGAGGGCACTTCAAAGCTCTCTCCCCATTTGCGTTTTGGCACGATCTCGGCGCGCACGCTGGTGCATGCGGCTCTGGGCGCCCTATCAAAAGGCGGTCGCGTGTCCAGGGCCGATGTCTTCAGTTGGATTGATGAACTTGTCTGGCGCGAGTTTTTTCAGCAAGTCCTGGCGGCCTTTCCCCGCGTGGCCGAGGGACCGTTCAAGACGAAGCCCGGGCTTCCCGCACCCAGGCCTGCCGGACCCGATCGCAATCGACTGTTTGCCGCCTGGTGCCAGGGCCAGACTGGTTATCCGATCGTGGACGCCGGTATGCGCCAATTGAACCAGACCGGCTGGATGCACAATCGCATGCGGATGGTCGTGGCCTCATTTTTAGTGAAGGATCTTCGGATCGATTGGCAGAGCGGCGAACGGCATTTCATGCAACAACTCGTCGATGGCGACTTGGCTGCCAACAATGGGAATTGGCAATGGTGCGCGTCCCGACGATTCAGAGCGAAAAGTTCGATCCCGAGGGCGAGTACATTCGCCGCTATGTGCCGGAATTGGCTGACGTGCCGACGAAATTGATTCATGAGCCGCATCTCATGCCCCAGGAAGAACAGGAGCGGGCCGGATGCCGCATCGGCTCTGAGTACCCCGCGCCCATTGTGGACCATCGGCAAGCCCGCCAAGAGTATTTGGATCTCGGCAAGCAGCAGGTGGCCCCATGACGTCTACTCCGCTCCGTCTCGGTATCAGCCGCTGTCTTCTCGGTGAAACAGTGCGTTTCGACGGAGGACACAAACGGGATAGCTTTTTGACGGACCTCCTGGGCCGTTATGTCGAGTGGGTGCCGGTCTGTCCGGAGGTCGAGGCAGGGCTCGGTACTCCACGCGAAGCGATGCGGTTGGTCGGCGACCCGGAGCATCCCCGGTTGGTGACGATCAAAAGTGGAAAGGATCACACTCAGGCCTTGGAAGCTATGAGTGCGAAGCGGCTTCATGAACTCGACGGGTTGGACTTGTCCGGTTTTGTGTTCAAGAAAGACTCGCCGAGCTGCGGGGTGCAGAGGGTGCGCACGTACAATCAACATGGGATGCCGGGCAGGAAGGGGGTCGGGTTGTTCGCGCGCGCCTATGTCGAGCGGTTTCCGCTGATTCCGGTCGAGGAGGAAGGAAGGCTCTGTGATGCCCTGTTGCGGGAAAATTTCATTGAGCGGGTGTTCTGCTACCGACGTTGGCGGGAGCTTTGTGACGGCGGAGTCAGCCGGCCGGCCGTAGTGCGGTTCCATACGATTCACAAGTATCTGCTGCTCGCCCACAGCGCCCCTCACTATCAACGGCTTGGGCATTTGGTGGCGCAGGCGAAAGAGTATCGCCCCAAGGACCTCGCACTTCGGTACGGCGAATTGTTCATGGAGGGGCTGGCCGTGAAAGCGACGGTTCGCAAGCATGTGAATGTGTTTCAGCACATCCTGGGGTATTTCAAGGAGCGGCTGGATGCGCTGGAGAAAGCGGAGCTGGTGGAGGTGATCGCTGACTACCATCGGGGACTCACGCCCCTGATTGTTCCGCTGACATTGATCAAACATTACGTGCAGATCTTTGACGTCGCGTATATTCGCGACCAGGTGTATCTCAACCCTCATCCGAAGGAGCTCATGCTCCGGAATCACGTGTAGAAAGGACCGACCATGCCGCACGTTGTCATCGAAGGGGCCGGTGAGCTGCAAGGGCTGTTTCAAGCCTTCACCCCCATCATTCAACGGGCGGGAACCGAGATTCTCAAGGTGCAGGAGTTCTACCTGGCGAGGAGTGGTAGAGAGGCGCTGCTGGAGTCGGTGGCGATCGAGCAGGGTGCGGCGCGTAACTTTTTTGTCCAGCTGAAACAGCATGACACCACCATCACTGTCCGGCTGTTGCCCGCGACAGATCCTGAGAAAACCACCGCCGTGAAAAAGGTGATGGCTCTGGTGGCGGGATTCATCCGAACGATCTACCCGACGAGTCGTTATGGAAAGACTAATCTTCAGGAATACTTGGAAGTGACGGGTTCGATGTGAGTGGAATGGGCGGAAATCTGAATAGAAGGAGCAGTGACATGGCAACTGTGCGACGAGGTGTCATTCTGGTTGGTCACGGGGGCATTCCCAAGGGATGCCCGCAGGAGATTGTCACGAAATTGAAACGGCTCGAGGCTCAGCGGCGCGCGGCCAAGCAACCAGCGTCGGCTGAGGAAATGGAGCTGGATACGAAGATTCGGCAGTGGCCGAGGACGCCGGAGACGGATCCTTATCAATCAGGGCTTGAAGCGGTGGCCGCTCAGTTGCGCGCGAACCTGGGAGATGTGCTGTTTGCCGTGGCCTATAACGAGTTTTGCGCGCCGACCTTGGAAGAGTCGGTGGAGCACCTCGTCAACAAAGGCGCGACCCATATTATCGTGACCACGACGATGTTTACGCCGGGCGGCTCGCATTCGGAAGTTGAGATCCCTGAAATCCTCGACCACCTTCGGCCGCAGTATCCCGGAGTCGAACTCCGTTATGCCTGGCCGTTTGATTTGAACCTTGTCGCAAACACGTTGGCTCAGCAGGTGCAGCGCTTTTTGTGAGCACGTCTCACGGCTGCCACCCGCGTGGAGCATGGTTCTCGGTGCAAGGAAAGACGAAGCCCATGCAGCATCTCACCCATTTTGCCTTGACGCTGGCCGAACATGGACTCTTTCCGGACGTGGCGGTCCGACGAGGGATTCGGCACTTGCTCAAGCGCCGCCTCCGGGAAATCCGTTCGGGTGATGCTCGAACTGCAGCCTTGCAGGAAACGCAATTTATCGAGCAGATGCGCCGCGCCCCCATCGCAGTGGTTCCGGAGAAGGCCAATGACCAGCATTACGAAGTCCCGGTCCAGTTCTTCCGGCAGGTCCTCGGGCCTTACCTAAAATACAGCAGCGCGCTCTGGCCAGCCGACGCGACAACCTTAGCACAGGCGGAAGCCGCCGGACTGCGTGAATCCTGCCTGCATGCGGGCCTTGAGGATGGGCAGACGATTCTGGAGCTCGGGTGCGGCTGGGGTTCCCTGACGTTGTGGATGGCTGAGCACTACCCCAACAGCCGTATCACGGCGGTCTCCAATTCCCGCTCGCAGCGTGCCTATATCGAGGCCCAGATCAAAGCGCGCGGCCTACAGAACATGGTTCGGGTGGTGACCTGCGACATGAATAGGTTCGAGATCGATCCCGAGCAATTCGATCGGGTGGTGTCGGTGGAAATGTTCGAACATATGCGTAACTGGCCTGACCTATTTGCGCGCGTACGTCGATGGCTCAGACCGGGCGGGCGGTTCTTCATGCATGTGTTCGTGCATCGCGCCACTTCGTATCTGTTTGAAGACCGGGGCCCCGCCGACTGGATGAGTCGGTATTTTTTCACTGGCGGGATGATGCCCGGCGATGGCCTGCCGCTGGCCTGTCAGGACCATCTCGCCTGTGTTGCCCGCTGGCGGTGGGACGGCACCCACTATGAGAAGACGGCCAATGCCTGGCTGGCGAATATGGATGCCGCCCGCGAGACGCTCTGGCCCGTCATCGAGCATGTCTATGGTGCGGCACAGGCGCGAGTCTGGTGGATGCGGTGGCGTCTCTTTTTCATGGCCTGTGCGGAGCTGTTCAGCTACGAAGAGGGCCGACAGTGGTGGGTCAGTCACTATCTCTTCGAAAAACCGCGAGCGGGTGCGTCATGAAGCTGAGTACCACTATGCTCGTGAGCAACTTCCTGCTCTTTCAGATCGGCTGGTTCGCGTGCGTATGGAGCGCCGGGGCGCACCAGCCTTGGATCGGCCTGCTGGTGACGATAGGGGTGGTGGGCTTCCATGTTCTTCGCGCTCCCATCCCGCAGGCGGAGCTCACGCTGGTGGCGCTGGCGCTCGCCACAGGACTCGTCTTCGATAGCATCCTGGTGTGGCAGGACTGGCTTCGGTATTCCTCGGGCATGGTGTTACCACACATCGCCCCCTATTGGATCGTGGCGTTGTGGGGGCTCTTTGCAACCCTGTTGAATGTGTCGTTGCGCTGGATGAGAGGGCGGTGGGGCCTCGCGGCCCTGTTTGGAGCCCTTGGTGGCCCTGCAGCCTACTATGGCGGCCTCCGCCTTGGGGCGTTGGAGTTCGGCAACATGCGTGCGGGACTGGTGGCTCTGGCCATCGGCTGGGCGGTGCTGACACCGTTGCTTCTCGCGTTGTCTGCTCGCTGGGATGGTTATGCCAGGCCTGCTTGAGAGGAAGGCGTGATGAGTGTGTGGCTCTATGTTATGGGACTGATCTCGATGCTGAGCCTGGCGACGTGTGCATGGCTCGTCAGCATCGTCAAACGCGATGTGAGCATCGTAGATGGCGTATGGGCCATGATGTTCCTCGCCGCCGCAATGGTCTATGCCACCGGTGCAGAACCCTATACGGGGCGGACGACGCTCATCCTCGCACTGGTTCTGTTCTGGGCCCTGCGCCTGTCCGGTCATATCATCCACCGCAACTGGGGCGAGCCTGAGGACCGGCGCTATCGAGAGATCCGCCAAAAATATGAACCCCATT
>JAJONL010000050.1 GCA_021323395.1 Nitrospira sp.
CTGCGGCCCGCTTGCTGTCAAGAACACAGTGGCGCGGCATCCTCGATTCCTCTAATGCCTACCCGATAGGCTGAAATTAAGGAGTCCGGCCGTCTTACTCTTACCCTGGGCCAGGCGGCTCACCGCTATAGGAGCGAGCTCGGCCAGGCGGTCCTTCCAGAGGTCAGGACAGCTCACACAACGGGCACGATTCAGAATGCCTGGGGAGACTGCCGAGGTTGTGAGGAATGGCTTTGTTTCTAGTGTGAGGTGAGAGCACCGGGCCAGAATTTGTGACGGATTTGTGGCAATGGTTCGTTGTCAAAGTTGGGGATATCATAGAGACAGCGGTCGATGATCGAGACCTCATCTTCCGTGAGTTCCAGCTGAACTTGCTTCTTCCAAAACTGATCCAGCGCCAAATAGTCGTTTGAGGTTGGCTTCTGAGCCAAGAGCGCTTGCATCTTCTTAAAGCCCTCCGTATCGACCCCGGCTACACGGCCATTGTTGCGATCGATACACCACTTCAAGACCTCTGCGACACCATACATGGATAAGGGAATTTGAACTGTTTTGCTCATGGTCTCCTCCTCAATACTTGGCGGCATTGTAGCCTAAGCCCGTATTGGTTTTCAAAGGGGCGAAAGGCCTAGGCAGACCCAGGACATTCGGGAGAATGGCCGTGAAGCTCACGGAGATGACGGTAGGCTGGCTCATTCATTGCGAAGCCAGATGGGGCTCTGTATACTCCGCCGAACGCCTGCCAATTGGGGAGCGGCGAAGCATGGACTTGGTCGACATATCATGCCTTTCTCACCGAGACGGATATGAATGGAAGGTTCCGACAATCCAGGATGCCATCGATATGGCTCCATCTCGGGCTACTCGCCATCTGCATCATAGGCTCCGCCTGTTCGAAGTCCGATCCGTATGTTCCGCCTGATCCTTTCTATTATTTCGCCAGCTATGCGGTCGGTAAAAACCCGACGACGGTCACCACGGCCGACTTCAATCGGGATCAAATCACCGACGTCGTAACGACGAATATTTCGAGCAACACGATTTCCTTGCTCTTCGGCATCGGCGATGGAACCTTTCGTGAGCAAGTACAGGTTCGAGTGTGCCAGGAACCCCGCTCTCTCGCGGTCAACGACTTTAATCAGGACGGTCAACTCGATTTGGTGCTGGCCTGCTCGGGTAGTGATCAGGTTTCGATCATGTTCGGCCGAGCCAATGGGAAATTTGAGGAGGGCCCTCAGTACCCGGTTCACCGTACGCCGGTCTCCGTGGCGAGTGAAGATGTCAATGGGGATGGCCGTCCCGATCTGGCCGTGGCCTTGCGCAATGACAAAGTGAAGATTTTTCTTGGCAGCGCCAAGGGAGAATTTCGTCCAGGCGTGCAGTATGAATATGGCGACACCCCCACCTCGGTGGCGCTCAAGGATCTCAATCAAGACGGCAAGCCGGAACTGATTGTGACGAACGGGGGGCCGATGCTCAGCGCGGTCTCTGTATGGATCGGCAATGGGGATGGCACATTTCGAGACCCCAAAGACTATAAGACCGGACGACGGCCGTTAGGGGTAAGTTTTGCCGATTTCAATAACGATCACAGGATCGATCTTCTCGTGATTAATGGGGAGGGGGATAGTTTCACGACCTTTTTGGGGAACGGCAATGCCACCTTTCAGCCTGGCAAAGATTCCGGGGCGGATGCCAGTCCGAACTTCGGGATGGCGCGCGATTTTGACGGTGATCACATTGCGGATGTGGCCGTGGTCAATTTACAGTCTACCGACCTTTCGATTCTTTTTGGGCGGGGAGACGGCACCTTCAATTATCCTCCCCGGAATTACCGGACAAAGTCCGGCCCCTTTGCCGTGGCGAGTTATCGCGTCTCGGCGGAAAATGGCGAAGAGCCAGGGTTGGTGACGGCAGATAATGGGGCCGGTAGCGTGTCCGTCTTCTTGCATCACGGAAGGAAGGGCCAAGTTCCATCCACCCCCGTGGCGGAATGACACTCAATTCATTGTGCGAACCGACTCGGCCGAAGCGGGAGATAGGCCGTTTGCTTGACACCCTGGTAGGGCTCGGCTAGAGTTCGAAAAGGTTGCCGGACAAAGAGCCGCGCCATTTTCAGCCACAGACCGTGGGGGCTCGTGCGATCGTTCTTATGGTGGTTTTGCATGGGCTGCCTGACGACTCTGGCAGTCTTAATGGTACAAGGCGGGGTGCGAGATCTGGTCTCGGGAGCCAATCCGACGGGTAGCGCAGGCGCCCTCCTCTCCTTTGCTACAACAATTTTCGGGGGCGGACTCTTGGCCGGATGCCTTGCCCTCATCCTCAATCGTCTCCGATAAAAAAAGACGATGGGCAACCGGTCGGCCATGGGACTGGAACGCCTGTGAATCAGATCAAGAGGAAGTCGATCGCACCATGCACTGCTTGCGATGCAAAGGATTCATGATGGTGGAGCGTCACTATACGCTCATGAATCGGCGACTGTATGCCCGCTGCTTGAATTGCGGATTTTGGATCGACTTGGCGGACCTCCTGCGGTTCTTTCATAAGGTTATTGAAAGTAGCGTGCGCGGTGCGAAAGTCAGAGAAACCTATACCCTGTGAAGATCCGCCGCGTAAGGTCTTCATGAGAAAGTCCAGACGATCCGCATGAAATACTCACCTTCCGCCCTGTCCATCTGTATCAGTCTTTTCCTGGCCCTGCTGTCAGTCGCGTGGAGCGACATGGCTTCGGCGCTCGACAGCGACGTGGATGACGAAGTGATTACGGTTCCGTTTGATCCCAGGCCGATTCCTTCCGCGAAACAAGCGAACCATTCACTGCGGTGGCGCCATGTTCCGGCCCACAGCATTTTGCTCAAGGAATTGAAGAGCGGGACGACCCTCTATCAATTCGAAAGCGGGAAGAAGCTGTCTCCTGCCAGTTTGACCAAGATCATGTCGGCGTTGGTCATCCTGGAATACGGGCACCTCGAGGATGAGGTCACCGTCAGTCCCAAGGCTGCGCGTGCGCACAAAACGCACCTCCGTTTACGGACAGGACAAATCTTTCGACTCGAAGATTTGTTGAAAGCGATGTTGATTGTATCGGCGAATGACGCCTGCCTTGCAGCCAGCGAGCATGTCGGGGGGGACGAGGAAAGATTTGTGGAACTCATGAATGCCAAGGCCGCTTCGCTGGAGCTGCACAATACCCATTTCAGCAATGCCTGCGGGTTCGATGCGCCTGGGCACTATTCCACGGCGGAAGACCTGGCCAGATTGAGCGAGATTGCCCTGCATCACCCCGTGTTCAATGAATTGGTCCGGGAAGAGCGGGAGATCATCATGCCGGTCAATGAACATCGCGCATATGTCTTGCGTACCACCAACCGTCTGCTGGGACGTATTCCCGGCGTACAGGGCGTGAAGACAGGCTTTACCTCGAAGGCCGGCCGATGCCTCATCGCCAAAGTTTCGCAGAACGGCACCGATCTGCTGCTCGTCATCCTCAACTCAAAACGTCGTTGGAACACAGCGACCAGCCTCATCAACTACGGACTTCGGCTTAACTATAGCCGGGTCGGCCTCATGCAATAAGCTGTGGGGTGGAGAGGGTGAGAGGATCACCGCTCAATGTGGATTTGAAAACTCGACATTGACGTCCTTGCCGAGGTAATTCACCTGGAAGCCCTGCCTATCGTAGGCCAACATCGCGCCCATCACATTTTCGTCGCCATAATCTTCCTTGCCCAATAGTTTGCGCACATCGTCCGGGCTCTCGCTGTTCAGCACATTGCGGAATATCCCCCGTGTCTTATAGGCAAAGCGGTTGTTGATAAAAATGAGATCAACTTTGCCGTCTTGCACCCGCACCCCGGCCATCGGGCCTGTCGGTTTACGTTGATCGAGAAGGAAAATGAAGGTGGCCTCCTGTTCGGCCTTGATGCCGGGTATTTTTTCATTCACCAGCACATCCAGCGCCTTTCCCTCCGCATCCCCTAACTTGACGCCAAACAGCGAAATCTCCGGGCTCGCAATGGCCTTGGGATCGGTCAAATCATTCTTGCTGAGTTCGTACGGCTCGGCGCTCACTATGGCAGCGAGACAAAGGGAACTCATCGTTGCCTTGAAGGCCGTGAACGCCCACTTGCGCTGCATCATGAATGCCTCCTTGAAACGAGTCGGTGCACATTAGATCGTCCTGAGATGGGTACTGCATTTGGTAGGATGGCTCAGACGACAGGGCATTTTATCCAACGGGCAGTCCAACTTTCAAGGTAGTCGCCGCCCGCGAGGTTCAGCGCTCCGGCATGAAAAATCGTATTACCCGGCTCTATATGAATGTACCGCGGTGACCCTAGGCAATGTGGGTCTGGACTGTAATTCTCTGATGGTCGTTTCACAGAGCCGTGCAAACTCTTCGGCTGCTGGCCCGCGGTATCGCTTGGTGAGAAAGGCCAGGCCGACGCCATGGCGGGGTGCGGGGTCGTAGAGGTCGATCAGCTGTAAGTTCCCACGGGCCAATCGAGGACGCACGTACAACTCGGGAAGAATAGTCGCACCGGTTCCTTCCGCCACGGCTTCAAGAATGCCATCCGGCGAACTCATTTCCAGCACGACCTTCGGATGCACCCCTGCCTTGGCACATTCGGCTTCGACCATTTTTCGTAAACAGTAGTCGACCGGCATCAGCACAAGAGGCAGGAACGCCAGGTCCTGCATGCGCATACGTTTTTTTACAATCTTCATGTCTGGAGGGGCGATGAGGGCGAGTCGCTCCTCCAGGAGAGGGACCATCGTGAGCTGTGGGTGTGCCAGCGGCAGTAAGCAGATGCCAAGATCGAGACGATTCCCCAGCAGCCCGCTGACGACCTCGGAGGAAGGCAGGGCATGGACTTGAAGTTGGATGTCCGGGAAGCGTTGTTTGAATTTCGTCACGAGCGGAGTGATCAAATAAGAGTTCACGGTCGAAAGTGCCCCCACGATTAATCGGCCGCGCCTGGCCCCATGCAACTCATGGACGACGTGCGCAGCCTGTTCCAATTCGCGCAAGGCCCGCTCTGCGTGGGTATGAAAAAGTTCGCCTGCCTGGGTGAGGACCACCTTCCTGCCAAGCCGGTCGAACAGACGTGTGCCCAGTTCCTGTTCGAGCCCGCTGATCTGGACCGACAAGGACGGCTGTGAAACGTGTACGTGTTCGGCGGCGCGACTAAAGTTTTGGTGGGTCGCTACAGCCATGAAGTAGTGAATTTGGCGAAGTTCCATAAGTGCCCTTCCTGCCATTGCTATAGCAAGAGACTATAGAAAGTATGCAAACAATGTATTAGCACTATCAAACATATCTCGCCTATTGTTGAGCGTCAATCCATTGAGACCGCTTGTTGAATGTTCGGCCTATAGTGGGCAAGAGCGGCGAGCGGCCGGTCAATAGATCACAAGGGAGGCCTGCAATGGTGTCGAAGTGTCGCGGGACAGCAATAATCGTCTTCGGAATGATGACCGTTCTGATGGGCTGCGCGGAAACGAGGCCGTTAAGCGGACCGGCGCTTCCCTCCGCCGGTGCGACAGCCACGAGATCGCTATACGATCGGTTGGGCGGCAAGTCTGCCATTACGGCGGTGATCGATCAGTTTGTGGCGAATGTGGGGGCCGATCGACGGATCAATGGGCGCTTTGCGACGACTGACATTCCACGGTTAAAAGGTCATTTGGTCGACCAAGTATGTAGTGCCACAGGGGGGCCCTGCCAGTACAGGGGCCGCGACATGAAACGCACGCATAGTGGAATGCAGATCAGCACCGCTGATTTTGAGGCGCTGGTGCAGGATCTCGTCGCGGCGCTCGATACCTTCCATGTTCCCGCAGAGGAGAAGCGAGAGCTTCTGGGGCTGCTCGGCCCGATGCAGAAAGATATCGTCGAGGTGCCGTAGCGAGGAGAGAGCGGGAGGTGGCCCTGCAGCCATTCTCCCGCTCACCACGATGCGAATGCGAGCGGGCTAGCCGGGGCGGCCGGATTGGACGAGAGCTGCCGCCAGTTGCCGCAGGCGGGAAAAATATTCCAGGCTCTCTTCCCCGAGGTCATCGAGCAATGCATCGAGATCAGCGACGCAGTCTTCCAGGATCGCGATTCGCTGGTTGTCCAATCCTTCTGGACCATCAAGATAGAACACGGCGCATCCTCCGATGACCGTATCCAAGGTCATCAGTTGCCCTTCGTTGGGACTGGAAAACTCGGGCCAGCCTTCTCGGCGATGGGCGTCCCAGAGGGAAGCGATGGATTGGTGACTCATGACAGACGGCTCAGTCGTACTGAATCATGACGGTGAGGCTCAGGTTACCAAACCTAACGCATGCAGAAGCAGAACGGCAAGGGCGCAGAGACCGAGCCCCATGAATCGGTAGTCGATCGCCTCGCGAGCGAAGCACCAGTTTAAGAGGGAGGCACGCCACGTCGCGGGACCGCAGGCGAGAAAGCTGCTTTTGATACCCATCGCGGCGCCGGTGATCCACCAGAGAGGCTGATAGGGGAGTTCTGCGGAGGAGACGATCAGAAATGCTCCAAGACACATGCTCACCGCTTGCCAACGGAGAAGATGTAGGTTTTGCTGAAGCGATTCCTGAACCTGCCGGATCACAAGCAGCGGAAAAGAGAGCAAGGCCAGACCATCCGCCAACCAAATTCCGGCGATGGCCCCGAGGATATACGTTGTCATCGTACGTAGCGGACTTCAGATGCGGCCTCAGGCTATGGATAGAGTCCTCGCTGAAGATGGGCCTGGGCGACCTTGTCGATCCCCGACATTAATGCCGCCATTCGCATCGTGGTACGTTTTTCGACTGAAAAGTGTAAGGTCCTGTGGAAAGCGCTGGTAATGATGTCCTGCAGGCGGTCTTGAATATCTTTCGCTTTCCAGAAGAAACGCTGAACATCCTGCACCCATTCAAAATACGAGACGATGACGCCGCCGGAATTGGCCAGGATGTCGGGAATGATGAAGACACCGTTCTCCGTCAGGATACGATCAGCCTCCAAGGTCGTCGGCCCGTTCGCTCCTTCGGCCAGGATTCGGCAGCGCAGGTTAGCGGCATTTGCCCCCGTGATCTGTTCAGAAAGCGCCGCAGGAACCAGCACCGTGCAGTCCAATTGCAGCAGGTCCTGATTGGTAATGGGCTCACCCAGTGTAATTTCGCCGAGCGGTTCGTGCTGTTCTCGATACCGATGGAGCAACGTGGGTATATCGAGACCTTTGGCATTGTAGATCCCGCCGCTTTCGTCGCTGACGGCGATCACCCGCGCCCCCGACTGCTGCATGATCACGGCCGTATGGGAACCCACGTTGCCGAATCCCTGAATCGCGACGGTGGCATCGGTCACATCCAGCTTCAGGTGACGCAATGCTTCCAAGGTGACATAGACCACACCACGTCCAGTGGCCTCCTCGCGGCCCAGACTGCCACCGATGGACAGAGGCTTCCCTGTCACCACTCCCTGCACCGCATAACCGACTTGCTGGCTGTAGGTATCCATGATCCAGGCCATGACCTGTTGATCCGTTCCCACGTCCGGTGCGGGGACATCCTTATCCGGGCCGATCAACGGGAAAATTTCAGCCGCATAACGGCGAGTTAGGCGCTGCAGCTCACCGCGGCTCAATTGTTTGGGGTCCACCTTTACGCCTCCCTTGGCCCCGCCGTAGGGAAGGTCGGCCAATGCGCATTTCCACGTCATCCACATGGAAAGCGCAGCGACTTCACCAAGATTTACTCCAGGGTGATACCGAATGCCTCCCTTGGAGGGACCCCGCGCGGAGTCGTGTTGGACGCGATAGCCGGTAAACACCTCCACGTGCCCGTCATCCATTTTTACCGGGATACTGACGATCAGCGACCGTTGCGGCAGCTTCAGTCGTTCGCGCAGATTGGGGTCAAGATGCATCGCCTCGGCCGCTTCATTGAATTGGGCCACGGCCAGGCGAAATGTGTGCGTGTCGAGTTCATTCATCGCGTCACTCCTCATGGCTGTATGGCGCATGGATGGGGCTCGTCATGGAATCGTCGGGTGTATCCATGAGGGAATTAATGTTCTCCGGGCCAATGGCCTGAGCCCAGTTCAGATGGAATTGTTCAGCAAAGCTGGCGGCGATCTGTTGCTGGACGGCGCGCATATCCGGAGCGGTCCTTAGGACGGCAGCCATGGAGGTGACACGGCAGCTGGCAATTCCGCAGGGGACGATATGAGAAAAGGGCGTCAAATCCACGGAAACGTTCAACGCAAAGCCATGCGAGGTGATGCCTTGGGAGATGCGGACCCCGATAAAGGCGATTTTCGATGGACTCTCGCCCCCCACCCATACCCCCGGCAGGCGCTCGCGGCGATGGCCGTCAATGCCCCACTGGGCCAAGGTGGTGATGAGTATGTCCTCCAGCCGATGGACGTAGGCCTTGGGTCCCGGGCAGTAATCCGAGAGCCGAAGGATAGGGTATCCGACCACCTGACCTGGTCCGTGGTACGTGATGGATCCGCCCCGTTCTGTTCGAATAACAGGGATGCCGGTCTGTTGCGTGAGTGGTTTCTCTCCAGGCCAATGGCGATCCTGAGTCGTGCGGCCTGCCGTAAACACGGGTTCATGTTCCATGAGCAAGAGCAGATCACGGCAACCGTCGGCAGCTCGCTTGGCTCGACAGGCGCGCTGGTAACCCCAAGCTTTGTCGTATGAAAGACACCCGCAGAAGAGCACGGTAGCAGTGGGCGATAGTTCAGTGCGTTCCGGCTGCCCGGAGGATAGGGATGGGCCTGTCAATTCAGTTTGGGCAAAGTGATCGGGCGTCATAGGCTAAGGCTGTAGCGGGCGTGATCGCGAAACCGAGATCGTCGCCGTACCGGTCTTTCCTTGTGCGCTGATCTGAAAGGCCATCTGTTCACTTGCGCCTCCCACAGCATGCCAGAAGTCTCCAATGTTATAGATCTGATGATTGTCGATCGCCGTGACTACGTCGCCGGACTGCAATCCCGCCTGTCCGACCGGTTTTGCCGGGTCGACCTGAAGGGCCAGAATGCCTCGATCACTCTCGAGATCGAAACTCGCGGCGACGCTTGGCGTGACCGTCACTGGAATCAATCCGAGATCGGGACGCAATACCGACCCCCGGACAATCATGGATTGAATGTGGGGAAGGATGGCGTCCATGGCGATCGCATAACTGATGGCTTGCGCAGAGGGTGCAATCGCCACATTGATGCCGATGACTTGGCCGTAGCGATCCACCAGCGGGCCGCCGCTGTTACCGGGATTTATGGCGGCATCCGTTTGGAGCAGATCGTACAGGGTTTCTCCTTCAGGAGTCAGGACCGATCGGTCGAGCGCACTGATCACGCCTACCGTTACGGTCGAACCGCCCTTCAGGGCGAGGGGATTGCCGATGGCGATGACGGTTTCCCCGATTTCGACCGCCGCGCGCCGGCTGACATCTGCCGGGATCAGATCCGGAGCGGTGATTCTGACTAAGGCCAGATCAAGGAGAAAGTCGCGTGCGACCACTCGACCGGGCGTGAGGCGGCCGGTCGACAACCCCACGACGACGCTAGTCACGCCTTGTACCAAATGATTGTTGGTCAGGATGTATCCACCGGAATCGAGAATAACGCCTGACCCGGAGCCTGGCGGCGCTCCGTGTTGTGATCCCCCTGAGGGGACGCCGCGAGTGAGGACGGTGACGACGGAGGGGCGGACCTTCGCAACCACGGCGGGCACGGCAAGTTCCTTCTGCGGTGGCTCGAGGGTTGGCGGTTGGGCGGCACACTCGGACGCAACGTTGACGCTGAACATGCAGAGTGAGAGCGTCCCCATCGCCAGCCATCGGCTCTGAGCGACGTCGGCAGCTGGCCGGTTGGTGGGGCCTGAGACCATGAGCGGAACACGTCCTCCGTGGGCGTATTCTCTCACAATGGCGCGAGGGGCGAAAGGTTGCCAAAAATACGGGCGAGGTCACCACCTCGCCCGTATTGGAACGGAAAGCACAGCGGAATAGCGTCGTTACTTAAGCGCCGCGAACATCTCTTTGACCATCGGAGTTTTGAGTTTCTTGAGTGCCTTGGCTTCGATTTGGCGAATGCGCTCGCGTGTCACCGACAAATGTTGCCCCACCTGTTCGAGCGTGCGCGCCTGGTCTTCTCCGATACCGAATCGTAACCGGATGACGGTTTGCTCTCTGGGCGTCAAGGTACCGAGGATTCGATCCATTTCACGCGTGAGCTCCGTGCGATTCACAAGCGCGTCCGGCGGCACCGCCTGATGATCGGGCAATAATTCCCCGAGTTCCGTTCCGCCATCCCCGACCCGATGTTCCAACGCCACCGGCTCCTGAAAGGCCTGGATGGTTTCGTGAAGTCGATCAGGACGCATGCGCATGGTAAAGGCGACCTCTTCTAAGCGCGGCTGGCGTCCGAACTGTTGTACGAGGCGCCGTGAGGTCCGCTGTATGCGGTTAGAAGCTTCTGTTTGGTGCACAGGAATCCGAATGGTTCGTGACTGATCAGCCAGTGATCGGGTGATGCCCTGCCGGATCCACCAGGTGGCATAGGTGCTGAATTTGAACCCCTTCCGGTGCTGGTACCGTTCAGCCGCCTTCATCAAGCCGATATTGCCTTCCTGTACGAGATCCAAAAGCGTGAGCCCGCGTCCAGTGTAATGTTTCGCCACATTCACGACCAGCCGCAGATTGCAGCGGACCAGTTCGTCTTTGGCGGTTTCCAAGGTGACGCGAGAGGTATGTAACTGTCCCAGGCATGCGCTCAATTCCTTCTGCACCGAAGCACCGGCTTTTCCACTGGCCGCGGCCTCTCGTCGCAGGCTCGCGAGCGCGGAATCCGCCTGATTGAGAGCGGTTGCCGAAAGCCCGCTCAGGCGGCGTACCGTCTGTAAGGTCTGAAGGCCTGCCATGATCGCAGGTGTTCGTTTGAGACGACCGGCGACCTTGACGGCTTGCTGAAGCGCGTGACGGATTTGCCTTGTTCCGAGGTCGAGTTGCTTGGCCAGAGCGATTTCTTCATCCCGTTCTAGAAGGCCGCGTTCGCCGAAGGAACGAAAGTACAATGATTCTAAAAGAAAGGGGGAAGAGGCCGAACGCGAGATCTTTGCAGGTGGCTCTGCTTCAGCCTCCGCTTCGGGTTGATCGTCTGGGTGCTGAGCGATGCTGTCCAGCAAGCCGCTGGCTTCGGGGTCATCAGCATCAGGGTCCACATGGGACACCGCCGACGGCTCTGTATCGTCTTGAATCGCGAGAGCATGTTTCATCGTCCTTACCCCTCTTCCCCATCCTGGGGAGGTTGGCTATATGGCTGCTTGGAGAGGCTCACTGGTCCCCTGTACATTAGAGACTAAAAATAGAGAAAAGGATTCGGCCCGCTCCTCTTTGCTTTCCCACACACTGTCTGGATTCTACGAGCCTGATTGCGCCGCGGATTGCCTCTCATGAGATAGGGATGCGCGTTGAACAGTCAAGAGGACGGCAATGTAGCTACCGTGACGGATGCGACAAGCCGTATGGAACCCACGGAGGATCTCGTAGTCCCTTCGGTTGAAAACCCGTCGGCAAGTCTCCTAGAATGCCCACCTATGTCACAACTGAAGAACAGCGAGCGCGTTCATCTGGTGGACAAGAAGGGCCGGCACTATGCCCTTACTTTAAAAGCCGGGGATATCTATCACTTTAGCGGCGAGACTATTCCGCACGATGAGCTTATCGGTCAACCGGATGGGTCGATTGTGACTCTCTCCAAGGGCAAACGATTTTTGGCCCTGCGTCCAACGTTCGGAGAGTATGTCCTCAAGATGCCCCGGGGGGCACAGGTTCTGTACCCGAAAGACCTATCCTTGATCCCCATGTGGGCTGATGTTTACCCCGGTGCCCGCGTGTTCGAAGCAGGCACGGGGTCTGGAGCGCTGACGATGGCGTTATTGCGCGCGGTGGGACCGACCGGGTTGGTTGTGACCTACGAAGTCCGCGACGATTTCGCCCGTACGGCATTGACCAACATCGAGCGCTACATGGGGGCCGTCTCCACACTGATGCCTTGCCGAAAAAATGCCTACGAAGGGATCGATGTGCTTGAAGACGGACGTCTCTTTGATCGTCTCGTGCTTGACCTGCCGGAGCCATGGCAAGTCGTGCCGCATGCTGCGCAGGTGTTGCGCTCCGGGGGTATTTATCTGAGCTTTGTCCCGACCGTGCCCCAAGTCATGCAAACGGTTGAGGCCCTCGAACGAACCGGGGTGTTCGGCATGATCGAGACCTTTGAAACGCTCCTCCGAACCTGGTCGATCCAGGGGCGCAGTGTGCGTCCGGACCATCGCATGGTAGCGCATTCGGGATTTCTGACCGTCGCCAGGAAGGTCGAGGCCGGCTGGTGGTCGCATGCCGCCAACACGTCGATGAGGGACACAGCCGCGGAAGAGGGTCGTGAACAGGGCGAAGGGGAGGAATCCAGCGTATGAATCGGTTACAGGGGAAGGTGGCGATCATTACCGGTGGCAATGCCGGAATCGGAGAGGCGATTGCGAAGTTGTTCGCGGAGGAAGGCGCCTCTGTCGTAGTGACCGGCCGCCGGAAAGAGGAACTCGATCGCGTGGTGAAGGGCATCGGCGCGAATAGCGGGCGGGCGCTGGCCGTCGCCGGGTCGGTCACCGATGAAGCCCATGTCCAGGATGTGGTCGCGCAGACGATACGTACCTTCGGCAAGCTCCATATTCTGGTGAACAATGCCGGCATCGGTGATTTCGGTAAACGCGTGCACGAGACGGACGATGCCACCTGGTTGAAACTGTTGGATATCAACCTCACGGGAGCTTTTCGCATTACCCGTGCGGCGGTGCCGGAGCTCATCAAAAGTGGCGGAGGTGCGATCATCAATATTTCCACGGTGGCCAGTCTGGTCGGAATTCGTGGCCTGCCGAGCTACGCGGCATCAAAAGGCGGGCTCGATGCGTTGACGAGGGCTATGGCCGTGGATTACGCGCAGGACAATATCCGCTGCAACGTGGTCAATCCTGGTCTCATCGACACGCCTATGGCGGCCCCGTTGATGGCCAATCCCTCTGACCTGGAGCCGATCATGGCGCAATACGCCATGCGGCGGCCGGGCAAACCGGAAGAGGTGGCGAAGATGGTGCTGTATCTGGCCTCCGATGATGCCATGTGGGTCACCGGCGGAACCTTCCCCATCGATGGAGGCATGACTATCAGCAAAGGTTGAATGACGAGGGCGGCGACGTTGCTCCGGTTGTGGCGTAGGCGCCGCTAGGAGTCTGTCCGCGTAATCCTTCGTTGCGCGGCGAAGGAGCTGCTGGTAGATCCGAGGCCGCAGGCTCGAACAAACCGGAAGCGTATTCGCTGGAATACATTGAGGATTTTTTCAGGGCGAGACGACGCAGACTGCTGCAGATCATGTGCCGCAGTAGAATGGCATTACTCGGACAGACCCTTAGGTTTCACTACCAAGAGTCAAGAGGGGAATCATGAACACTATGCATCGTCTGAAAGTCGTCGGTTTCCTTGCCCTCTTGTTGGCTGTCACCTGGTGCGGGTCTTGGAGATCAGATTCGGAGCAGGCGCTGGCGGCAGAGGGTACCGAGTATGTGGGAATCGTCCTTTCCATCGATATGTCATCCGGAAAATTTGCGGTCAAGAAAGACGGCGGGGGAAGCCGGTTCACCTTTGTCGCCAACGAGAAAACTCATTTCGAGGGTGGAGCGAAAGCCGTAAAGGATTTGAAAAAAGGCGATCACGTGTCGGTTCTGTACCAGATGCAAGGTTCTCAGTACGTGGCGCTGAATGTGACGATCAGGAATTGAAAGCTCCCGCGCATGGACATCACGACTCAAACTCAATGGTGCGGCATCATCGGAAATCCCGTAGAGCATTCGCTCTCGCCGGCGATTCACAACGCGGCATTTCAGAAGATGGGGCTGGACATGGTGTATTTGGCGTTTCGCGTCGAACACGTCGGTGACGCGCTGAAGGGGGTGCGGGCACTAGGCAATGCGCGCGGGCTCAGCGTGACCATCCCGCATAAAGTGGCGGCGATCCCCTTCCTCGATGAGGTTGAACCGACGGCGAAACATATCGGCGCGATCAATACGGTCGTGATCGAAGACGGAAAGCTCACAGGATACAACACGGATGCCTCCGGCGCGCTACGTGCGCTGAAAGAGGGCGGAGCCTTACTCGACGGCCACCGGGTGTTGATCTTAGGTTCGGGCGGAGCCGCGCGGGCCATCGCCTTTGCACTGGCGACCGGCGCCGGAATCGCCGGCCTGACGATTCTGGGCATTGAAGAGGTCGAACGGCAGAAACTTGTGAAGGATCTGCGAGCGAAGACCGGGGTTCCCATCGAAGACAGCCCGCTGACACTCGACATGCTCCGCAACTGGGTGCCACACGTCCGCACCTTGATCAACTGTACGCCGGTCGGGATGCATCCTCGGATGGACGAATCCTGTGTGCCGCCGAACCTGTTGCGGCCGGAATTGACTGTGATGGACATTGTCTACAATCCCCGCGAGACAAAATTGCTGCAGGAGGCGCAGGCGGCTGGTTGTCGGACCATTTCAGGGTTGGAGATGTTCCTCAATCAAGCCGTGCTGCAATTTGAACTCTGGACCAAACAGCCGGCTCCGGCTGACGTGATGCGGCAGGTGCTGGAGTCCCGCTTTGGATCTTGAACCACCCGTCGCCCCTGCGGACCCTCAATCGGGAGCGCAGGCTATTCCGCCATCAAAGGGATCTCGTGCGAACCTCGTCTTGATCGGCTATCGCGGCACAGGCAAGAGTACTGTCGGAAAGCGCCTGGCTCGCGAACTGCGCCGGTACTTGATATCAACGGATGCGGAGGTCGTGAGACGAGCGAAGCTTTCCATCCCTGAAATTGTAAAAGAGTTCGGTTGGGACTATTTTCGTGATCTCGAATCGGATGTGTGCCGGCACTTTGCCGCACAGGACGGCTTGATCATCGATACCGGCGGCGGGGCCATCCTGCGGGCTGACAACGTGAAGGCATTGCGACGTACCGGCACACTGGTATGGTTGACGGCGACGGTGGAAACCATTACCCGACGCATCGGTGGAGATACCCAACGACCCTCGCTGACCGGCACGAAATCGTTCACGGACGAGATTCGCGATGTCTTGACCGAACGAATCCCCAAGTACCAGGCGGCAGCTCACCACGTGGTGGCGACGGATGACATTTCTACCGGTCAGGTGGCCGAGCGGATCAAACAGCTATTGCGCGAGTCCGCCGGGTGATTGTGGGAAGCGCATGTGATTTGTGAAACATGTGCATGCGTCATTCTTGACAAGGGCTCAGCAACATGGTTCTTATACCGAGCGCGCCCGTAGCTCAATTGGATAGAGCATCGGACTTCGGATCCGAGGGTTGGGGGTTCAAGTCCCTCCGGGCGCACCAGATAATCAACAGGTTGCTTCGTTTCTCGCTCTTCCCCCTCCGGTCTGGTCACGGTTCCAGACAGACTCCCTCGATTCACGGCGTCCCGAAGATTCCCTAG
>JAJONL010000051.1 GCA_021323395.1 Nitrospira sp.
GTGCCGATCTTCCTCGAACGGTCGCTGGACCTCCTCATCAGTCTGCTGGCCGTGATGAAAGCCGGCGGCGCCTATCTGCCCTTGGTGCCGGGTCTGCCGATCCGACGGCTGGCGGTGATGATCGAAGCCAGCCACGCCGCCGTTCTCATCACCCATTCGACACTCCTCGCCGGTCTTCCCCAGCATCAGCTCCCGTTGATATGTATTGATCGCGAGGCGGAGACCCTGGCGCACTATCCGACGGACAACCTCTCGCCCCTCGCCGGCCCTCACCATCTTGTCTATGTGCTGTTCACTTCAGGGTCGACCGGCCAACCCAAGGCGGTCGAAATCGAACATCGCGCGCTGGCAAATTTTCTGCGGTCAATGCAGCGTGAGCCCGGCCTGACCGATTCCGATGTACTGGTCGCCCTCACGCCGCTCTCCTTCGATATCGCCGGTCTTGAGCTCTATCTGCCGTTGCTGACAGGCGCGCGTATTCTGTTGGCCAATCGACGCCAGGCGATGGATGGAAGCTGGTTGCAACGAGAACTCGACCAAGGCACGGTGACCGTCATGCAGGCTACGCCGGCGACCTGGCGGATGGTGTTACAGGCGGGATGGCAGGGCGGGCGTCACGTCAAGGTCCTCTGTGGCGGGGAATTATTGCCGCGAGATCTGGCGCAGGAACTGTTGGCGCGGGCCGGGTCCGTCTGGAACGTCTATGGTCCGACGGAAACGACCATCTGGTCGACGCTCGAACGGGTTCGATCGGCGGACCGGACGGTTCCGATCGGCCGTCCCATTGCCAACACGCAGGTGTACGTGCTGGATCCGAATCGGGAGCCGGTGCCGGTTGGGATACCGGGAGAACTCTATCTCGGCGGAATGGGTCTCGCGCGTGGATATCGATCTGCGCCTCAGTTGACGGATGAACGATTCGTTCCGAATCCGTTTCGAGCAGGGGAGCGGCTCTATCGCACCGGGGATCAGGTGAAATGGTTGCCGGACGGCAGGCTGGACTATGTGGGACGCATTGACTTTCAAGTAAAACTTCGAGGATTCCGGATCGAGCTGGGTGAAATCGAGACCCTGCTGGCGGAGGATTCGACCGTGAAGCAGGCGGTCGTTCTCTTGCGGGAAGATGTTGCGGGAGACAAGCGCCTCATCGGTTATGTGGTGGCGAAAGACGGACAGAGCTGCGATCCGGAAGCGTTACGCCGCGCGCTCCGCGAGGTCGTCCCGGATTATATGGTGCCGGCCGCGATCGTCCCCCTGGCGGAGTTTCCGCTCACTCCCAACGGTAAAATCGATCGCAGGGCTCTGCCGGTGCCGGTGGTGGAGCCGATGCCCGAGGGCGCGCCGGCTATCGAGCCGAGAAATCGTATCGAACTGCAGCTGGCGGCGATCTGGGAGCAGGTGTTGGGAATCACTCCGATCGGTGTCCGAGACAACTTTTTTGCGCTGGGCGGGTATTCCTTGCTGGCATTGCGGGTGTTCAGCGCCATCGAGCAGACCTTCGGCACACGTCTGCCCATGGCGGTGTTGTTCCAAGCCCCGACGATCGAGCAGCTGGCTGAGGTATTGGCCGATGAGGGCTGTACTGTGCGCTGGCGATCGTTGGTCGCGATTCAACCGGAAGGAAAGAACCTGCCCTTCTTTGCCGTGCCGGGCGTCGGTGGCAATGTCCTCGTCTTCGCCCGCCTGGCCAAGTTGCTCGGCAGCGACCAGCCTTTCTATGGATTGCAGGCTCGCGGATTGGACGGAAAAGATAAGCCGTTCATGCGCGTGGAGGATATGGCCGCGCACTACATCGATGAAATCCGATCGGTCCAGCCGCAAGGACCCTATCTGATCGGCGGCACCTGCACGGGCGGGCTGGCAGCCTATGAGATCGCCCAGCAGCTCACGGCGAGGGGTGAAACGGTGATCCTGGCCGTCGTGGAATCCTGGCATCCCCGGTCGTATCTCAGTCACTGGAGCCGCCCTCCCTACTCGATATGGCCCCTTCTGTTCGTCGCAGTGAAACTGGCGGCCTATTATCGGCTCATGCGCCGGTTGCCGATGCGGGAATGGCCGAGCTTCTGGAGAGGGAAGTTGAAACGACTTTGGAGTCTCATGCACCATACCGAGGCGGAGGAACATCAGGATGAATTTCTTTATAAAGACCAAGTCACCTATGCGACGTTTCACGCCGTGGCGCGTTATGACATGAAACCGTTTCGAGGGCAGGTGCTCAACGTGATTGCCTCCAAACATCCGCTCACGAATTCCACCGACGACACCCGCTTGGTGTTCGGCGAGTCGACAGACGGCATGAGCCGGACGATCTATTTGCCCGCCGAAGACTCCGGACGCCTTTTTGTCGCCCCGCATGTGCAGGAGCTGGCGGTCCAGCTCAAGACCTTTTGGGACGAGGCTTGGGCGCTGCTCCAGCGCAACCCGGATGATGAGGGAAAGGGCCCGTCATCGCAGGCGGCCTGAAAACATCCTGCCCATGGTTTCCACGTGCATCGGCATTAGTGTTCAATCGCTGACACCAGTTACTCAACCGGCAGAATCCTTCCTATGATGAGAACGTACCGGTTCCTCCGGTTTCTCCTGCGAGGCGCCAGAACCATGATGGTGCTGATGGTGCTGACCGGCCTGCTGGCCGGCCTATCCAGCGTGGGGTTGCTGGCAGTCATCAACAAACTCATCAACGGCGCCGGCTCGACCTCACAGGTGTTTGCGGTGGCCTTTATCGGACTGGCCGTGCTGAAGGTGGTCTCGAACTATCTCTCCCAACTGCTGCTCGTCAAGTTTGCGCAGGAAACCATCCTCAACCTCGGAATGGATCTCTGCTGGAAGGTGGTGCGCGCGCCTTATCGGACGTTGGAGCGGCGTGGAGCGCATGAAATTATGGCGACGCTGACCGATGATACGAATGCCATGGCCTGGGCGGTGAATGGATTGCCCGGCTTGGCTATCAACGTGGCCATTCTCGCCGGATGTTCGTTGTACCTTGCCTGGCTCTCCTGGCAGGCTTTTCTTGCGGTGGTCATCCTGGCCCTGCTGGGCCTGCTCGGATACCGCCGGCTTTACAATCGCGTGCTCCGGTCGTCTCTCGCCGTGCGTGACGCGAAGGGCGCGCTCTTCGAACACTTTCGCAGCCTGACGGAAGGAATGAAGGAACTGATGCTGCATCGCGGGCGGCGCGATACCTTCGTCGCGTCGGATATCCGGCAGGCCGCCGAAGCGCTGCGTTACCACAACCTCGTCACGACCAAACAATACCTGGCGACTGATTCCTGGACACAAGCGCTCTTTTATGGCTTGATCGGCGTGATTCTCCTTCTGTTTCCAAAGCTGCTGGCGCTGTCCGGCGAGTCCCTGACCGGGTATGCCTTTGCCATGCTGTACATGATCGGTCCGATGTGGGGCTTGCTCGGCATGGTGCCGGCGCTGAGTCGAGGCCAGGTGGCGCTGGAAAAGATCGAAGGATTGGGATTGGCGTTGGAGGAGGGACATCGAGAGGAGGGCGCGGACCGTCCGGCCTCCCAGGGCGAGCAACGAGTAGAGTTTTCACAGGCGATCTTTTCCTATGACCCGAAAGGTGACGACGAGCGATCTTTCACCCTGGGGCCTCTGGATGTGACCTTGGCGACCGGCGAATTGGTATTTATCATCGGGGGCAACGGCAGCGGCAAGTCGACCTTCGTGAAGGTGCTCACGGGACTCTACTTGCCGCAAGAGGGAGCCGTGCGGCTCAACGGCGAAACGATCGTACCCACGACGCAAGATTGGTACCGGCAGCATTTCGCCGCAGTGTTTTCAGATTTTTATCTATTCAAGAAGCTGCTGGGTCTCGACCCCTCGTTGGTCGCCAGTCAAGCGGACGGATGGTTGAAGACGCTGAGGATCGAGCAGAAGGTCGCTATCGAGAACGGCGAATATTCGACGGTGAATCTGTCGCAGGGCCAGCGCAAGCGGCTGGCCCTCGTGACCGCCATGCTCGAAGACCGGCCCTTTTATGTATTCGACGAGTGGGCGGCCGATCAGGACCCCCAATACAAAGACGTATTTTACGGTGAGCTGCTGCCTCAATTGCGGGCGAGGGGAAAAGGCGTCATCGTGGTCACTCATGATGACCGGTATTTCCATGTGGGCGATCGGGTTTTGAAGCTGGAAGAAGGCAAGTTGGTGGAAGCCTCGACCGCCGTCACTCGCGGCCCGACGCAACGAGCCGGTTCCATGCTTCAGCCGGTCGCCAGGCCTACGGTTTGAAAGGGGGCTTCATTCACCATGTGTAGCCACATGCTGCCGCCGTGCTGATTCCCACCGCAGAATGCAACTCCATTCCAACCCTCTCTCGTGAAGACGTGCATGTCTGGCTCTGCGACCTCTCCCGGCTGGAGGGCGAACGTCCTGCCCTGGCTTCCAAGCTTTCGCCGGCGGAACAAACCCGCGCCGCCCGATTTGCATTCGAGCGGGATCGACGTCGGTTTGTCCTCTCCCATGGGCTGCTGCGGACGATCCTCTCCCGCTACCTAGCGCGGGAGCCCGGTGAGATTCAATTTGAGACGGGACCCCATGGCAAGCCGGCTGTACCACGTCGATCGGATGTCGCATTTCCGATTGAGTTCAGTCTGTCGCACTCGGGTCATTATGCGGTGGTGGCGGTGAGGAAGGAGCGCGCAGTCGGCGTGGATGTAGAGGTGTGCCGCCTTGACGTGGAGGCGCTCAAGCTGGCGCAGCGGTTCTTTACTCCCCTTGAATCGCAGCGGATTGCGCAGGCTCACGGAGAGGAGCAGCAGCGCATCTTCTATTGCTATTGGACCGGCAAAGAAGCCTATCTCAAGGGACGTGGCGTCGGCTTATCTCTCGGGTTAGACCGGTTCGAATTGCTTTTCAATGAGGAGTGGACTCTGGCCCAGGTCCGGTCGACGGAATCGGGTGGTCTGGATAGGGATTGGTCGGTGCAGTCTTTCCACATTGAAGAGCATGTCGCCGGAGCGCTCGCGGTCGAAGGCGAAACCAGGTCCGTTCAGATGTTGACGGCGACGACCTTGTTTCGTTAACCCTGTTCCCGCCGCGTCGTGTCTCTCCGCAGTTGTCGAAAAAACTCCTGCAAGAGGTTCTGACTTTCCTCCGCGCATAACCCGCCGGCGACGTCCACCCGATGGTTCAGGCGCGGCTCGGGTGGAATATTCATGACGGATCCGCAGGCGCCGGCTTTGGGGTCGGTCGCACCGAATACCAGCCGTGGAATACGAGCCAGCACAATGGCGCCGATGCACATGGTGCAGGGTTCCAGCGTGACATAGAGGGTCGTGCCGGTGAGCCGCCAGCTTCTCGTTAGGCGCGCTCCTTCCTGAATGACCATCAATTCCGCATGGGCCGTCGGGTCTTGTAGGGTCTCCCGGCGATTGTGGGCTTCTGCGATCACGAGGCCTTCGCGTACCAGCAGGGCGGCGATCGGCACTTCGCCGATCGAGGGCGCCTCGCGAGCCAGCGTCAAGGCCTGTTGCATGAAGCGATAGTCGAATTCGTTGAAGGAAGGCATGGCGCTGTTCGTCTTGAAATTCGGAACAATCACAAGGGCCGGCCGCTAACAATCCGTGGGCATGGTAGCACGGGGGCTTTGGGAAAGGGGAGCAGTGGAAAGGCTGGGGTAGAGGACCGGAATGAAGCTAGATCTGACCGACCAGGTAAATGGCGCCGGTCGGCTGTGGAACCCCACCGTCCGGTTCCACCGTCACGGCGAATTTTTTCATTCGTGAAAATTCGTGCAGATTTCTGATGAGCATGCGACCCTTTTGGCCGGTGTCCAGACCAAATACTCCGGCGCTGACCGGTTTCTCGTCGATGGCCCAGAGCTGATACACCTTGCCGTTCGGTAAGGCCGGGAGATTAAACGCATAGAGCCAGGCCTTTTTGGTGACCGGATCGAAGAGGATGAAGGCGCCCGCCGACTTGGCCATTTCGGATCCCGAAAGCGACACCACCTTCGACGCGGGATTTTTGAAGAAGCCGGAGAATTCCTCATTTTGCCGGGCCAACCGTTGCAATGAACTTTCGCGCTGGGTGAGCTGCGCGCGCACATCGTCCAATTCAGCCTCACGCTGGATCAGTTGATCCCGCACGTCAGCCAGCTCGGTGGCGCGCTGGTCCAATTCCGACTTGAGCGTCCCGACGGCCTGTTCACGTCGCTGCGCATCCGCTTGCAAGGTCGCCACGCGCGCCGTCGCCTGCTGCACCGCCGCCTGTAACTGTTGGATCTCTCCCGACCGCTCGGCTGATTGCGTAAAGGACAGCCACGCCAGGTAGCCTCCTCCCAGCACAATCGCGAGTCCCGCGAACCCCATCGCGAAGCGAAACGGCCAGGAGCGGGCCGGGGCGATCGGAGGAAACAAATGGTTCATCCATTCGCCCGGTTCCAAGCTCGATCGACTGCCTGGCTTCTCCACGTCGGCCGTCCCGGCCAGAGGCGCCGGCGCCGACATGATCTTCGCCTTGAGCGTGTTAGGCGGCGTCGCCGGGGTGAGGCCGAAGGGCAGATGGGAGGCTACGGTCTGATATTCTTTCAAGGCGGCATGGCAGGCTCCGCAGCCAGACAGCAAATGGGCCTCGATGGCCTGCCGCTCGGACCGTTCGAGGGCGCCGACCGCGTAGAGGGGAATCGCTTCTTCCAATTCCTCGTGCGTCATAACCCTTCACCCTGCGGCAATGTATGGTGCAATGCCGCGCGGAGTTTCGTCATAGCCAGCTTGATTCTCGTCTTGACGGTGCCGAGCGGCTGGTTGAGTTTGGCGGCGATCTCCGTGTGCGTCAATCCTTGATAGAACGCCATTTCGATGGCCTGCTGCTGAGGAAGGGGAAGCTCGAGAATCGCTTTGGCCATCGTCTGCCGCAGTTCGGAATCCTCCTGGGCTTCATACGGATTCGGACTCACGTCCGGCGTCTGCGACACCAGGGGATGTTCAAGGGAAGCAGGAAGCAGCTGCTGCCCGCGGGAGGCTCGTGATCGCAAGCGATCGATCGCGCGGCTGCGCGTCAACGTCACCAGCCAGGCGATGGGGGTTCCGCGACCGGGATCGTATTTGGCAATCTTCCGCCACACTTCGAGATAGACTTCCTGGAGCAATTCCGCCGCCTCTTCTCGATCGCTCAAGATGCGATAGGCCAGAGTGAACAGCAGCGTGCTGGATTGGTCATAGAGCTGGCCGAAGGCCTGTGGATCACCTTTGACCACGCGGGTCAGAAGTTTGGGCTCGATGCTCGATGCGGCTTGTCGGGAGGCAGATTCCATGCAGTCGGCCTAGGCGCGGGCACTCCTCTGGGTCTCGGCACGCCACACTATAACATTCTACGGATAAAACGACCAATTGGATTGCGATTGCGCTCTGTCGCTCGGAAGAGGTCGCGAGGGCGGCGAGCGAGGCGTGCAACGCATCGGCTCAGAAGTACCGGGAGAGCGCCTGCGCGGCATCCGCTGCGCCAGAAAGCAGCGGGGGCGGCTGTGAAAGGGATCCATCGAACGCCTGTTGGATGGCCTGCTCCCAGCGTCCGGCGAGAAAATCCGACAGTGACAACTCCGTCCCCCGGCCATACCGATGCAGATACTCGACGAGCGACTCCTCATCGGGGAAGTTGTAGCGGCGCACATAGACCACCGCCGTGCCGAGCGCCACGGCCTCGACGACCGTCCCATAACCGGGCTTGGTCACAATCATATCCACCGAGGCCAGGACATGTTTGAACGGCCATCCGACGGCAGCCAGTGATGTGACGCGGGTCAGACCCTTCGGCACAGCGCCATCCACCACGAAGCGATAGGGACGCATCGATTCCATGCGATCGAAGGGAAGGTGTTGCAAGGCAATGCCGCCAAAGCCGACCAGAATGATGCGGTCTGACGACGGCGCGCCGATGGCCTCGCGGAGCTGTGTGCGCCGGGGCTCCGATGGTTCCGCGATGGGACCGATATCGAGAGGATTCCGAAATGCTGTAAGACGCATGCCGGGAGTCACGCGCAGGAAGCGGTCGGCTCGCGCATAGGCCTTGCGGATTTGATGAATGATGTTCCGGTGCTCCGTTACCGTGGGATCGGCAAAGGGTTCCAGGACCAGATCCCACGAGAGGGAACTCATGCCGATGGTGGCGGTTCCCGCGGAGGCGCCGGCAGCCATGCCCAGATGCGAGACATCCGACAGCAGGCAGGCGGGACCTGCGGCGCGGATGAGCGCAGCCTCCACCTCGATCTTGTCCTTCCAATCGGTATGAAATGCGCGATGGGCGGCCCACGTGGCCGGCACGTCAATCTTCAGCGGGCCATCTTGAATACAGCCGACATCCTGCTGGGCCATGCTGAGTTGCCAGGGAATCGTGAGGCGGGGTTCGAAAAAGGCGGCGGGAACGGTCGTCCGGAGGATGCCGGTGAGGTTCGGCACCAACCGTCCCAAGGCATTCAGCACCGGCACGACTTGCGCGGCATGGCCGTAACCGTGACCCGAAATGGAACACCAGATCAGCGGCATGGAGGGGTGCTGAGCAAGATACTTGCCAGGGGGCTCGGCTTGGAATCATCCTCGCCGCTTATTCGAATGAGGGGGTGCGGGTATTCCTCTTCGGCGGCCTGGCCTGGGAAAGGACGAACCTCGGCTCGTTCGGGACGGGAGGGTGCAAAAATGAGGCTTTTTGAGCAACCTGAAAGGACTGTTCGGAAAAATTCCATGCGCGCTGTCAGCTGTTCGACGAGACGTCCGATTCCAGCGGCGCGATATTGTATTGCAGTTCAAGGTCGAATTCATCGATCAGTTCGTTCACGGCTTCATAACCCATGTCGGAGCGCACCTCGTTGATCACGAGTTCAATGGCCATGGCCGCATGCTGCCCGTATTGAGTGATCGCGGATTCGATCCGCTGTCTGGCTGTATCGAGATTCATAGGTCCTCCAAAATGATTTAACCGAGGGTGCGTAAGAGCTGCTGTAGTTCAGGGACAAGATCGACTCCGCCGTTGGATCGGCCGGAGGTTGCGGCATCGATGCCGGCTTGTAACACGGGTTTGGCTGCGTCCTTCTTGCCCAGTGAGATCAACGCCCGCCCGAGAGCGAGATGCGACGCCACGTGCGTGGGGTCCAGTTGGGTGGCGACGGTCAGGTGTTCGACGGCCTCTTCGGCGCTGCCGCCTTCCTGCAGAATCTTATTCCCCAGGCCGTAGCGACCCAGGAATCCTTTGGGGTTCTTCTCAACCATTTGGCGAAAGGCACTGATATCCATGAGGCTCCTTCTGAAGCGTAATCGGCTTATGAAACGACGGCGGATTGTAGCACCAGCCCGCTCACTCGGCCAAGGGTCTTTCAGCCATGGCGGCTCGAAGTCGAGCGAGCCGTTCGCGGTCGGCGGCAGCCGGAGCCTGCCCGGTCCCGAGCGCCAGGTGATGCAGCCGTTCCACACATCTGACGGCCGCGATCGTATCGTTCCGCTGTTCGTAGAGTTCGGCCAGCTCCCGTAGAACGGCCGCTTCGCCGGCCGGATTGCCGAGCTTGATGAAATGTTCCGAGGCGTTGTTGAAACAGCGTTCGGCTTCCACCGGCCGGCCACTCGCTAGAAAAGTTTTTCCCAGCTGAGCGTAGGTGCCGGCGAGACCCTCTTCGTTCCCGACGACTCGATGGGAGTCCAGCGCCTGCTGAAACCACTGCACGGCTACATCCCACTGTCGCTGCCGGCCTTCTTCCATCGCCAGATTATGGTAGAGGATGCCGAGGGCGCGATGATCGTTGAGGGGCTTCAACAGGTCGAGCGCTTCGAGATAGTAGGGGCGGGCCTTTTCCGGCCGGTCGGCGCCGATATAGAGATTGCCGAGATTGACGAGGGTGTGGGCGATGGCGTGCGGGTCCTGTTCGCTCCGTTGAATGGTCAGCACTTCCTTATAACAGGCATCGGCTTTTTCCAACTCGCCGGCAAGGGCATAGGTATTGCCGAGGTTGCCGAGACTGTTGGACAGC
Organism: Nitrospira sp.; assembly: GCA_021323395.1. Classification (GTDB taxonomy): domain Bacteria; phylum Nitrospirota; class Nitrospiria; order Nitrospirales; family Nitrospiraceae; genus Nitrospira_A. The sequence continues at coordinate 9,971 of JAJONL010000051.1, forward strand.
TCGCGGGGAGCGCCGGTGATGCGATCGTCCTTTACGGCCGCTTCCCAGGCGGCCCGCGCCTGGACGAGATCGCCGCGATGGAGAAAGATGCGCGCGCGATGTTTGTCGTTTTCAGCCATTTCTTCCGTGAAGCGTTAGTGGTGAGGTGTGAGGCCCAAGCACCCTTCCGAGATTCGCCTCTTTCTTGAGGTAAAACGGATGGTCAAAAGGGCGACCTTCTTACCCGCCCAAAACCCCGGCGCGCCAAGCCGCGCCTTCTCCCAAGCGAGGCCGCAGCAAATGAAGCGTCGAGGCGTACTGGGAAGTACGTCGAGCCGCTGAATGACGCGAGAACAAAGCTGGAGGCCCTTTTCACTATCCGTTAATCGCCCCCCTTGGGCGTGTCCTTCCTAAACTCCACCACGATGTCGTCCTCTTCATCCAAGCCCAACCCGGCTCGAAACGATTCGAGCAGTTCAGACACATAGGCGAGGTGCCGTGGGTTTTTGCCACCGGGCGAGGCGAGGAAGGCCTCGGAAAGTTTCATCCCCGTTTGGAAATGTCGAGCAATCGTTTCCTCCGTGACCTGCTGCCAGGTGATGTAAATGCAGAAGGCCTGAAAGGCATGGGCCTGGGGATGCCGGTCGGCCAGCGCGAGCAGCTGCTCATAGGCGTCGCGCGCCGTGGCTCCGGCGTTGGAGGAAAAGGTGCCTTCGAGTTCGACGGCTCGGTCCCAATCAGCACCGAGTTCAGCTTCCGATTCCTGTAACGTATCTTGAGCGGCCAGCGCGGCGTCGAATTGCATGGTGGCTCTTTCGTGAAGCGTAATGGGTGAAGCGGCGATCAACATTCGCGTCTGCGAATGCAGACGCGCCTTGCCTCAGCATACGCGGAGAGAGAAAAGCAGGTCAATGAGGTGGGGTTTCCGCAGACTGTGTGGTGGGAAGGGCTCTTACGTGGTCAGCTTCATGACTCGGAGGCGTTTTCGATGTTGTCCGCATGCCACAGATCGTATTGGGTTTGTTGAGTCATCCGACTTTCCGCCGTGGTATCGAACGCAATAGATAACCGGACCGCCATTTCCGGACTGATGCCAGCTCGGCCATTCAAAATGGCTGATAGAGTCTTACGGCTTACGCTGAATGCCTGATTTCGATCCAGTTTTAAAAAACCGTTTCAGCCCCTTATGTTTGAAACTTCGAATCACCGGTAGCGAGTGTAACCGAACTGGTTACAGATTGTCAGTTGTGATCTATCGTGGAGGTGACTGAATGAACGAATTATATTTTTCCGCGGCAGGTGCATCAATACCTCGGTGCTCGTTCTCCATGTTGGCGCCGCACCAGAGTTCAATTCCAGCTGAGTCAGGTCTTGAGTTGCCCACGAGGAGGCTTGTAGAGTGAACAAGTGGTATGCGGTTCGGCTAATCTTGTGAAGGCTATGAGGTGGGTATGGCGGTCGAATCGGTGATGCAGGCGCTGGGAACGATGGCGTCGCCGTTTGCGTTACGTGATGTGGTGAGTGGGCAGGTTTACACCCTCGACTCGTTTGCCGACAAATCTGCCCTGCTGGTGATGTTCCTCTGCCGGCATTGTCCCTATGTGGTACATGTCCAAGACGAAATTGCCAAGCTGGGTCGAGACTATGCACAAAGCGCGTTAGGCATGGTCGGAATCAGCAGCAACGATCCGGGACATTATCCCGATGACGCGCCGGACCGGCTCAAGGAGATGGCCCAGCGCCTCGGATTTCGGTTTCCATTCTGCTTCGACGAGACTCAGGACGTGGCAAAGGCCTACAAGGCTGCATGCACGCCGGATTTTTATCTGTTCGACAAGGAGCGACGACTGGTCTACCGCGGGCAGTTGGATGACAGCCGCCCCGGAACCGGCAAGCCGGTTACCGGCCGTGACCTCCGCGCGGCGGTCGACGCCGTGCTCGCCGACAAACCGGTTCAGTCCAATCAAAAAGCCAGCATCGGCTGCAGCATCAAATGGAGGCCGGGTCACGCGCCGGCCTACGCCTGACCCCCTCATTGAGCCTGATTCCACGCATGCCTCACTGCCGGGTTGCCGAGAGGCAGAGGACCGATGGATCAGTATTTTTCGTGCAGACGCAGCAGGGCGAGTGAACGGGCGTCGAGATCGTACTGTAGCCCCCCCTTCAAGAGCGTCACTGTCTTTTCGTGTCCCTCCGTCACGGCTGTATCCAGCACCGGTTGCCACCGCACACCGGGTTTGTGGGCAGGCAGCGTAAACGGTCGCGGCTCGTGATGCGCATTGAGAAGCATCAGAAATGTCTCGTCCAGCACCGGTCGGCCTCGAGAGTCCTTTTCCTCGATCGCATGGCCCGCCAGCCGGACGCCCAGGCAGCGGACATACCCTTGAGCCCAATCGTCGTCCGTCATTTCCTTGCCGTCGGGGCGAAGCCAGGAGATGTCCTTGACCTCCGCACCGCGGATGCGGCGGCCTTGAAAAAAACGGCGGCGCCGGAACACCGGATGGTGCTGCCGTAATTGGATCAGGCCCTTGGTGAAGGCCAGCAGGGCCTGATGATGTTTATTCAGCTTCCAATCGATCCAGCTGATCTCACTGTCCTGGCAATAGGCATTGTTGTTGCCGCGTTGCGTCCGGCCCATCTCGTCGCCGCCGCACAACATCGGCACGCCTTGTGACAGCAGCAGCGTGGCGAGCATGTTGCGCTGCTGGCGCTCGCGGAGCTCCACCACCGAGGGTTTCGTTGTCGGCCCCTCCACCCCGCAATTCCAACTGAGGTTGTCGTCGGTACCGTCGTGGTTGTCTTCCCCGTTGGCTTCATTATGTTTCTCGTTGTAGGAGACCAGATCATGCAGGGTGAAGCCGTCATGCGCCGTCACGAAATTGATGCTCGCATGGGGCCGGCGGCCGCCGCCTTCATAGAGATCGTTGCTGCCTGAAAGTCGATAGGCCAGCTCGGCCACCTGACCCCCGTCGCCCTTCCAGTAGCGCCGGATTGCGTCGCGATAGCGCCCGTTCCATTCGGCCCACCCGGCGGGAAAATTGCCGACCTGGTATCCGCCTTCACCCAGATCCCACGGCTCGGCGATCAGCTTCACCTGCGAGAGCACGGGGTCCTGATGGATGATATCGAAAAACGCGCTCAGCCGGTCCACATCATGCAGTTCCCTCGCCAGCGTCGAGGCCAGGTCGAACCGAAACCCATCCACGTGCATCTCCAGCACCCAATAGCGCAGGCTGTCCATGATGAGCTGGAGCACGCGCGGGTGGCGCACGTTCAGCGTATTGCCACAACCGGTGTAGTCCAGGTAATAGCGCGGCTGATCGGGCATCAGCCGGTAGTATGCCGCATTGTCGATGCCGCGAAACGACAGAGTCGGACCCAGATGACTGCCTTCCCCCGTGTGGTTATAGACCACGTCGAGAATGACCTCGATGCCGGCGCTGTGGAACGCCTTCACCATCGTCTTGAATTCCCAGACGTGGTGCGCCCGATCGGAGGTGCTGGCGTATTGGCTGTCGGGCGCAAAAAACCCAATGGAGTTGTAGCCCCAGTAGTTGGTGAGCCCCCGGTCGACCAGATGTTTGTCGCGGATAAAATGGTGGACGGGGAGCAACTCGACGGCCGTCACGCCCAGGTTCTGCAGATGCTCGATCACCGCCGGCGTCGCGAGCCCGGCGTAGGTGCCGCGCAGGTTCCGCGGGATGTCGGGATGCCTGGCGGTAAAGCCCTTCACATGCAGCTCGTAGATCACCGTCCGATCCCATGGTGTCCGCAGTAACTGATCTCCGCCCCAGGTAAACGCCTGATCGATCACCACGCATTTGGGCATGTGCCTGGCGCTATCGTCCTCGTTGCGGGACAGATCAGCCTCAGGGTCGCCTATCGTATATCCATACAGCGATTTGGACCACTCGATTCCCCCGGCGATCGCCTTGGCATAGGGATCCAACAGGAGCTTGGCCGGATTGAAGCGATGCCCGGCTTCGGGCTCGTAGGGACCATGGATCCGATAGCCGTACAGCTGTCCTGGCCGGACCTCCGGCAGGTACAGGTGCCAGACGTGATCGGTGCATTCCTCGATTCTGATCCGGTGCGATTCCTCAGCTGTGTGCGGCCCGTCGAACAGGCAGAGATCCACCGCCGTGGCATTTTCTGAAAACAGGGCGAAGTTCACCCCTTCGCCGTCCCACGTGGCGCCGAGGGGATAGGGGCGTCCAGGCCAGATTCTCATATGTCGCCGTTCTCCATTGATGGTGTGAGTCGCACCGACATCACGGCTTCGACTTACTGTGCGTTCTCTATCATACAATGAGACCCATCTGCGGACTCAATGGCCGGACAAGAACTGTTTGCCCCCTCGCCGCAAACTGGGTATCTTGGGGGATATGACCCCGACGCCTGTTTCCTTACTCATCATCGATGACGATGCCATTTACCTCACCACCCTGGCTTCGACACTCCGCCTCAGGCTGCCCGATGCGCACATCGACACGGCCGAATCCGCGCTGGCGTCGCTGGAGCGCATCCGGACCCGCGAGTACGACGCCATACTCTGTGACGGACAGCAGCCTGGCATCGAAGGGATCGCATTCGCGCGGGCCGTCCGCAAGCTTCACCCGCAGACGCCGGTATTGCTGCTCATCGAAAAGGACGATCAGGATTTCATCGCCGAGGCGATGGATGCTGGGGCCTACGATGTCCTGGTGCGATCCATCGGCGAAGGCGCGTTACTGCTGGCCCTTCACCGGGCCGTCGAAGCGCGACGACTCCGGGGGCAGGTGAAGCGAGAAGAAGAGCAGCTCCTCGCCACCCTGACCGTTTTGCTGAAAGATCTTGAGCATCTTTACGGCGCCGATGGATTGTCGGCCCATTTTGCGGCCTTCATGGATCAGGTGAACCAGGACAGGGAGACTTCCCGCAAGAAGCATGGCTCATCCAATCATAGTGCCCAGGGAGAGAAGGGGCAGGTGTGATCTCCTGCGCCTCGTAAACTTGAGACATCGGAAAGCACTGGACTGCTTGGCGAGAGAGTATTCCTGCGCGACGAGTGCCAAAGCCACGTTCAGAGGCCTCACGAAGAGATCCTGCTAGAGTTTGAAGGCCTCATCGCATTGCCGGGCCATCGAGAAATCCTTTTCAGTGATGCCGCCTTCGTCATGGGTCGTGAGCGTCAGGGTCACTTTGTTGAACCGGATGTCGATATCGGGATGATGCCGGCTCTTCTCCGCGCGCTTCGCGACGCGTGTCACGAACTGCAGGCCTTGCATGAACTCCTTGAACTGGTAGGTGCGAATTAGGGTTTGGGCGCGCTTCGTCCACTTAGGAACGGACTTCAGCTGCAGTTGAACCTCTTTCGGTTTCATCGCCGGCATAGCTACGACATCCTTTCTTGGAAGGTCGGCAGACCCATTGTTCAGGTGATCATTATGGATTGTGTGTACGCCCTGCGTCTCGTATCAAAGAGCGGGCAGTTGGATCAGAACTACTTAGCTACGCCTTCGATCTCGCGGGGCGCCGTTCACGAATCGTTCCGCCGCTTCCATCAAGGTCTGCAGGGTTTTTCCCATCTCACTCTGCGAGACTCTCCGCGTCGAGTTGGACTGACGCGCCCGTGCCTGCCTGCGTCGAGGTCCCACATAAGGCTGCGGAGCCAATGGGTTATCTTTTTCCAACTCGGGTCGCCGCGATCTCGCCATACGTCCTCCCCACCATCAGACAGAGCCATGCATTCACACTGTACTCGATCCTCGGAGGCAATTGCATCGAGTCTCGAGGGTACAGGTAAAGAAGAGAGGAGAGAGAACTCTGAGCCGTTCAGAAGAGTGGCTGAACGATGAGGCAATCCTTACTTCACCGGCCCGAGTGGGCGGGAGAGCCTCCAGGGATATGACCGTCTCCATCCAGGGGTTCATCTAGTCGTGCCATGTTTCCGCGGGAGGTAGAAATAAAGCTAAGGAAGCGTGAATTGCGAGGCCGGTACAAGCAGAGCTGTACATTCAGGATCGATACGAAGGAGGTGACTCATGCAGCAGCAAATCCAACGGCCGGTTCGGCGAACCGACCAGCAACGGACCCAGGATAATCAGCAGGAAATCTGGCCCCTATCTGCACGGGAGTTTATGAAGTTGCCCGTTTCGGGGTTGCTATCAGCGGGCCGGCGCGTGACGTTTACGCGCCTGGGCAATCAGCCGGATCAGGCTGCCTAGGGCTATCTTGGCTTAGGGCTCTAGCCCTTGTTTGGAGTAACGGATGGATCGCGCACGTAAACCGGTCATCGTCTATTGGTCCTGGGTCTTTCTGGGGCTGGCGCTTGTCGCGGGAGTGCTAGGGCTCAGCGGTCTCGCAGGCGCTGCGACGGGCATGTCCTACGTGCTCTTTCTCCTCTTCTTCGTGGCCTATCTGGTCAGCTTCTTCATTGGCCGGAGACCGCCGCCGATTGCGTGAGGTCGGAACGTTGCCGCAGGCTCAACCAAG
>JAJONL010000169.1 GCA_021323395.1 Nitrospira sp.
TGAATTGATGTCCGCGATCTCCTTGGCCTCCAGGAGAAAATGACCGGACTGCAGGCCGTACCCCTTACATTGTCCCCAGGCCACGTTGCCGCGCGCCGTGAGGTTTTCGCTCAATTGCAACTTGAGGGCGCCGTCGATTCCGCGCTGCCACCCGCGTTCGAAGGCAAAATAGTTCAGGAGCGGCGTGGTGCCGAATTGCCCGGCATCTGAGAGGAAGTTGCTGAGCTTATACCAGCCGGTAAACTGCAACGTGGCGTAGCGGTTCAGCGCATGGTAGCTGCCGACTTCGAAATAATGCGCCCGTTCGGCGCGCACGGTGTTATTAGTCAGGTCTTCTGGCTCTGCCCTGGTCCCAACGGTATTGAGCTTGGCAAAGGAGATCGCCTCCAGATTCGGCGGCGTGAACATCCGGCCATAAAACACGTGAAAGACATTCGACGGATTGTATTTATAGGTGGCGCCGAGACGTGGACTCACCTGTCCTTCATTGCGCAAGTACTGCACGACGTCAGCACGCAATCCGAGATTGAATGTCCACTGGTCATTGGGACTCCATTGGTCTTGAATCCAGAACTCCTGGCGATAACCGATCTGTTTGTTGTCGGCATTGAGGCTGAGCAGATCGCCGGTCGGATTTCCCGCCCCGTCGTCCGCAAAGGTAAACAGCCGCGTCTTGTTCACCGACTGGGTCCGATCGATTTGGAAGCCGGTCTTGATGAGATGCTGTTTGCTATGCACATAGGTGTAATCAAACCGCAGGCCGCTCGAATAGGCATTCCGATCCTGATCGGAAGCCGAAAAAGGCTCGGCGGGGTCGGCCGTATAGGCCAGGAAGTTGAGCGGGTCTGTCTTAAACGTCGCCCGCGTATGGCGGAAGTAACCGGCCAGACTGAAAAAGTTGTTCGCATTCACGTCATGCCGCCACACCATATGGCCGTACTGATTGTTCTCTTTTTGAAATTCATTGATGGCCTGCGAAGCGACGGGAGTAAATCCGGGCCGAGCCGCCTGCAGCAGCGGTAACACCTGTCCGCTGGGATCCACCTCCAGCCCGGGCGTCGTCGGAATCTGATATTTGGCGACGGAGTTCAGGAATAGCCACGTGAAGTTGTTCTTGTTGTCGTGCTGATAGTCGCCCCGGATGAACGTCTGGTTGCGCTCGCTCTGCCCATGGAAAATGGAATGGCCGAGCGTCGGCGGCTCGATGCCCCGGTTTGTCGTCTGGTAGCTGTTTAAAATGTAGAAGCGGAACTTTTGCCCGATCGTTCCGCCATATTCCAAAGAGGGGTTCAGCGTCTGGTTCGATCCCCCGAACATCTGGGCCGAGCCGAAGGCCGGCTTGGTGCCGCTCTTCGTCGTGATGTCCAACAGAGCAGCGGCCTTATTGCCATATTGGGCTTCCATGCCCCCGAGAATAATGTCCGCCCGCTCCCACGCTCGCGGGCTGATCACGTCGGAAAATGTGGAAGAGACGGTGTCCGGGATCGGCACGCCGTCGATCCGCAATTGGAGATTGGCATGGTCCTGGCGGATGTGAACCTGCTTGAGCGACCCATACACCGCACTGGGAATCGTCAGCAGCACATCGTGCAATTCATTGTTGTTGCCGCGCGGCAACGTCTCGATGTCCTTTCGGCTGAGCGCATAGGTCTCGCTCGAAGCCTTATACTGGATGGGGGCCAAGGGAGAGACGACTTCGAGCGCGATCTCCTTGGTGTTCGAGAGCGTGAGCGTGACCGGCGCAGGTGAGTCGGCGCCCACTTTGATGATGGCATATTCACTCCGATAGGTATCCAGCACGGCGCTGACCGAATAGGTGCCCTCGTCGAGGATTTCAACTGCAAATTCGCCGGCCTCATTCGCCACGGCCGATCCGACTGTGGTTCCCTCCTGATCTTTGACCTCCACTATGGCTTGCGGGACACGACGGAGATCCTGATTCTGGACCGTTCCCGCAATGGTCCGCGCCTTGCTCGCCGACAGCGCGGGGTCCTGAGCCTGCACAGACGGAATCCCCAGCACGCCGGTTCCAATGATAATTCCCAGACACAATTGACCTACTGTTCTGATCGACAAACCCATGCCTGCCTCCCCCAATGATCCCGCGTGGTGGCGAGAGCCCGGGACAATGCCGGGGCGCGCCACGACACACGAATAGCCTGAATAAAAAATGGTGGCGTGAGGTCAGGCGCGAGGAGGCGCTCGCGAGGATCTGGTGGTCGCGAGGGATTGAGAACTGAGGAGCGACTGATGGATGCTGGGCGGTGGCCCTTCAACGAGGAGAGCGCAGGTCGCGGGCACATCACCCACCAAGGAATGGCCGGTGTGATATTGCACCCACTGACAGAGGTCGGTATCGGAATGTTCGTGGCCGTCGTGGTCGGCAGCCGCCAGCTCGTGATGAATTTCCAACGCAGCCGCAAACGGCGCCATCGCGAGCAGCATGCAGGCGAGGAACAGGGCAACCGCCCGTCGGGATTTGATCTGTGCGTGACGATGAATCATCGAAATTCAGAAAGTCGTAGGTCTGGCGACTGACGGCGTGTGTTGTAGCAAAGCCCCGGCGTGAAAGCAAGAATGCCCTTTCAGTGGCTCCATCTCTGGACTTTTCTCACCATTTTCGCTATGTTGATCGACGCGCCTCATTCAGGGAATGAGTTTGCAAACCATTCCCAAAGGGACCACTATGACCAGGCCGATCGATAATCAGCACGTCATCGAGATCAAGCCGCTCCCCTCGCCGCGCGAAGTCAAAACCCGGTTGCCCATCACCGACGAGGTGGCGGAACTGGTCTTTCAGACGAGACAGGCGATCCGCCATATCCTGCATGGCCGCGATATGGAACGGCTGATTGTGGTCGTCGGTCCCTGCTCGATTCACGATCCGGACGCGGCCTACGAGTATGCGGATCGGCTGAGGCCGGTCGCAGAGGCCGTTCGCGAGAAGCTTCTCGTTGTCATGCGCACCTATTTTGAAAAGCCTCGAACGACGGTGGGTTGGAAGGGGTTGATCAACGATCCCCATCTCGACGGCACCTGCGAGATTGCGCAAGGCATTCAACTGGCCCGCACCATTCTCTTGAACATCAATGGAAAAGGTCTCCCCTGCGCGACGGAATTGCTCGATCCGGTCACGCCTCAATACCTCGCCGACCTGTTGAGTTGGACCGCCATCGGCGCCCGAACCACGGAAAGCCAGATCCATCGCGAAATGGCCAGCGGCCTCTCGATGCCGGTCGGGTTTAAGAACGGCACCGAAGGCAGCTTGCAAGTTGCGATCAATGCGATGATCACGAGCCGGAGCCCGCATCATTTTGTCGGCGTGAATGCCGACGGCATCACCTCGATCATCAAGACCACCGGCAATCCCGATCATCATATCGTGCTCCGGGGCGGCGGCGGTCGCACGAACTACAGCGTGGAAGATATCGCCCGCGCGGAAGGCGCCGTGGCCATCGAAGGCCTGGCACGCGGCGTCATGGTGGACTGCTCCCATGACAATTCAGGAAAGAACCACCAGCGCCAGGTTGAGGTCGCCGGCGAAGTCCTGAAACAATTTCAGCAGGGGCGCCGCTCGATCATGGGCGTCATGCTCGAAAGCCACCTGCAGGGTGGCCGACAAAGCTGGGATCCCAACAAAGCCCTGGCCTACGGAATGTCGATCACCGATTCCTGTCTTGCCTGGGGCGACACCGAGACCCTCCTCTACGGAATGGCGGACTCGCTGAGCACCAAAGCTGTCTGAGCCCTTCTGGAATCATTTCGTTTTTCCAACCCGGCGTTTTCTTCCGATTCACTCCCGAGCTCCCGCTCGGCGGTCAATGCCTGTCTGCATGCGCCGCCTGCCGGCACCGTCAACGAGTCTTGACAGGCTCGCTCCCGATTATTGTGTGTCCTTTGCCTGACGCAGTCGACTACACTATAAGAGAGCTATTCATGCCTTCAACCGTCGTCGGTCTGCGTGACGGCTCGAATCGACAGGACCGAACCGCCGACCTCGAACCGTCGTTTCACAGGCGACTCCCTTAGGGGGCTAAGCCCCTGAGTGCCCGCTTATCAGGCCCTATTTGCGACGGCCGCACGGCTTGTGCCGGTCCCTCGCCTTCGTCCCGCAGACCACGTGACCTCGACTGAAGGGAATCTTGAATTTGAACATGATCACCGCGAGCGTCGGCGCGAACACCGGCCTGGACCCATCTGACGGCCAAGAACCACCATTGCGATCGGAGCTGTTTAGCGCCGAACAGATGGAACAGCATGGCAAGACACTCGCGCGATTGCACGCGGTGAGTCCGGAGCACAAACCGGATCCATTACTCGCTCGACTGGCCGACAACGAAGCCGTCTTGCTCAACGTGCGCAATCTGGTGGCTGAGGCGGTCAAGGAAAGCCGGCGCATCACACCGGCCGGGGAATGGCTGCTGGATAACTTCTATCTGATCGAAGAACAGATTCGCATGGCCAAACGGCACTTGCCCAAGGGCTATAGTCGTGAGCTGCCTCGGTTGGGCAACGGTCCCTCGGCGGGTCTGCCGCGCGTCTATGACATCGCGCTCGAAATCATCTCACACGGCGACGGACGAGTGGATCCGGAAAGCCTCAGCGCTTTCCTGGCCGCCTACCAGACGGTCACGGCCCTGAAGCTGGGAGAGTTGTGGGCTATCCCCATCATGATCCGCCTGGCATTGATCGAAAATCTGCGACGCGCCGGATCCCGCATCGCCAGCGACAGAGTGGATCGCAATCGCGCCCACGAATGGGCCGGTCAAATGATCGACACCGCTGAAAAGGACCCCAAGAGTCTCATTCTGGTCATCGCGGACATGGCGCGATCGAACCCGCCCATGGTGAGCGCGTTCGTGGCCGAACTTGCGCGGCGGCTTCAAGGGCAAAGTGCCGCATTGGCCTTGCCCCTCACCTGGATCGAACAGCGACTGTCCGAGTCCGGACTCACGATTGAACAACTGGTGCAGTCGGAGACCCAACAGCAGGCCGTCGACCAGGTCTCCATGAGCAACAGCATCGGGAGCCTCAGGTTCTTGGCGGCCATGGACTGGCGCGAGTTTGTCGAGGCGCACAGCGTGGTGGAGCAGACCCTCCGTGGGGACCCGGCTAGAGTGTACGCTCGGATGGATTTTGCGACACGTGACCGTTATCGCCATGCGGTGGAAACGCTCGCCAAAAGCAGCCCTCTCTCAGAAGGTGACGTCGCGCGCCATGCAATTCTGCTCGCCGACGGACGGGTCGTGGAAACGGGATCGACCCATCACACCGCCCATGTCGGTTTCTACTTAGTCGACAAGGGACAGCCACAGTTGGAACAGGCAGTGGGCATGCGCCTGTCTGCCTTCCAGAGAATCCGCAGATGGAGCGGCCGTGGCGCTGTGCCGGTCTATCTCGGGTCTATCGCCCTCCTGACAGCGATGTTCACCGGCGGCTTCCTGGTCCTCGCCTCTACCGAGGGGTGGGACGGATGGGGGCTCGCACTGATCGGACTCCTTTCGGCCCTGGCCTCCAGTCAGTTGGCGGTGACACTGGT
>JAJONL010000170.1 GCA_021323395.1 Nitrospira sp.
TGATTATCACGATAGCTGTCTGTCTGCGTGATTCTATGCTGCCGGATCGGGGGACTCTTTCAGGAGACGGCTACAACTGATCTGTTGCTGTCTGTAGCAGCTCTAGCTATGGCGAAAGGTGTGAGTCGTAATTATTCCCTCGACATTATCCTCCGTCATTCTTACGTTACGCATCTGCCCTGAATCTCTCGATCGATTCCTGCTGCCCGGTACGGCAACGAGAGCCTCTTGCCGGTGAAGCTCTAGCAGGGTATGGCGAAATCGTAGAGACATTGATCAGAGGTTCGCCGAGGCCGTGCTGTTATGATCAGACTGGCTGCGCAGTGATTGCTTGGAGCGTAGTTCGGAGGTTTTCCTTGCATAATCTTTGGGATCGAATGTGAAATCGCCGGAGCCGGTCATGGTGGCAATCTGGACGAATTGGTCCGAAGGGGGATTGAATGCATTGTGCGCGTTGCGAAGGTCTAATGGTGACGATGTGGATGGGAGATTTGCTGCTTGCCGGTACCGTAAAAGGATGGCGGTGCCTTCTGTGTGGGGAGGCTACGGATCCCGGAATCGAAGCCAATCGCAAGAACCATCCCCCGTTGACTGAGGGCCGACCACGACTGCCTGGCTCAGTTGCGGCCTGGCATGGCAAAAGAAAACTCTAAGGCGCCTGCTATAGGGGCATAGCGAGAGTCTCAATAGCTACATTGTCGCGGTTGCCGACGAGCGATAGAGTGGGTGAGCTTCGAAGAAGGGGGTCACTCAAGCGTGATCCGCTACGGAAGACATTGTAACTTCTTCATTCCCTCTTCCGTAATCTGATAGATGCTCGCCGGCATTCCCTTTTCAACAGTGCTTTCTCGTTTGATCAACTGGTTGAAGTTGAGGCCGGCATGTCTCGCCCGCGTGCGTAATCCTATAATATTTGCCGGAAGGGCATTGGTGTCGAGACCGAGCTGCACGGCAAGCGTTGAACTCGTTAGTCCTTTCGGGTAGACGTTCGTGAGAGCTTCGAGCACACGCCTCCCGTTTCCTTTGAAGCCACTCTTGCCTCGCGAGGTGAACCATTGAGGGTGACGTTTACGCTGCGCCCCTATCGACCGGTCATGATTCTGAATAGTGAGCAGCGCTTGCAGTTCTTCTGATGTGTCGCATTCGATGCTGAGGCTGTTTATGGTGACTCGGAAAGACATACAGCTTGCCCTTTCAGGTAGATTCACTGGATGCGGCGACGTCTGATAGCCGCCGCTGAACTCATTTGTCGCGCGATACTTATGCTTTGACTTGCAAAGACGCTTGGTTTTGCCGTTCTCGATGCCTTGCTTTCTCCGCGACCGGAGTGTAATGGGGCTGTCGGCGGTTCACGAGGATCACAGGGTCATCGATCGACCCACAGTTGACGCATCTGGTCCCCTGAATGTTCTTCTGTTTGAGATCGCCGACCCGATTCAACCAGTTCTCGATCATCAGGAACCCACCGCAACGTGTGCATGCCTTCATGATTTCTCCCCTTCCATCCTTGAGTAAGGTGGTTAGCGTTCAACGAAGTGGCCAGCCCCATACCACCTACAACATGCCGGCATACTATCGCTGTGGAGGGACGACGGCTGGTCAAAATTGCTCAGTGGAAGAAAATTGCCATGAGGAACGCGCGAAGGCAGAGGTGGCCCCATTTGGTTGGACGGCATGTTCCATTTCTTAAGTGGCGCCTCGCGCTGGTCTGCCTATGCGGCGGTGAGCCTATGGGCAGGTTGTCAACATACACTCCATCCGGTGTGCGGTCGTCAAGCGCCCGGTGCGGCGGTGTCTGGTTGTAGAACGCAGAAGTCAGTGGTCAGTGTGTTGGAGAGCCGCCACGTCAGCACCCGGCGGCTCGCCCAGTCCAGGACTTGTCGATGAGATACATTGCCGGCCGGTACCTCTCCTCCTTTCCTCACGCGCTACTCCATCCTACGGTCCTGCCGGAGCCTGAATCTACTTGGCAATCGCAATCGCCGGCGTCGGGTACTTTGTGAGATCGGTCACTGTCATTTGGAACAGGTTCGACAGAACCGCAAAGGCTTCTTGATTCCAACTCGGGACCATGCCTTGACTCACGGGATACTTGCGGATTGAATAGTGGCGGCCGTCGAATAACACCGAAAATTCATAGTCGCCCGGCTTTGAATCGGACTCCTCGATTTCGAGCGTCCTGGCTGGATTCCTGACCACGGTCTTCGTTCTGGGATCGGGGGCCACCATCATTTCCAGCTCCTCCTCGATACTTTTGGCCACGAAGCCGATGATCGAGTTCATGGTACGAAGCAGGATCGATCCATGCAGGGGATACTCGCCGCCCGGATTGCCCGCTCTGAGATCGACCAGGATGGAGTCGGACGGCATACGTTGCGCTTCCTCATGGAGCCGTCGTCGCTCGTCATTCGAAAGGCGGCTCGGATCGTAGTTGGCGATCAACATCCGGCCCACGGCCTGGCGACGAACCGTGTGGACCTCCCCCTCGCTGTCGCCTTCCCAACGAAAGCCCCTTTCCAGGGCCGCCACGACTTCGTCCGGATTCGGCGGGCGATTCGTTCGGACCGTGTGGCTCTCCTCGAAGAGAATCGGCCCAACAAACAGTTTACGTTCTGCGTCCAGTCCCGCCAGATGGAGCAGCCGGCGACGAAACTCCACATACCCCTCGCCTTGCGAGGGCGCGTTAAACAGGATGGTGGGACCGCGCTCATCGTCGATCGCAATCCCGCGCGCCATGAGGCGCAGGACCATGTTGATGTCGTAACCCTGCCGAACGAGAAATTCGAATTTGTCTTCATCGAGCGGCCTCAGCACGCGCTTGGTGAATTCTTCGCCGGTAATTGGGACGATGGTGATTGTCGGATTCTCCGCGACAGTCGCGCTGTATTCGAGATTGACGGCCCGCTCGGACGAGTCCGTCGCCGGACCGAACCCTCCTTTGATGCCTGCGGTGGTGCGGAAGTCGAAGGTCGCTGCCACGCTCGACACCGCCGTGAAATGGACCGGCCGATGGTGACGGGCGCGCGCGATGTTCAGCAGCAAGAGATCGGCCTCGACATAACTCACGGTACGGTCATATTCGAGTACGGCCCGATGCATCGCAATCGGCGACAGGCAGCCGTTGATACTTGTGAGCATCACCACTCCGAGGGTTTGCAGGATGGTCAAACGAGTCGCCCAGCAAGGCCGCAGCGAGGTCCACGGCACGAAGCATAATGAGCGCCACGTCTGTGGACGCCGGCGAGATGGTGAGCCGGCAGTGTCTTGGAGGCGAAGCCACATCATTGGCTGTACGTTGAAGGTCTGAACGATGCGAGAACGAAGTTGGTGGCTTGTTTCACCATCCTGATTAGATCCCTGCATACCATTCATACCCCTGATCTTCCCAATACCCTCCCTTGCCGCCGCCGATGCCGGCCAGCGTCTCCACCAATTCGATCCTCATCACGTATTTAGCGTGCTTGTACCCGAGCTGCCGTTCGAAGCGGAGGCGCAGCGGCGCGCCGTGCGGAACATCGAGGGGATTGCCGTTGAGATCATACGCCAGGATCGTTTGCGGGTGATAGCAATCGACCAGGGCCATGCTCTCGTAGTAGGCCACGCCGTCATCGTCCACATCGGCGCAATAAAAGACGGCGAACTTGGCATTCGGCAACGGCTGAACCATATGCATCAGATCTCCGAGCGGGACGCCGGTCCACTTGCCGATCGCACTCCAGCCTTCGACGCAATCGTGGCGGGTGACCTGCGCCCGCGAGGGCAATTCTTTCAGCGCCGCGAGCGACCAACTCATCGGAGTTTGAACCAAGCCACCGACCTCCATCGCCCATTCGGAGAAATTCTTCGCAACGTGCTCGGCGTAGGCTTCCGTGCCCGGATCAGTATTGCCGTTCGACGGAAACACCTTGGAGATGTCGGCCTCCCCATATTCTTTCGCCAAGGCATTCGTCGGCGTGACAGCCCGTTGCACTCGCTCAGTTAGCTTCTCGGCCCTGTTCAGGATCGAAGGAAACCAACTGCTCTGCGTCAGGTTGTCGCAGCCGGCGAGGGCCACGAGACTCGCGGCGCCCAAGGTCCCTTTCAGAAACTGTCTGCGTTCCATTGCGCGTCGATGTGAGCCCATAAGATCCTGTCTTGAATGTCACGCTCCCTGTGCCAGGGCAGCTCACCACGGAGTTCCCTGATGCACCATCGCATTGAGACTCGTCAGCAACTTGCGCCTGTTCGGTGGGTTGCCGGCGGCACGCAGACGCTGGTAGCACGGCCGGATGACGGGATTCCAGCGCGTCGCCCCTAACGTCGCCCTAGAGAGCGCCGTGCGCCCCGGGGCTCGTCCGCCCCAGATGGTCCGCCGGCCTCGCAGCCGGCCGCTGTCGCGATGGAAGGGGGCCACCCCCACCAAGGCCGCCACTTGCTTGCGATGCAACCGCCCCCACTCCGGCAGTTCGGCCAACACCGGGCGGCTCATCCCCGGCCTCATGCCTGGCACACTGTGCAACAGATCTTCCCGTTCGCGCCACACGGGACTCGGTTCACTCATGTCACTGAGATCCTCCTCCAGCCGAGCCAGCTCTGCCTGCTGCTTCATGCTTCACCACAAACCACCCGGTCACCATTGACCAGATGTTGTTGAAGAATCCTGTCAGGATCACTTGCGACACATGAATCACGATGAACCCGACGAAGGAAAAACAGGCGATAAAGTGAATCGTCCGCGCCGCCTGCCGTCCACCGAAGATCGTGAGCAGCCATGGGAACGCCGTATCGATGGTCGGCGACATCGTGAGGCCTGTCAGGATGATCAGCGGCGCCACCACAAACAAAATTCCTGCATAGGCCAATTTCTGCAGCACGTTGTACCGCTTGGCTTCATCACCTTTGGGATGCCGGAGAACAATGTGATCTTTAACGGCCTTGCCAATGCCACGCAGGTCCCGGCCGGTCGGAGCCAGGTCGCGCTTGACATGACGGCTGATAAGCGCATAGGCCATAAAGATCAGACCATTGATGACGAAGAGCCAGGCGAAGAAAAGATGCCACTGCCGCCCCATCGCGAGCCATTTCGCACTTGGAATCGTAGCCCAGGCTGGAAACGCACGGCCGGATCCGTTCGAGTAACCGAGAACTCCTGTTGTATCGAGCTTGTAGCCCAGGATGGTTGTGATACCGCGCATCTCGCCGCTCTCGGTCTTCATGGGACGGATCGAGAGCAACGGCTGGTCACGATCGGAACGGTCGCCCCAATAGAGAGCGGGATGGGCGTTGAAAATTTGGAGTCCGCTCATAATCAGGATGAAGAGACAAGGGACGTTGAGCCAATGGCTGATCCGGACCGGCAATTTGTGGCGGTAGATCCTCTCGACAACCGCGGCTGAAACAGGTAGTGCGGCTGAGACATCACCCTGGTTCGCAGTGAGACCATCGAGAGCAGAGTGTTCTTCCAGGGGAAACGGTTCGGACCTCGTCGCGCGTTCCAAGACCCGCTCGTTCTCCCGACCTTGACCGATTCCAGTTCCTTCGTGAATGAGTGAGGCCATGATCGTGTCTCCTCTGGCTTGGGGCCTGTCTGCTGCTTGGTCGGGGCCCGGCCTTGATTCTTACAGGGTGTTGCGGGAGCGGAAACAGGACGGCCTGCGGTCAGGTCCGCCGAGCGAAAGGCCGTGGGGACCGAGCACGGAAGAGCAGATGGACGCCTACTTCCCCATGGCTCCCTTCATCTCGTCTTTCTTTCCTTTCATCGCGTCCATCTTGCCCTTCGTCTCGCCTTTCATCTCCTCTTTGTGGGCCTTCATGTCCCCCTTCATCTCATCTTTCGTTTTGCCCATCTCGTCAGCAAATGAAAGGGAGGTGAAACCTACCAGACACATAATTGCAATGAGTGACAGCATGATCTGTTTCATCGAGGCCTCCTAGTGATAGTGAGAGACAAATGCCCTGACGCAGCCTGCGCCCTTCGAATACTCAATTCACAACCTCCCATGAACGAACCCAGATCTACCGGTCGTGCCTATCGCTTTTAGTCGTATGCGACATTCACAAAGACCTTAATCGCACTCCTCTCCGTCGTGAGAGTCGACATCATGGCCTGGTAGTTCTCCAGTCCTGTCACCGGATGCGTCAGCAACTTCGGGAGCCAGCCCGGGAATTCGAGCTCGGCTCGTGCAAAGTCGTAGACGCCCGCTTCGAAGTACTCTCGGTTGGCGTTCACAGTCCCGATCACCAGCTTATTCCCCAAGACAAAGTCCAGATTGATCTTGTCGGCTGGCACCGAGTGTTCGCGGTCGCCTCCCGTCACGCTCGCCAGCACCAGCACGCCGTTCTTGCCGAGACATTCCATAGCCTCGAACACCACGGGCGAATAGCCGGTTGCTTCGAACATGAGATCGAATGGGCCAAAGCGTTTCGCGGCCTCTCGGATCGATAGATCGTTCGTCGAGATATACCGCACGCCCAATTCCGCCAGGAGATCGAGGTTGCGCGACGGCCTGCTCTCTTTTCCAAAGCTGGTGACGTCGAAGCCCTTCATCTTCAGCGAGAGGGCCGCAAGCAATCCCACAGTTCCCGCGCCCAGCACCGCCGCTTTCTTGGGTCTCCAAATCTTAAACCGTCGCTGCGCTTCGTAGGCCTGGATGATTCCCTTTTCAATAATCGACGTCGGTTCGAGTAGGACCGCTACGTCCTTGAGCCCTTTCGGAATCTTCACCAAATATTCCGGATCGTCCACGAACAGTTCAGTCAAATAGCCGTGTCGTAGATTGATCCCCCGCTCGTAGTAGATGT
This sequence comes from Nitrospira sp., assembly GCA_021323395.1. Taxonomy (GTDB): domain Bacteria; phylum Nitrospirota; class Nitrospiria; order Nitrospirales; family Nitrospiraceae; genus Nitrospira_A. The sequence goes on from JAJONL010000170.1 coordinate 6,781, forward strand.
CCTCGCTGGTCATATCGTATTGGCCGATCTGGTCGTAGAAGCTGCCGCCAGGGCGACGGACCGTCGGGACCACATAGTCACCCGGCACCAACTCTGTGACATGCGGGCCGACTTCCAATACTCGTCCAAAACATTCATGGCCGATCACGAGGAAGTCATAACCAGGAGGCGCCTGTCCGTACTCAGCGGCATTGATCTCTTTGTCGGTGCCGTCGACGCCGACGCGCAGCACCTGCACCAACACGCCGCGTCCGTTCGGCACCTCATGGACCGACGGCTTCAGCAGTTCAGCCAGGTGGATTGAGTTTGGCCTTCCGGGAAGCACCGCTATGGCTCTCATCGTCTGTTCTCCTATCGTCAGCTATAGGCTGAGTCTATCCATTGCGACGCATACTGGTGAGCGCTTCGCCCAGCGTCCAGATTGAGGCTCCCAACAGCGCCAGGTCCTTCAATAGGAATTGTCCCGGCGCGACCGACAGGGCGGGGAAGCCGCCTAAGCTGGCCTCCCACACGGGCGGCGTGGACAGCATGAAACTGAGGGTGCCCAAGAACAGCACCGCGGCCAGTGCGCTGCCGGCGGCTGAGATCTGTGCGGAGATTGGCTTGGCTGCGATCATGACGGCGATGACAATTTCCAACACACCGAGCCAGTTCGAGAAGGCCTGCACGCTGAAAACGTTATAGAGCCAGCTCATCAAGGGGCTATTGGCCACTAATGGTTGAATGCCGTTCGCTTCGTAGGCGGAAAACTTCATCGCCCCGATCCAGGCAAAGACCACGACAAGTCCGTAGCGGGTTATGAATGTTCCGAGAGCCTGCAGTGTTTCACTCAAGGTGGTATCGGTATCATTCTCCATTGGCATGGTGACGGTGGCGGTCCTGATCATGGCTAGGCTCCTTCTTTAATCTGGAGGTTAAGATTGCGGCAACCACGTCTCGCTTCGTTGCCGGTTGTTTTTCTTCGCTGCTGCCACGTAGTCGCTCAAGCCCTGCCGTTCTTACATGAGGTGCTTCAGACGTATCCGAAAGTCCATTTCATGTTGGAAGTTACCGTGCCGGAACAAGGAAGTTACTGATCTGTAAGATTGAGATAGCCACGAGGAAGAACCGCTGCCCGGGCGTTCATCGATGCTCTTCTCAGGGGAATGAAGATGGATCAGGACGAGGCAGCTCCGACCGCTACGCTGTGCTCAATACCTACAGCTATCAACGCAAGGGCTGTTAGCCGTGATGTCGTGGCTCGTATGATGCGGCGATCAATTACCAGAGTCTGACTGAGCGTGGCGGACAGCAAACCGTTGGCGCAGGCGAAGACGATTCACCGGTGAGGGATAGAGAGGGGGGAGGCTCCGAAGCGCAGAAGAAATGAGATCGATCTGTTTCATATAGGCACGGCAGTGGGCGCAGGACGCGAGATGCAGCTCTATCGGAACCTTGGTCAAGTTGGGAATGCAGTCGTCCAGATACTCGGAGGCTCGATTCGTGACATCACGGCAAGTCAGGCCAGTATGGGTCCATGGGACAGGATGGTCTTTCATGAGGGGTGCTCCCGCCTGTGGTGTCACCCCTGAGTCGCCCCATTCATAGATTTCTTACAGCGGCAATTTTCGATTCTCCAGGTAGATCTCGACTGCCGCTCTCACTCGTTCCCGCGCCCGGTGTAACCGCACGTAGAGGTTGGTTTCGGTGATTTTCAACATCTCGCAGACTTCCTGAGCCTCCACCCCCTCGACATCGCGGAGAATTAGGACTTCCTTTAAGATCGCCGGCAAGGCCTCGAGCGCCCGCTGCATCGCATTGACGGCTTGCATTGACGGCTTGTTGGCTGGCGAGTAGTTTCTCCGGCGTCTGGTCGTCCCAAGGCTGTGGCGGGAACGCCCAGTGTCCGGCCCATTCGCCGCTCTGTTGAAAGCGGGAGGGATCGACCGTTTCCTCATTGTCAGCATCGTACGATTCAAAATCCGAGAAGGTCGTATGCCGCTTCTCGCGGACGCCGCGGTCCTTGGCCTTGTGGATCAGAATCCCGCAGATCCAGGTGCGAAGCGACGACCGG
>JAJONL010000171.1 GCA_021323395.1 Nitrospira sp.
CGGTGGGTGCACAGGATCCCAGCGCGGGCTACATGCGACCCCCGACAGTCGGACCGCTATTCTGCGACCCTGCCTTAAACATCCAATGTTGATCGACTCACACAATCCACCATTCCACCGGACCAGTTAGCGATAGAGATCGCCTCCTAACAGGTCAGACATTGTTGAGTCGAACGTGCCTTCGAATAACGTATCTGTCGTTAATCTCTTTTCAGCAAACTACTGCCGCTGGTCAACACCGGTAATCGCGCGCCCTAAACATGGTGAGGCTCTGCCCGTTCACGCCCATCGGGTAATCAGGACAGCCACTGAATAATTGGAGGGCGCGACAAGGGTTATGCTATGGCGCCTAGGACGGCTTGAAGGAAAGGTGATCATCAGAAGGACTACATCGTTGATATTGAAGACCTGACCATCAGGATGCACTGTACCGGGCAAGCATTATTACAGCCAAGACCAGTCTGCTGATGGTGCTGAATCTGAAAAATCCGGGGGGGTATCGGTGATGAGATGCATGACTGAGATCAGTTCGGTCGCTTCGAGGCCGGTGACAGGAAAATTGTGTCCTGGATGGCCAAGCACAGGCCGTCAGTGATGGGATCGCTGTTGTTCCGGCCGGAATACAGTCATAATGTCGTCAATACACTGGGCGCCGTCGATGTCCAACCGTACAGTTCTACTACCCGCCGGAGCACAAGGCCCGGCACCTCACACCGCCTGAATGTCTGTTAGTCCGCTCCCGAAAAAGTTCTATAGTTTTTTGAGCCTCAGGTTCCTGAACTGGACCCGGTAGCCGTTGAAGTGGTTTTGCAGCCCAATAAGACCTTCCACATAAGCCTTGTTATGGTCGGTTGCTTCGTTCACCACCTTGCCGTTCAACTCTACGCGAAAAGTATTGCCCTGAGCCGTGATCACGAACTCGTTCCACTGTCCAGGCGGACGCGACCGTAGAGTCTGCGCTGGACTCCCAGTGCTGTCACCCGTAACCGCCTTGATATCGAAACGAGGGACCTTGAACGGTGGCGTCGACGAGAAATACGCCGGATAGATCGCTCCCGTCAAATGATAAGGATTGTTAAGCTCTTCAGGAAATCCAGAGAATTTGGGCTCGGGGCGATAACCTGTATCGTCGATCTGTATCTCATAACCCTGCTTGATCGCATAAGTAGGCCGCCCACGCACTTTTGACGAAGACGCCGCTGTACGTGAACTTCTAGCGCACCGCCTTCAGAAATTGGGTCGCAACCTCAGTGACGCGTCAGAATTCGTCGTTGCCCCAACAGGAAAACGTGTTTGACCAGATCACAATGGTTTTTTTGGCGCCTTTCCCCCACCTGTCGCGAAAATGTCTTCGGCTATGTCGAGCCCGAGTGGAACCCCGCCAATCTTCTTCCCCTTCTCCATCTTGTCGAGCTGCGGCTTATTATTCTCATCCACGGCAAAGGCATCGAATACCCAATGGACGCCCAAGTACACACGGCTACGGCCGTTCTCTATGATCATCTGCCAAAGACCATTATCAAACTTGCGGGTATGCTTGGGCCGCACAGTGCCCTTATTATCCTGATTGATGCCGTTCAATTCCTCGGACACGAATTTGAGACCATTGAACAATGTATCCGGTTTGGTATCTTTGGCCGGGACTCCGTAGAAAAGCCGCGTGATATGGAAGGCAGCCGCCCCGAAGGTCGCATGACCGGATGGATAAGCCGGAAATGGAGGCGTAAAGTTTTTGACGAGCCCCTTGATGGCATGCCCGCACGGATAGATCGGGTACGAAGGGAGGAATTCTTCGCCCTTCGCCATGGAGTTCGTGCTCGGGGCCCCGAAGGGCAACCACCCGGGGTCACAGTCGTTATTGATATTATCTTTGGCTTGATCCGACGCAGGGCCCATCGACTCGTCGTGCTCTCGGATGCCGACGACGGGACGCCAGAAATCATGAACGTATTTTTGCTCCCACGCCAGAATACCGGCATCGCCCATGGCGGCGTTTACAAATGCAAACAATTGGGCATTCTGAGCCAGCGTATTCACCTCGAGCGCGGGATTCCCTGGGTTTGCGGGGTTCGCCGGATTCCGTTTCTTCATAGCGATCTCCCGGATGATCTGGTTGTACAGCCGGGGCGGGGTGCCAAGCTGGGCCGCGCCGTCATACCCCCAATACAATCCAATGATGGTTTGGTCCACAGTTCGTGGTGGATACCCGGGAGGCAAGGTCCCCATCAGCTCTGGCGCAATGCCTTGGCCCCTGACCTGTTTGAATGCCCGGATATACTCCGGGCTGTTCAACGCCGGCGGCGGAGCGATGGCATGTCGCATAGTGGCGGCAAAGAGCTTGGCCTGCCCGTAGAATGGGCCGTGGTAGCCTTGACCGGGGTTGTCGGGATCGGGCCGATGCGCCCCGCGAGTCATCGAGGCGGCATAGCCATTGTCGCCGGCGCCCGGATCATTCTTTCGCTCGTCGAGCATCTTTTGAGCCACCATCAATCCAAAAAGATGTCCTTGCTGCAACCCATTGCCCGAGAGACCGGCTGCCGAGTGCTTGGAGTCGAAAAAGGCCTTTTGGCTCGGAAACAAATTAGATAACGTCGCATGAGCCGAGGCGGCGATGGCTGCCTCTATCGCAGGCTGACCGAATGGCGCTCCTGTCGGCGCTGCCAATCCTAGATAGGACGGCAAGCCGGCTGGATAGTTCGAGGCGCCTGCGAAGGCTTCGTACATGCCCAAATGGACAATCGCCAAGGCCCGCGAACTAAGAGTTGGACCGGTCTGCTCGCTCTTCCCGTTTGTGTGGCTGACGCGGTTGGCTTCCAGGGCTACGTCGTTCCAATATAAAATCGAATCCATCGTTCTCTCCTTTCATGAGTTGAGCGTTCCGTTTCCTGAACACAACTGCACTTCTTGCTTATCGAAAACACCTATCGCTTTTTTTACTCAACGCTGCGCTGGCGTGTGATAATTCCGCTGAGAGAACCAATTGCGCACTCCTTCTAGTGCTCTTGCGCCTCAGGCAGGCACCATAAGCATGGCGATGTAAGATCAGGGCTCATGGATGCGAACGCACGATACTGAACGACCTCGGTATATGGCACGGTGGACGATAAACCATCCGCTAACGGCGCCTTGTCATCGCCGGAGCAGCCTTCGCCCACTCAACCAAATGATGATCTGGGGACCGTTTACCCTGATCTTGACCATGCTTCGGATCAGCTACTGCAACGGGACAACGGTAACTTCAGCAGTTCAAAAAATCATCCACTAGACCCACCAGGTTTCTGCTCTTAGTTTCCGCACATGTGGTAGGCCGTAGCGCCTAGCTTCCGGCTTTCCTCGCATGCTCCGGATCTGCAATCGAAATGCCTGATGGACAAGTATCAACCGAGTCCATTGGTAATCGCTTGTTTTGCTTGAACAAAGCCTTCTGGTAAACCAATGAAGCCGGGTCAAGAGAATGATTGAAAACTCGTCTACGTATCGAGTCGGATACGGAAGTGTTATCTGTTTCGATACACAGACCAGAGACGGGACAGACAGGATCAACGCGAAGTGTTCATTGAAGTTGATACTGCGTCCTAACATCCTGTCGTCGAAAACCGCAGGGGTAGGGATAGGAAGGGTTGACGTTTGCTGCAGCAGACCTTCGCATAGCCGACGGCCTGAATCGTTCAGAATCAAAAAGGACTTGCCACGTTAATGTCCTGTCTACGCTCACCGACAAGACTCCCCAACCATTCTCATTATCTGGAGTTGGATAAATCACGTCTTAGATCTGCGCAAAAAAGTAACGGACTCACTTGGCACAGCCTTGGGAAGAAGTTCGCAAGGAATCTATATGTGGCAGCTTACAGTACTCGCGGGTTTCAATCCTACAGCTCCGCCAACCTCCGCTTCAGAAACCTCCGCTCCGGCTCCTGCTGCGTCAGACTCAGGGCCCGCTCATACGACGCGCGAGCGTCCTCGTATCGCCTCAGCCGACGGCAGAGATCCGCCCGCGCGGCATGAGCCAGGTGATAATTCCTCAAATCACCTCCCGCGAGGATAGCCTCGATGAGGGCCAATCCCTCCGAGGGGCCGTCCCGCATGGCGACCGCTGCAGCGCGGTTCAATCCGATCACGGCGCCGCTTGGATCGTATAGGTTCCGACTTGTGGCGACGCCAGTGCCCGCTCCACTAATGCCGTGCCTTCCCTGATCTGCTCACGGTTCCACAGCGAGCGGTCCTGATCTTCCAGGAGGACGAGATCTCCCGACGGTGAAGTGCGGGCGGCGCGCCGGGAATCGTGAAGCAGCATCAGTGCCAGAAGTCCTATGGCTTCCGGCTCAGGCAAGAGCTGCATGAGCAATCGCCCCAGCCGGATGGCCTCACCCGACAGATCGTGTCTGGTCAGAAATTCGCCCGACGACGCGGAGTAGCCCTCATTGAATACGAGGTAGACCACACGCAACACGGCATCCAACCGATCCGGCAATTCAGTATCACGAGGCACCTCGTAAGGAATGCCCGCATCGCGAATCTTGGCCTTGGCGCGCACGATCCGTTGCGCGATTGTCGGCGGCTTCGTGAGAAAAGCGCGCGCGATCTCATCGGTGGTGAGGCCGCAGACTTCCCGTAACGTCATTGCGACCTGTGTCTCCGGCGCCAAGGCCGGATGGCAGCAGGTGAACACCAGTCTCAACCGGTCGTCTTCGACGGTCTCGTCCTCCCGGTCCTCCGCGTCGCTCCTGACGGTTTCCAGTTGCTGGACGAGTTCCGTCAACGAGGCATTGAATCGCGCGCGCCGTCGCATGCCGTCGATGGCCTTGAACCGGCCGGTGGACACAAGCCAGGCGCGCGGATTGGCCGGCACGCCATCACGGGCCCATTGTTCGACCGCCACGGCAAAGGCGTCATGCAAGGCCTCCTCTGCGGCATCGAAATCTCCCAGCAGGCGGATCAAGGTGGCGAGGATGTGACGGGAATCGGAGCGGTAGACATCAGCGACCAGTTCATGCAGCGTTTGCGACTGATCCTTGCCCATGAGCGCCATCCCCTCTATCCCTCGACCGAGACCGCTCGCGTCAACGCAGCTTGCGTAAGGCAAGCTGCCGTTGAACATCTCCACTGTCAATCATCCGTTGCGCCATCCTGCGCGATGGCCCGAGTCAGTCGGCTCACTTGGCGATCGCGATACCGGGCACCGGAGCCAGGACCGGTTTTTGCGTCATTTGGAAAAGTTGATACAGCATGCTGAAAGCTTTCAAGTTCCAGTTGGCGCCCTCGCCTGTGGCAAACGGCGTTTCTTCGACCGAATAAAAGCGGTCGTTAAATTTCACCGAAAAGGCGGCGTCCCGCGGCAGCGCGCCCCTCTCAGTAATCTGAAGGGTATGGGGAGGATTGACGTCGACGGAACCGGTTCGAGGATCTTGTTCAACGGCATACTCCGGGCGATCGCTCATGCCTCGCGCCAGAAACTGCAAGACAGAATTGAAACTTCTCAAACTGATGCGGCCCTGAAACGACAACTCCCAGCCTGGATACTCCGGCCTGATATCGACAAGAATTTCATTGGGTGGCCAATCCAAGAGGTTTTTGAACAGACCGTCGCGCCCCTCGGGCCGTCGCGCCGCATCATAATTGGAGAGCAGGACCCGCGATTTATTGAGCGCATACCGTTTGTCCCCGGTTTTACTCCAACGATAGCCCTTATCCAGAGCGCGAAGCACGTCGTCCGGCGACGGGCCCTTCTCCAGAATACCTTCCCATACCTGCTCGACCATTACAGACTCGATGAAGAGCCGATGGCTGCGATGCAGCACGCTGAGATGCAGGCTTCGCCGACGATAGTCCTCATACTCGCGAGGAGTGGCCGGATCATTCTTCAGGACCACCGGTCCCCTCTCTGTTTCCAGCCGCATGGCGGCGCCCATCATTCGGAGCGCCATGCCCAAGTCTCCGCCGAGTTCCAGGAGCGCCAGGAACCGGTATTCTTCCAGCGGTGTGAGCAGCCGCTGCTCAAATTCCGCTCCATCCATCGGGATGATCGTCACGGTCGGATTCTCAGCCACCGTCGTGCTGAAGAGAGGAGCAACCATGGCGCGCGCATCTCCTTCCGGCGGGGTGATGCCGGCGGTCATGCGAAAATCAAACGTCGCGGCCACGCGACACCGTGGTTAAATGCACGGGCCGATGATAACGAGCGCGGACGATGTTCAACAGCAATTGCTCGCTGCTCACCTGCGTCACGGTCTGATCGTATGACAGGACGGCCTGATGCATCGCGATCGGCGACAGACAACCAGGCAGGAGAGGGACACCCAAGGTGAGAAAGACCAACAAGTTCCTGATCGGGCAGGTCATAGGTAGTGATCTCATGCGGCTCGCGCGACAGCGGAGCGCATTATAGAATAGACGGAGCCTGGGCGGTAGTGTGGACCCGACAGGGTCAAACTGAGAACCGAAAGGTATCGCCATGAACCTAGAGCGTCGTCCCGTGGAGAGGGAACGCCGAAAAGTCTTGCGTGATCTGGAGCGATGGCTCGAGACGCCGATGCTGTTGCTGGCTTTCGTGTGGGTGGGACTGCTGATCGTCGAGTCGATGTGGGGCGCCGGCCGGGTGCTGGAAGGTATCGGCACGCTGATTTGGATCATCTTTATTGTAGATGCGGCCGTGCGACTCCTGCTCGCTCCGCACAAGCCCGCGTACTTCAGAAAGAACTGGCTCACCGTGATCGCCTTGGCGCTGCCGGCGCTGCGACTCTTCCGCGTCGCCCATGTCGTCCGAGCGTTGCGGCTAGCCAGAGCCGCGAGAGGATTGACGCTTGTCCGGGTTGTCGGCTCGCTCAATCGAGGGATGCAGGGCGCTCGGCGCCGGTATGGAACGCCGTGGATTCGCCTACGTTCTGACGCTGACGCTGCTGGTCACGCTCACCGGCGCCGCCGGCATGTATGTCTTCGAGCGCAATATCGCCCTTCAAGAGCCCCCATCGGCAAATCCCCTCTCGCATGGCATGAAGGACTACGGCGCCGCCCTGTGGTGGACGGTCATGATCATGACGACGATGGGTTCGGACTACTGGCCGCGCACTCCGGAAGGTCGCGTGTTATGTGTGCTGCTGGCGCTCTATGCCTTTGCCATGTTCGGCTATCTGACGGCGACGCTGGCGTCGTATTTCATCGGCAGAGACGCGGTCAACGATCAGGCTGAAATTGCGGGAGCCGCATCGATCGATCGACTCCAGAAAG
>JAJONL010000172.1 GCA_021323395.1 Nitrospira sp.
TCCTGCTGACCTATCGCAGTGAAGCCGGACTACGGAGGCACATCATGGATATTCTCACCGTGCTAGTAATTTTTCTCATACTTGAAGTCGCGATCTGCGGGCTCTGCTGGTACGTATGTCGCGAGAGAAATGTGTCGTCGGGTAAAACAGAAAAAGCATCAAAGAAAACGTCGCATCACTCGGCACCTCATTCTCCTCGACTTGTCCCCGGTGTTGATCATCAGAAGACCTGGTCTCGTGCCGTTGATCAACAGCTTAAGGGACACGACAACAACATCCATTTGACCTGTTTCCGTCCAAACATCCTTCCTTGAGGCATTGCGAGTGAGAATCGCCGCTGCTAGAATCCCGTCCCTAATAGATTCCTCGCCTCAGATAGCGAGCTGGGGTTGCCTCATGGAGCCATCATTTCAGCCGTCCCGAGAACAACTCTCGGCATTCTTGTCAATAAGTCGCCTTCTTACCTCTTCGATCGATCTTCCCGCCCTACTCAAACTGATCGTCACCTCGGTGACAGAACTGCTTGAATGTGAAGCCAGTAGTCTGTTCCTGATCGATCCGACCGGTGAACAACTCATCTTAAAGGTAGCCACAGGTCCAGTGGGCGGCGAGATCAAGGAACTTCGCCTAAACGTCGGTGAAGGGATCGCCGGATGGGTCGCAAAGCATCGACAAGGTCTTATCGTCAATGACACCAAGCACGACCCCCGGTTTGTGGCAGCCGTCGACAAAGCCACAGGGTTTCAGACCCGTTCAATTCTGGCCGTTCCTTTGATGGACCATGATCACCTGGTGGGCGTGCTTGAGATCCTTAATACAGCGAAGGCCAAACAATTTGAGCGGTCGGACTTGGATCTCTTGACGGCATTTGGATCGTACGCCTCTGTCGCATTAAGGAATGCCGCATTGTTGGACACAATGCGAGATGAAAGTGAGATGCTGCGGTTGTCGGTCGAGGAGCGGTATAAGACGCTGATTGTCGAAAGCCCCCGTATGCGTAAAGTGGTGGAGATGTTACGGAAGGCAGCTCGAAGCCACAGCACGGTCCTCTTGCTCGGCGAGAGCGGTGTCGGAAAGGAAATTCTCGCACGGTCCATCCACACCTGGAGTCCACGTGGGAGTAAGCCTTTTGTGGCGGTGAACTGTGTCGCATTATCGGATGGGTTGCTTGAAAGCGAATTGTTCGGGCACGAGAAAGGAGCTTTCACAGGAGCGCACCAACAAAAAAAGGGTCTCTTGGAGGTCGCTCAAGGTGGAACAATCTTTCTCGATGAAATCGGCGATATGAAACCGAATCTGCAAGCCAAACTGCTTCGCGTCTTACAGGATCGAGAATTTGATCGCGTTGGAGGAACACAGCCCATCAAGGTTGACGTTCGTGTGATCGCAGCGACGAATCAAGACTTGAAGGCGGCCATGAGAGAGGGCAGTTTTCGTAAGGATTTATTCTTTCGATTAAACGTTGTCAGCGTCATGATTCCGCCCTTACGAGAGAGGCGAGAGGACATTCCAGCCTTGGCGAAGTTTTTTGTTAGCCGATATGCCAAGGACATGAAACGCCCGAGTTTGACCATTCATCCACAAGCCATCGAAGTACTGCGTCAGTATGACTGGCCCGGGAATGTCAGGGAATTGGCCAATGTCATCGAACGTGCCGTGGTGCTCGCGAGCGACGATGCCATTGCTGTCGATGACCTGACTCTCGACGCGGAAGACGTCAACGGCCTGGCCACAGAAACACTCATGCTGCTGCCATTCCACGAATCAGTCGAACACTTCAAACGCATGAGATTGGAAGAGGCGCTGACGAAAGCAGGGGGAAGCAAAACCAAAGCTGCCAAAGCTCTACAACTCCAGCCAACCTATCTGTCGCGTCTGTGCAAGCAAATGGGAATTTCATAACCCTATCAAGCTAGCGTCAGCATTCAAGCCCTTTTCCATACCCGCGCCGCCATCCGCATTGACCGAGCATGATTCATCCCGAGCGTTAGTAACTGAATCTCAAGGCGACCCCTCCGGCATGAAATACAGTTTTATAGGTGCCGTTGACTGCCGGATTCACATTGCCGGTAATCGATCGAGTCTCATAAATCGCCGCCTGATAGGAAATATCCAACCCAATCTCTTTTGGCTTCATGCTGCCCAGCCCGAGATTGCCGCATTTCGTCAAACCGAAAAATGAGCCTCCCGCCTTGCAGGTAAACCCGAATCCGACTCCAGGGGTGTAGACGTTCGACGACGGGATTCCAGGATTGAATGTGGCATCCGGCACCTGTGTTTGTGCTTGTGTAAAGCCGGCGCGCAGTGCGACCTCCCAATCCGGCCACCGATCCAATTTCAACAATCTGTATTCAGTGCCAATCATGACATTGTAGCTGTTGCTCCAATTTTGTCTCACAGGGATGCCCGAGCCTATGCCAGGAACCGGGCGCGAGAGTGAGACAGTCGTATCGCGGAATGATGTCCACCCGATGTAATCCACATCTAATTCCAACTTCCATTCAGTTTCGCGGTCACGCACGGGCCAGATGGCTATACCGGCGCCGAAGATTTGGGGTAGCACAAGGTTCGCGTGAGCGTCCGCAGCAATCGCCCCGTTTATAGCAAACTGCCCGGCCAGTGGTACAACCGCCTGGCTTCGGTAGATGAGTCCGATGTTGGCGATTGGCAACCCGTCGGCATTCCGAAGGGCCGTGTACAACAGACTCGCGTTGAATCCGGCTCCAGTCCCACTGCCGTTGATCTCAAACTGGGGACCCAGCCCGTTATTGGCGCCTGTGGACATGACCTCAACTTGTCCTTCTCCAAACAGCGCCGAATATGTGTAGATATCCGCCCCGAGGCCAAAGGATAGATAGTCGTTGAGCTTGTAGGCGACAGTCGGTTTGATATCAAGAAGTGGATTGGTATTGTAGTACACAGCGGTACTAAACGGATTTTCCCTCGGGTACCTAGTCAGTGAACCAAATGGGACGGTCACGCCGACGCCGGCGGTCCACTTCTCAAGCGCATCGAAGCCGATGTCTTTCAGATTTGCGACTATGTACAAATGAGCAGGAGGAGGCCACGCCACGGCGCCATCGCGGTCGCCAGTGGTAGTCTGGCCTGTCGAGCTGCTGGTGAAATTGGTCGTGCCGCCGACAAAGAGGGCTCCGGTCAGGATATGGACACCGCGCAACTGTGTCATCCCAGCCGGGTTATAGTAGAGCGCAGAAGCGTCGTCTGCCTGCGCCGCGAAGGCGTTCCCCATGCCGGCGGCGCCAGCGGCTTGGCCCTGAATGCGCGGTGTCTGCGCATGGATTTGTTCCACCGGAATCAAGAGCGTCACCGCGAAGAAAACGGCACTCCAGACAAGAAGTCGGCATGTGGAGGGAGGACAGGCCATTCGTATCTCCTTTGTGACAAAGATATTGGCCAGCGCGATGTAACCAAAATCCTCATTACCGTCGATACGGACGAAAAGCCACCTTTAAGAGTCGTCGATGGGCTGAGCAGTTGCTTGTGTGGAGGAGGGGCGAAGTAAGAACTGCGAGAAGGAACAAACATCTTTCGACCGCCTTCCCCAGTGGGCCCGTGATTCTACGTTGCTCGGTGCTGTTGTAATCCGAGTGATCGCGTAAGCAACCGTAGAAGGTTCGGCGATTCTAAGAAGTAAGTGGAAAACGCGCAATAAGTTTCAAAGGGGGTAATCAAAAATACGTGTAATTTAAGGTTGGTGAGATGCGGTATCGGGTTGCAGCGTGTCTAAGAAGGCCCTTGCTCAGCCAGCCCTGTAACGTTATACGTCACTACCGGTTTGGGAAATCCCTTCAGAGTGAGGTCGCCAACAGGTTCAGTTAAGACGTGTTCGCGTATGGACTGCTTGACTCGTTCCGAGAGTAGAATCTGGCCATGCTGCGCCTCGCTGCACAGCCGGGCCGCCAAATTCGTGACCGAACCGATCGCAGCATAGTCTAAACGGTCCTCAAAGCCGACCGCCCCGATTGTGGCGTAGCCGGTCGCAATGCCAATGCCCGCTCCAAGCTGAATGCCTCGCTTCTTCCATTCATCTTGCAAAGAGTCAATCGTCCGACGCATAGCAATCGCCATCTTTACGGCTTGTTGCGCATGA
>JAJONL010000052.1 GCA_021323395.1 Nitrospira sp.
CGGGGAGCCAAATACCAGAAGGCAGTAGAGACCACCAGCCCTCTTTTCTATACACCCCTGTTCAGTCGAATATGGTCTGTAATGGGCGGTTCCGTCGACCTCCGGTCCTTATGGCCATCCGTGCGGAATATGTTCTCCACGTTGCGTTGAACTATTCAGTACTCTTCACCAAGGGAAAGCAGGAATTCTCCTCCATGCCTCGTATGTGGCAAAATAACCTCATTCTCTTGTGAGGAAATCCAATCTCGCGCTAACCCAGCGAATGGGACGCCGACCGCATATGAAATGAAATTGAGATAGATGGTGCATGAATCCCATAGATGATTTTACCCCTGCCCGGTTGCTGGGTAACCCCCACCTAATGACGCTGGTGCCGCGATACTGGCCTCGAAGTGCTCGGGAGGGAGCTATTCCACAGACACAGCGTCTTTTCACGACTGAACCGGGAACACAACTGTTGGCGTTCTGCCATTGGCAATACACACCTTCTGACGTACCCACAATCGTGCTGATCCATGGATTGGAAGGATGTGCCGGTTCCCACTACATGCACGGCATCACTGTGAAAGCTTACCGCGCTGGATTCAATGTCATAAGAATGAACCAACGTACTTGCGGAGGAACCGACCATCTCACCCCGACCCTGTATAACAGCGGCCTCAGCAGCGATTATCGAACGATTGTTCGTGAGCTCGCGGCCGTCGACCGCCTGGAGAAAATCTGGGTTGTCGGCTATTCAATGGGTGGGAACCTTGCGTTAAAAGCCGCGGGCGAAATGAGGGAATCCGACTCAGCTCTGGCAGGTGTGGTAGCGGTGAGTCCGAACATTGATCCTAGCCAGTGCGTCACGGTTTTAGAGCAACCACGAAATTGGCTCTATCATTGGCACTTTCTTTCAGGTCTCAAGGCACGCATGAAACGGAAAGCCAAACTTTTCCCTGACAGATGGGATCTTGCACCCCTACGCTCAATCAAAACACTTAAAGATTTCGACGAATGTTATACCGCGCCCGACGGGGGGTATCTGAATGTCGCTGATTATTATGATCGGGCTGGAGCGCGGCATGTGCTGCACCACATTGCGGTCCCCACACTAATTATCACCGCTCATGATGACCCCTTCATCCCACCCTCCATGTTCGACATACCGGAGATTCGGCAGAACCCCAACATAACGATGATGATGCCACGTTACGGTGGGCATTGTGGCTTCTTTCAAAAATCCCGCTCGGGCGAGGATCGGTTTTGGGCAGAACACAGAATTATCGCGCTGCTGTCGACATCGTTACGACCGAGATAAATGGGGATCGTTATCGACAGTCAGACAGACCGTATCGTCTGCTCCTCTATACTCAGCCCTCCTTTTGACCGCTCCGTCCGAGCGAATGCCGGCCGAGGGACTTCTAGGTCGAAGCTTTGATTACCGGAGATGGCTTACTGAATTGCTCATCGAGCCCCAACTGCGGTCGGGCAAGAAAGGCGCCCGCGATTTTGCGTTCTTCTTCATAGGCAGGTTGCGCTGCATGCCATTCCGCGAGCGGCGGATTGACGGGAAGATTGACCATGAACTTCGTGCCGCGACCGACTTCACTGGCGACTTCGAGATATCCGCCATGCTCCTGAACGATCTGATGCGCAATGGTTAATCCTAGTCCTGTGCCCTCCCGCTCTCCGCTCTCATGCTTTGTGGTGTAAAACGGATCGAAGATATGGTCCAGATCTCCGGGTTCGATCCCTGGTCCGCTGTCTTCCACTTCAATTTGAACCCACGGATCATTGACGGGTCTGACTAATTTCCGCGTGCGGACCACCAACCGTCCCCCTTGCTCCCCCCCGATGGCTTCCATAGCATTGATAAAGAGGTTCAACAGGACCTGCTTGACTTGTTGCCGATCCAGCTTCACGGAAGGCAGATCGATCGCCAGGTCCTTTTGAATCGTAATGGACTTACTGCTCGCTTTCACTTCGATAAAATAGAGGCATGAAGACACGACATCGTTCAAGTTTTCCTGGGTGAGTTTCGGCGTCATATACCGCGCATAGTCCAAAATTTCATGGACCAGTCGTTCGATCCGCTCCACGTCTTCGCACACCACCTGGCTAAACTGCTCCATAAACTCCACATCATCGCGACGTTCCGGAGCTAACTGAACAAACGTTTTAATGGAGGTCAAGGGATTGCGAATCTCATGCGCAAATCCTCCGGCCATGGTTTCGAGTGAACGCAGACGGTCGGTCCGCCGCATCAACAATTGGGAACGACGCAGGTCCTCATACAGCAATGCATTATCTATGGCGATCGCGGCATGTTGCGCCAGTGTTTTGAGGAGGCCCAGCTCCTCGGTTGAATACATGCCATGATTCGACCGACGGCCAAGATTGCAAAATCCCACCAGTCGTTCTTTGCTGATCAACGGAATGCAGACCTCCGACTCCAGCCCTTTCAATGTTTCGAGCAATCGCTCGTAGTCCCTTTCCGCTCTATCGTATTCGATTTCCTCCCGAACAAGCGCGGTTTCCGTACGCAGCAGTGCCCTGGGAAATTCGCTTTCCATTTTGATCGGCGGCACCTGGGAATCACGCGCGCCGAACCCATAGGATGCGGTCAGGCTATACAGTCCCTGCTCTTTGTCGAGCACATACACCGATGCTGTCTTGATGTTCATCACACGCGCCAGCGTCTGGACGATTTCTTTCGTCAGAGACTTGAGCTCGAGAATCGACACGAGAGATTTTGAAAACTGCACCAGCGTGTCGTATGCGTCATAGCGTTCTCGAAACAGCGTTTGCCCGATTGCCCGTTCAACGCCCTTCTGAAGGTTCGACAATCCACTTGACACGATGACGAACAAACCAAACAGCACTCCCGCCAGCAAATAATGAAATGTTCCTGTGAAGATCCGAATGACGAGGAGGATGACCATGTATGCGGGAATCAGGCCCATCAACTTGATGGACAACATCACTTTGGGACGGGTCGGGACGAATGACACGTCCATCAATTCGTACCGCGCGATGGCATACGCAACGACCGTCACCGAGAGACCCGCCAGCAGGTAGCCCACGGGATAGAAGCCCACACCGTAGTTCTGCAAAAAATCCAAGGACGCCATGAACCCCAAGGCAAGAGCCGCGAGGGTATATTTCAATTGGGCTGCCAGCAGCGGAGCGGAACGGCTGTGCAATCGATATCCTTGATACAGGCGATGCAATGTCAGACAGCCGCTGATTACCAAGTAGAGGACCAACAGCGGATGGAGCATTCCGGCCTTGGGATACCGGCCCCAGTAATATACGTACTGTCCGTCGAAGAGATAATTCGTGGACACCAGTCCCGCGAACAACCCGCCGAGCGCATAATTCCAGATGATCAGACGGTCGTTCGCCGCCCATCCGGTGAGACTCTGCGCAAAGTGGTAGGTTAACGCGGGCAGGCATGCAATGCCTGCATAAATGACCTGCATCCAAAAGCGGGCCTCATCTTCCTGAGCGGCGGAAAAGAGCATGAAGCAGCCGAACAACCAGAGACAGGCGGCGCCGCACACTCCGCTGAACAAAATGTTCGAAGTCGACCGCGGATTGTTGCTGAGCACCCATAGGGAGCAAATTAGAAACAGCGTGCCGGCGAGCAGCGGCGGAGTGGAATGTCCGGTGGCCCGGTGACTAAGAATCGCGCCGATCGAAGTCGCCACCACGATAATGGCCAATACAATGGCATAGCCAAGGCCCTTGTTCAGCACCACGCTGATATTCATCAGACGATACCGAACAATGGTGTAGGCCATCAGTCCGGTATAAATCGTGATCAGCACCGTTCCGTAGGGCACCAATGGTACCCCATACCACAGCGGGAAATTTGTTGCTCCGCCCACATAACCGATAATACTGGCGGCCAGCATATACGCATATTGATGCCGTCGTATCCCATGAGCGTCTCGCAAGGCCACGCCCACCAGGGAGGTGGCATAGACGACGTACCACACGAAATACAGTAGAAAGAGATGGAAGAATGGGCCGGGGACCGGCCAGAAGGCAAAAGACATCGCAGAGTAAACGCCCGCCACGAACCAGGGCGTGGTATCGACGGTCAAGAGCAATGCGGCCAGCGCATAGCCGATTTTCAGCGCCTTCGCGTGGCGAGCCGCAATGTCCAGAAACGTGACCGTGTGATGGAAATAGAGGATGGGGATGAGGGTGGCGCCGGCCATCAGCAAGCGCAGCAGACTCAGCGCCAGATCTTTTGACTCGGTGAGTTGCCACCCGCAGTAAAACACGCTCCATGTGGCAATGCTCAAACAATACAGCCCATAGATCCGGTTGCGCGGGGCGCGAGGATCCCGGAAATATACAAACACCCCGAGCCCCGTCGCAGCCAGGGCATTGACCAGCGCGCTGAACGCGAGCACCTTCATTTCAGGCACTATAGCATAGACACATCTACTTGATCATGCGGCGGCAATGAGGCTAGCCGCACTCTTTTCGGTCACGGCGATAAGCGCTTGGTTGCCGAAGGTGGAATAGACGCGTGGATGAAAGGCGCCCGCCGCTTGCAACAGACCTTCCAATTCTGCGTGGTGGAGAAAATTGAAAATTCCTTCGCCTTCACGCTCCTTGATCCTACCGGAATTATCCAGGAGCCGACGACCCTCCTCGATCTGATCGCGAGTGTGTGCCGTTTCGACGAAACTGCGGTAGATGGCCGAAAGGTCGGCATAGGGTTTCAGGTTGGAGAGCACGAGCCTGCCTTGCGGCCTCAACACCCGTAAATACTCGCGCACGGTAAACAGGGGGTCGCGCACATATCCAATCACCAGATTACACACGACCCGGTCAAAACTGTGATCGGGAAACGGCAACGGTGCTTCCAAGTCTGCCCGGCAGAGTTGGGTTGCCATCGGCGCGTATGCCCGTAAATCCTCGCGAAACTGCCCCTGCAGAGTGGTCTCAACTTGCATGAAATTCGTGGTAGCCTGCGCCAAGGCAGTCGGCACAAAATCCACACCGACGTATTCCGGTGGGCGATAGTAGCCTCGTCTGGCATATCGTTGGCGAAACGCCTGGTTGAGTTGCAAAAAGACCCCGAAGTTCCCGTTCCCACAGCCGGCATCCAAAATGCGCTCGCCGTCATGACAATCTCCCATCAAACGATACACATGATCCATGAGACGCCAGAAATCGGCCACATTCGGAATCGCCTGAAAATTATGCAGATAGTCCTTCCAGAAGGCCACGTGATCCGATTTCGCGATTGATCGCTTGCTCTTGCTTCGCTCACGCTCAGCGCGGTTTTGCACGCCGATCTCTCGATGCGAGGGTTCATGGAGCTTCTCGAACGGCCGCTTC
The DNA here is from genome assembly GCA_021323395.1 of Nitrospira sp. Classification (GTDB taxonomy): domain Bacteria; phylum Nitrospirota; class Nitrospiria; order Nitrospirales; family Nitrospiraceae; genus Nitrospira_A. The sequence continues at coordinate 5,344 of JAJONL010000052.1, forward strand.
GGCCACAGTTCTTCCCAACAGCTCATGGCAATCTGACGATAGACCATTCGGGCCTTCCGTGGGCTCTCCTGAAGGCGATGCAAGGCGCCCGGCACCACATACGAATGTCGCAAATACGGACCGACTGCAGTGACAACGGTACGGATGGATGAGGGATCAACCCACGCGTCATGCTCCGCGTGAAACAGCACGACAGGAGTCCGCAGCCGCTCGGCATCACGCTCTGTCGTGGCCAGATCGGCGTAGTTGCCATGAACGGCCTGGGCCAACCAATGGTCGGCATCGATGGTCAAACCCAGAATATTGACGACACCTTTACGCATCCCCGCCAGATGTTCGCCGATGAGATCTTCCTGATGCACAGATTGCAAGGTGTGGCGGACATCCATGATCCCATTGATCAATACCAGCAGCTTTACATGGGACGTCTCTCCGGTGACCTTCAACGCGACGCGACCAGCGAGACTGGTGGCCACCAGACCAATAGGTCGACCAGGCCATTTACCAGCCACATAGTTCAACACCGTCCCCAGATCAAGTTCCATATCCTCTAATCGAAATTCCGTCACCACTCCGTCGCTTTCCCCGACATGGTTCACATTATCGTACCGCACGACATGAAAGCCGTTGCTGGCCAGGTAGTAGGCAAGCGCCACATAGTCCCGCTTGCCCTCTCCATACCCCGGTGCTAAGACCACAATCGGCGCGTCGTCCGCAACCTCAGTTCGCGGGCGATCGTAACAAAGCACGATACGGGTTCCGCAAGGCCGAAAACATGCTGAACACTCGCTGATCACGGATGGACCGTCCGATCTGTCCGCTTCAGCCCGCGACGATGGCTGCACCTGTTCGAGAAGCGCCTCTATGCTGCTCTTCGTGTCTTTTGCCACCGGAAGAAATTGAATGCCTGCGAGCACCGTATGCCCAGTGGCCTCAACCAACCCACTACTTGCCGCCGGCCTTTGAGACCTTGTCCATAACACCCTACCCACGACCGAGCAGCTCGTGGTCTCGACCGTGTCGACATCCGAGTCCAAGGTATTGGCCGTAGACGTCGTCCACTCCACCAACAACTTGGAGCCCGTCAAGCCATCCACAGCCGGGATGCAGACACAGGCTCCCGTGAAGGTCAAATTTTTCGTGGCCGCCCGAAGCAAGACTCGATCACGCCCATCCAGCAGACGTACTTGAGTCATCAATCCGACAGCGAGCCTCCGATGACGCCGCCGCTCTTGGCGAGGTCCCTCGCTTCCGCCGACAGACCCCTTTGGTGATTTTGGAATCATGGCGGGCGCATCGACATTTGCGTCAATGAGGCCCTCGTCGTTCTGTTGTTCAACTAATGCGGCCGCGATACACAACCTGCTGGACTGAATTCGTCCTTCAGCGAGTAGCGAGGTCACCAACTGCTCATCACCATCGCTGAGGTCTAGAAATTTGACGGCCAAGGTCACCCAGGATCGGGGTTTATCCGGGGCGAGTTGGTCATCAGTAGCACGAATCCCGCACACAATGCCGAGACTTTCGAGGCTGTCGGAACCTGGGTCGAGACTCAACCTGACGTGCTGATTCAGCATGGCAGGAATGTCTCCGGCAAGCGTCAGTGACACCCCGCCCAACCCGATACTCCTACTCTCCCCCCTCCAGTGCCGGTCTCCACAGTGCAATACTGTCGGCAGGTGACCATCAAGGCGGGGCGAAACCCGCCGATCCTCGATGCTCAGAGACCAATCCTCGGCGGTTCTCCTTGAATGTGGTGCTCGTGAGGTCCGATTGACCTCTTCAAAAACTCCAGCGACCGATGCGCTCCCCCTGCTGGCGTCCCTATCATTTGGCATAAGTTCCTCCCAAAGAATTAAGGGCTGTTGTTTTTACGGGGTGATCTTCGGTTGTGCCACCGTTCTCGGCTCATTGGCGAGCCGGAGACCCACTGCTTCGAAGTATTCAGGCTTATTCAGGATGTTGGTGAAGGAAAAACCATACACTCGCAATGCATCCTATTGATGTGAAGGGTAAACCACACGCGTATCTATACCAGTCATCAGCCATAAAAAATACCTGTTTATTAGCTGGTACAACGAGAACGATCGAGGGAGAAAATGACGAGCCGTGCAGAAGAGTCGTGAGGGTGGCCCTTGTTACCTATGAGTGGGGCCGTGATCAAGTGCGGTCGTGTGCAGGTGGGCTTGTTCGATGTGTCCCATCCGAAGTTCGACCGTGCGCGAAGAAATTTGGCCCGTGCGGGCGAAATCCTTTCCCATATGACTCTCTGGCAATTCTTCGTCCCCCTGCGCTGAACAGATACGCGGAACCACCGCTCGAACGCTGCGCGCACATAGCCTGATCGAGATGCACCGTGATAATACGACTTATATTCGCAGAGGCTTGACTTTCAAAAAACGGGCCATACCGATCCGATCGAAACCGGCATCTAAATATAAAGATCACGAAGTCAGGCTTTACGCTGCATGGCCTTCGTCGGAGCTCGTCCGGTAAAGGACCATCCTGCAAGCGCGAAATGGGTCGCGTGGCGGTGGGGAATAAGCAAGGCCGCTATAGGGGCGGGAATAGGGACAGAAGCGGGCTCTGGTATTGACTCAGCGGAGCAAGACCGCCCTCGCATTCGCAGCTTGTTCTAGGGAATAGACCATATCTAGAATCCCTTAGCTGTATTTACAAGCCGCTATTCCTCTATTGCCGGATGACGCAATCGCCTTGAGTCATAACTATGACGATCGTCACCATTCTGACGGCCGAACGGAGATCTATTCTCTCGGGTGAACGCTCTTGACCACTCGGTTGCTTTGACAAGACGGGTATGCTACCCAATGCACCAGATTCCCATGCTGGATTCCTGCCTCATGCACCCTGTTATCATTCGCACCCTCCAAGGAATTCAAATCACCATCGCCGCCGCTTTGGTAGTGGCTTGTCAAAGTGCCTCGCCCATCGCCGAAGGCTACCCTCACCAGCAAACATTGCGAGGCAAGAGTAAGGAGCAGGTGATGGCCTGTGCCGGCACGCCGTTACGCGAAAGCCGGCAGGGAGAGTCGACCCTTCTTCGTTACTACCGGGAAGCGCCCCTGCTTGAGGAGTCCATGGTGTCTTCCAAGAGCAGCCGCCCGACGGTGCATCATGGCTGCTGGGCGACCGTCACACTTCTACACAATCTGGTAGACCGGGTTCACTACCGTTTTGTGCCCAGTTCAGTCGACGCGTCGAATGACTGTGAGGAGATTTTCGCGCATTGCGAAGAATGATGGCCCACCGACCTTGCCATCAAGGCCTGCGCGGCCTCCTGCTGTTGATCGCCCTCTTCCTCCTGCCTCTCCTGCCGGAGAAGACCCTTGCGCTGGAAAAGTATGGACGACCTCTTCCCTCAATGGAAGAACCTGAACACGAAGGTCGCGAGGAAGAAGAGTCCTTGTTCGGCGGGTATCTGCTCACAGGAGCGTTCGTTAAGAATCCCTCTTTCGCCGCCCGCCCTGACAATTCCGGCCTGGTCGGCATGCGGCACATGCTGCACTTGGAGACAGACCTCTACAAACAATACCTCACGTTTTATACCGACCAGAACTTTTTCTCGGATCGAACCGACGGATGGATCAAGCTATCAGAATGGGACGCCACCTTCGCCTTCACCGGCGTACTCGACCGGTTCAACTGGCGCCTGCAATACGAGCGTGATGCGCCGCTCGACCGCAGCGGGATCAAACAGGCCTATGCTGATGCCTTGGTGACGGCCCGCTTTCAGGCAATCCAGGATTTCCCTTGGTGGCGCCGCACCTTCCCCTATCAAAACCTCACCGCCTATGCCGGCGCAGGATGGCTCTTTCACAATAGTAATTATTTTGCACGCCCCAACAATACCGGACGGGCCCTCTTTCGCTACGTCGCCCATGCCGACCTGGATCTGTATAAAAACAGGGTGGTACTGTATGGGGACATGAATTTTTTTACCGACCGTGAAGCCGGTAATACGCTCAACCCTACGGAACTCGACTGGATCCTTGGCATCGCCGTCCGGTGGAAGGATATGGAATTGGCGTTTTATCGGGAAGAGGACCGGCCGTTGGACCAACCCGGCCTTGTCCAGAAATACTATGCGGTGCAACTGCGGTTTGCCTTCGATGTGTCGAAGGGCGCATTGGAACGAATGGGAATCAAACGGTAGGTCACCTAGCGACCAGCGATATGATCGCGAACCTCCTGAACGTAGGGCTTGAACGGATCCGCCATAAAGAACGGCAAGGCCCCCCGCAATTTGAAATTCGACCAATTGATAATATAGTCACAGGCCGGACGATCCGCGCGATCCACCGCATCATCGGCGGCATCCTCTGAGGCGCCGCCGGCCAGGAGGTGCCTGACCAACTCGCCTCGCCCAAAAGCTCGCGTGTTGCGCGGCGGATTGTCCTGAGCCAAATTCACTGCCTTATCGGTGGTCAGACGAGGTCCACGCCCCTCTTCTTCCAAGCCGTAACAGAGGCCCCGTTCCGGATGCACATTGTGATACTCCAAATCGAGACTCTTCAACATGGGATCATCCCACCCAGCCTGCTCCGCCTCACGATAGGTCTCTAACAGCCAGAGCTTCGACGCCCAATCGATTCGGCCCACCAGCTTGGCATAGTCGCCCCGCAGGTCGTTCAGCACGGCTTCCCATTGTTCCAACACCCAGTCGGTTTCCTCATCCTGGCCCTTACAATGGCGCTGCGCCGCGGCGAGGAATTGTTCCTGAACATCGACGGCAGAAATAGATTGCCCTGACTCCAGCCGCACGATCCACCGGCGGTCCGGATCACGGGAAATATCCTGGAGCGCCTCCACCGGCTCATCGATTCCCAATCCGCGAGGCGCCTGCCCGGCTTCTATCAGCTGCAATACCAGCCCCGTGGCGCCCATCTTCAGCGCGGTTGCATACTCCGCCATATTCGAATCTCCGCACAACAGATGGATCCGGCGAAACTGGTTCGGATCGGCCAGCGGTTCATCCCTGGTATTGACGATGGCCCGGTTGTGTTGCACCCATTCGAAAAAGTCGTTGACGATATAATCCGCACGTTGGGAAATCTGGTAGGGCACGATCGCGCGATCCTGGGCATCGCGCAGGCCCGGGCGATGCAGGATCAGCCCTCCAACCTGCACCCACTCGTTGGGGTCACGCGCGCAGCCGATACGTCCGGACCCGGTGAATACCTGACGCGTCACCAGAAACGTAACCAGCGGTCCCAAGCCACGCCGGGAAAAAGGGAATTGCCGGGTGACCAGATAATTTTCATGGGAGCCAAACGTCGCATCGGTTTCGTGATCGATGTTGTTCTTGATGATCGAGACGGTCTCTTCCAGGTCCAACGCGGTCACCGCATGCTGGAGGATGCGATCTCCCGCGCGGTCAGTGGCCACCAGGTCTGCCAATGTCGTGCATTCCGGCGACGCATATTCAAGATGCCCCATGTCGATATACATACGTCCCGCATTGGTCAAGAACCCCCCGTTGCCGGGCGGCTCGTCATGGCCTCGGTGATGAAGATCCACCAATCCGCGCCGATCGACATGGAAAATATGATCACGAATACGCTGCGCCACCCACGAAGGCGAATGTTCAGGCCGATCCTGATTCAGCAACAGGCCATATTCAGTTTCGAGGCCGAAGATTCGATTGAGCATGATCAGGTCGCCTTGGGACCATTCACCGCGGATGGAAGGAGGGCGCCGAGTTCGTCGGGACGGAGGGCACGATATTTCGATGACCCCGGCCCATTGCGTTCCAACAGAATACATTCCAGAGACTTCTCTTGGACGGTCTGCCGCACATGTCCCAACAGAACGGCCTTGTCCGGCGGTACGGCAATGGCTTGATCCGGCTGTGTCGCCGAGGCAGGCGCGGACAATGACTCCCCCTCTGTTGCCGCAGGAGAAACTTGAGCGAGGGACCCCACCGCCCAGGCGCAGAGCGCAATTTCAACTGCCTGGCCCAACGAGGCTTGGGCAAATCCTGGTTGAGATTCGAAATAGGCCCCCACACGAGCCTGAACCGAAGTCGTTGCGCTTAACGCGGCCCACCGGCGGCTTTCCTCAAAAGTTCCGTCATAATTGATCGTCAGGAAGAGATCACGTTCCGACTTCACGCCCAACTCCGCCAGCAGGATCTTGGCGATAAAGGGCGCTTTATAAATCTCTTCAAAGGCTTGCTTGATGGTCGGGGCTAAGCCGTACTTCATCAGCCTGGCACCCGTCACATCGGAAGGCGAGCGGTTGAATCCCTCGACATGCGCCATCTCGAGCAGCGAGAAGCGCAATTTTTCAAGATCAGCCGGATGCCCCATTCCTCCGAGGGCGATGCGGTCGTAGATCTCATAGAGCTTGGGAGTTCCGCGACTGACGGTGAGCATCAGAATGCCGTCGGCATAGGCCAAGGCCACAACCGGCGCACCCTTCGTAAATTGCTCGTCCAGGTACTGCCGTCTATTGCCGACCGCTTCGACCCATCGATAGGGCTCCTCATACATAACGTGTCACCTTCTGCATAGGATCAATAATCTCGCCTACTGCTTCGCCCGAGACGGGACGCTACATACCCTGAAGGACTTCCGCCTCATACATTCGTTTCAAGCGATCACCTGCGATGGTCTGCACTCCAGCGGACGTGATGAGTTTGACGACCGGATACAAATTGAGTTCTCGATTCACGCCACCGGTGGCCGAATCGAATTCCGCCGCGCTCGTGAGCAGCCGGAGCGCCTGGACAGTCGCCTCCTCTTCGGAAAGCGTCGCCAAGGGTTGCGGCCCCCAGGTATTCACATAGTGGAGAATGCCTCGAATTGTCGGCGAGCCGGAACCGGATACCGCGTACTCCACCGCTTCGAACTCCGCCCCCAGAATATCGTAGAAATAGATCTTGGCCGAACCCTGTTCATGGTCGTACCCGGCAAAGACGGGGACCACGGCACCGGTCCCGGCCAGCGCCGCTGGCACGTTTTCCTTGAGCAGCTTGGACACGGCGCGCAGTTTCCCTTCGAAACTCAACTCTTGCAATTGCGTGCGGCGATAATATTTGAAGGAATGTTCCAGCACGCGCACCATTTCATAAGCGGTCGCCGGCACGCCGGCAATCGCCAGCACACTGTGCCGATCGATCTCCAAGACCTTATCGGTGCGATCGTACATCACCATATTACCCGCCGTGGCCCGGCGATCCCCGGCCACCAGCACCCCGTCGCGATATTTCAGCGCCAGAATCGTCGTGGCGTTCGGGATATCCATTCCGGTCGCACCGGCGACTGGGTTTCCAAACTGATAGCCCTGTTCTTTCAGGAGCTGAAAAAAGTCCCCTTGCATCCCCATTGCTCCACCTTTCGTGCTCGTTCACCTCTTCATCTCAGGATGGACGCCGAGGTCAGATCTACTACGCGCGCCCTACGAGGCCGTTCTCCTATTGTTTGATTCGGGCCAAGCGAGGTGGTTGATATGGTCTCCACGGCGCGCATCGAGCGGGCACATTCCGATGCTGCGCGCTCTGCGAGCACAGAGAACATACCCACTGCCTCGCCCGCCTATCCTCACTCACCCGTTCGTTGCCGATACCGCTCTGCCTGTTTGGGATCGACCTTGCGCATCCGCTTCAGCAAATTGTCCTTATCAGGCGAACCAGTTTCCGGCCGACGTGGTCCCCCGCCTTCCTCAGACGGACTCGGTGGTTTCGGCATGGGATCGCCCGGAGCTTCACGACGTTCCGGCATCAGTATATATCGCATCGTTAAGATTCCTTTCGTCTCGACCACGCTGCCAGGGCATCGGCTGGAGAAGCGGCGGTTTCAAACAGGACGGCACAGGCCTGCACATCATCGGGATGAAACAGATCCCCCATCTCCAGCGTCCGCGCCCGCAGCCCTCCGGAGAATTGAATCCGTTCCCACTGCATAGTAGTGATTTGCTCGGGGAATCGTCTGACGCATAATCCGCGCAACCCCCCGCGAGTATCCGAGGGACCCGCAGCCAACGCCTGCACGATGTCACGTTCGGTCGTCATACGCCATGTTTTTCCTTCGGCTTCGAGCCCCAAAAACAACCCGCGGTCAGGACTCATATTATGATATTCCAAATCCAGGCTCGTGAGCCACGGATCATCCCATGCCAATCGTTCTTCGCGCACAAAGGTTTCCAACAACCAGTATTTCGTCACCCAATCAAGCTTTCCGACCAACTTCGTACGATCCTGCTTGAGCAGGCTGAGGCTATCCTGCCATTCACGCAGCACCCAATCCACATCCGGATCGCCGCTGCTACAGCTGCGGCTCGCCACATTCCAATATTCCTCTTGTATCTCCAGCCCGGACAAGGCGCGTCCATCCTTGAGTCGCACCGTGGCCTTGAGATCAGGATCGCGTGACAGCTGCTTGATTGCGGCCACCGGTTGGTCCAACTCCAGCTTCGGCAACACGCCCCGTTGAAGAAAGTCCAGCACCAGCCTCGTCATTCCCACCTTCAGGGCGGTCGCATACTCGCACATGTTGGCATCCCCAAGAATCAAATGCAGACGCCGGTATTTGGTCCGATCGGCATGGGGCTCATCGCGCGTGTTCAGGATCGGGCGATTGTGCATCGTATCGACACCCAATTCCGTTTCCATGAAGTCCGCCCGCTGCGAGAGTTGATAGCCCCCCGGAACGAAGCCGGACTCCTGGGCTTCCATACCGACCTTTCCGGTTCCGGCCAGCAGCTGGCGGCTGACTAAAAACGGCAACAGGCCCTTGACCAACTGAGAAAACGGCAGCGAGCGTGACACGAGATAGTTGTCGTGACAGCCATAACTGTGGCCGTGATAGTCGGTGTTGTTTTTATAGAGCTGCACCTGTGGGCCGCCGAGATGCTGATTCCGGCGATCCGCCGCCCGCTGGACGATGCGTTCCCCGGCCCGGTCATGCGCCAACAGGTCTTTGAGCGTGCGACATTCGGGAGTGGAATATTCGGGATGGGTGTGGTCGTTGTAGAACCGGGCGCCGTTCGGCAGGACCAGATCGCTCTTCATCTCGTGAAACGAGAATGGGCGATGGGCATCAATCTTGGCGAAGTCATCCTCTTCCTTGTCCTGCTGCAGACCCGACACGCGGAACCCGCGCGCATCCTCATGCGGGTCTTCGCCTCGATAGTCCCACCGACGTTCGAAATCGCCGGTCAAGTGGGCTCGTACCAGCTCCATCGATTCTTCGACCGGATCGACCACCTCGAGATCTTCTCTCGTGATCCCGTATTCCGTTTCTATCCCGAACAGATGCATGCCCTGCTTCATCCCATGCCAAGTAAGCTATATGCTGCCGGAGAGCCGCGCGGCTCGTGATCAAATGATTTGATTCACCAGCCGTTCTTCGGTTTGCCGTCCACGACGGAACGACGACACACCGACGACCTGTTCTGGATGATGATCCAAGAGCTTCAGCCATTCTTCTGCCGCGTCATCCGGCGGCAACATCTCGCCCTCCCGATATTCTTCATGCACCGCATCGAGCAGGTCCTGGGCACGAAGCCCGTCACCAGCAGATGTCCCTGTCTTTCCGACGACCCGTTCAATTGCCTTCTCCTTCGCCCGCTGCACGATCGAAGAAAGGATGGCCCCGCTGACCAAGTCCCCGCGATACAGCACCTTATTGTGTCCATTGCGCAGGCGGATCGACAGGACCCGGTTCTGGTCCGTCCGTGAGAAGAGACTGTCCACCACCTGCTCGATCACCGTGCGTCGG
>JAJONL010000173.1 GCA_021323395.1 Nitrospira sp.
CACGCAAACCCGCGTCGGTTCGATGATGGGTGCCTTCTTTACGCCGGGCCCGGTGACCGATTGGGGATCGGCCAAGAAATCCGAGACGAAGGTCTATGCGAAGTTCTTTCATCAGATGCTGGACGCGGGCGTGTACCTGGCCCCGTCACAGTTTGAAGCCGCATTCATGTCCCTAGCCCATACCCCTCGCGACATCGAACGCACGATTACAGCCGCCGAGGCCGCGTTCAAGAACCTCTGACCCCGCGTGGAGAGCGCCGGGCGTCGCTCGTCTCTCGTGAAGCGTCGTTCGTAAGATCGCTCTCCGTATCTGAATCGATACCAAATGCATCCATTCGGATACAGGGCCGGACTCCGGACGGCTTTAGCGCTTCACGAGCGACGCTTCACGATTCACGGGTTTTTATTCGTCGTCGTCCTCGTCCTCCGCATCCAACACTTCCTGCCGCTTCTGCTCTTCCATCGCATTGTGCAGGAGCATGCGGACAAACATCGAATAGAGCTTGATCATGCGATCCATCCAGGCCTTCTGATCCGGGGCGATCAGGATCGGAACCTCGACCAACCCCACTTTTCCAAACATATCCATGAGTGGCTCTCCTGTGGTTCGTGTGCGTCCTTAGAGATAAGAGCAAATGGCATATAGCTTATGGCACGAACTCCGGACAAACCCGAAGTCTCAGCTATTCGCTATTGGCCATCGGCCATATGCTCCCCATCCGAGGGGCATTTGAGCATGCGGTTTTTCGGCTTGTCAACTTCGCGCCGCCCTGATTTCAGGATGGCATGGAGCATGCTTCTCCTCACTCTCAGGGAGCAAACCATGCAGCCGGAGATCATACAGGCAGTGGGAGAACGATGGGTCTGGATTCTGGACATCGTCTTCGGCTCAATTATCGGCTTCGGCTTTCAAAGGCTCGAAGAGGGATTACGCCTCACCGCCAAATCCTCGGTGTCTGCATTCATGAAGCATCTGTTCACGGCGGCGGGGTTCCTAGGATTCGTCATCTACGACATAGGCGTCTATCACATCCTCATCAAGAACTTCCCATACGACGTGTCCCGCTTGAGCGCCGCCCGATACGTTCTCGATCTGATCATGGCCTTTCTGCTCATGGTGATTCTGGTCAGGGGCCTGAGCATCGATGCAGGGAAGCATGCCTTCGAAATACTGATCGCGTTGACTCTGTGGCATGTCGCGGCCATGTGTTGGCACGTTGCCGCGTCGATGCAAATAAACGGGTCCATGCCTGAAGTGCACACGTTCTCGCCGCATGTCGCGTTCATCATCACCTATTGGTCGACATTCGCCCTGTGGTGCTTCCTGATCGTAGAAGGCAGGCACAGACGGCTGGCAGAGCCGACAGGCTTTCTCGTGTGGTTAGCCGCCTCACTCCTTCTGATTTCGATATGGCGATCCCATCAAATGATCCAAAAGTTTGTGAATGAGCCGGTACATGCGCTAGAAGCCTCGTTCTCAATAGTCCCTGCAGGGCCCAGCAGATCCGATATTTCTCTCCGACTCAGTTCTTCCTTGCCGCAAGGACCGGCCTATTGCGGCAACCACGATGCGGTGCCCGGCGTCAATTTCCATCGCCTCCTTGTCGCCCCCGATACAGGCCTCCAAGGAGAATTTTTGGCATTCAAGCAGTAACGGCGTGTGGCAGGCCTATGGTTGCGTTCTTGGGGATCGACATGTCCAGCCTGTCGTCAAAGAGAGGAAAACCCCTTCGCATGCTGCATATGCTCGCTCCCGGCGCACGCGTCTTGAGCCGATTGACCCTGCTGCTTCTGGTCATGTCTCTCGCCCCCCAAGCCGCCGGTGCGATTGAAGAAAGTCGCTCGACGTTGCACACCTACACCCCGGCACCATCAAGCCCTTCATCCTCAACCGACCCAAGCCCCTTTCAATGCAACGGCTGTTGGAGCCTGAATCCGGACGAACGCCGGTCGCTGCCGCAACACCAAGTGCCACGGTATCGGCGCGGGCACCATGAGCGCGGCCCCCGCCCCCACAAAAACCCGTTCGCGAAAAAATCTCGGTTTCATAATACAAGCCTTCGATCGCTCCCACGCCACCTGCTGTCAATGGGAAGTTTCGAGCGGACCCTGGAGCCCTGGCAGGTCCGGACTATCGACGGCGACACGATTCGCTATGGCACGGATCGCATCCGCATTCGCGGCTACAATGCGCCGGAATTGTCGGAACCGGGGGGTCGTGACGCCGCGTTACGACTCGAACAACTCTTACGAGAAGGCACAATCAACATCATCCCCCACGGCCACGACGTCTACGGCAGAACCCTGGCCGATGTCTTCGTGAACGGAGAGAACGTAGCGGAAGTGATGACGGGGGAGGGGTTTGGGCGGAAGGGATAGCGCGGACTCACTATGGTGAAGCGCGAGGACAACAAATCAGCCTGAGAGTTCGTTCGTATGACCACTTCTTCACAGAGATAATACGCAGCTGCTTATGCAAGTCGATCGAACGTTTGCAAAGTCACGGGCAATAACGAGGTATGCATCGTGCGGCGAGGTTAAGACAACTTGGGGTCTAAGCGTCGTTTGCAGCGGCGCGCCGTTGAACCAGATTTTTAGACGGTCAGGCAAGGAGGTGTCTCGTGGAGGAAGGTTTAACTCAGGCTCTATGGGCGCTCGAGGGTGGGTACTGTCTATGGGTTGGTGCAGGGCTTACCCGTCAGGTCGCGGCGGGCCATGCGGCAGTTCCATTATGGGATCAAATCACTCTCGCACTGGAATCCGCCGCCGGGATTCAGAGTGGTGATGGGAGGGACTTTCCAACCCGTCTCGACAGGTGCTTAACGCTGCTCGGCGAGAAGGCATTCCGCGACTTCTTGCGTGAGCGGTATTACACCCGCCTCTGCCAAGCCGTATTGTCGCAAGCTAACCTTTTTCTCGATACCAAGGATGGTGTCCCCGATAATGTGCGGGCTGTCGCCGCGCTGGGACAGCTGGCTAATCCCATAGTCAGCTTCAACATCGAACCACTGTCCTCCTTGCTCCTCGGACGCTCCGCCGGCCCGATCAGAATCGTGCTCCAACAGCCGCAAGGGAAACCCAGGTTCACCAGGCATGAAGGCAGTGGTCGTTTCCAACGGCTGGTGTACCATCCTCATGGCCTGGCAACCGTTGATACCGTGATGACCGCTACCCAGTACCAGGCCAACAGCCAGACGCTGGCGTTCGGGCTAGCGATTCATGCGTCATTCGCCAATACACTTGCCATTGTTGGAATGAGCCTCGACGACGAATACCTGCGCCGTCAAATCGAGCGCTTTCGACCGAGCATCGGCTCAATTTATTGGTTCAACAGTCAGTTCTCCGACAAATTGTCATCATGGGCGACGAAGCACGACATCACTACTGTTTGCTCAGAATGGAGTGATTTTTGGCAACACTGGCGGGAACTCCCCATTGGCCTTGAACCGCGCGATCTTGCTGTGGCGTGGTGGCTGGCCGTTAACCAGGCGGTCGAGGAGGCAGAGGGCGGTTCGTTGGGCAGCCTAGAACGATCCCTGGCCAACTCGAAATCGGCTGAGATGTCCGGAGGGCTACGAAAGCTGGCGGCGGATCTCGCTCAGGCCGGAATTCTGGCCGGCGAGCCGGGCAAGACACAACTGATTGGGGGGAAGACGCCACGGGAGATTGAGTGGGCGCTGAGAACCCGCCTGATTGACGCCGGCGTTCCCCTGCCGATTGAGAGCGCGACGTATGACCCGGGAACGTCACCAACTGGCACGGTCTAACCGGCTGCTGAAACTGACGGGCCACTGCCTTGCCTATGTAGGGGTTCCTGCAGCCGAGTGATGCTTCGAATCTGGGCGAGTAGAGCACGCTCCGAGTCTCACTCGCTTTTGTTTAGACCAGGGGAGGCCGCTATGACCAACGCCCATCGTAAAATTGTCGAGATGTCGTGGAATGAATTTGAAAGCCAACTTGGCCGCTCGACACGTGCAGGGAAGCCCAGAGCGAGCTCAGACAAAGCTATGCGTGAGTATTTCGGTGATCAGCAATTCGAACGTCTCAACACTCTGGCAGAGCGCGCACGAAAGTTAAGGAGCACGCGGGCAGCACTTCGGGGCAATGTCGTGTTTCTCCACGGCATTATGGGTGCCGAGTTGACCGTGACCGAAGAAACCGATAAAGACGTCGTATGGATGAGTTTGAGGCGGCTGGTAATGGGGCGAGTCAAGAAGAATAAACGGGGTCAGACCCTTAAACTCGCCATCGCACGGCCACGACGTCTACGGCCGAACCCTGGCCGATGTCTTTTGTGAACGGACAGAACGTGGCGGAAGTGATGACGGGAGAAGGGTACGGCAGACGTGGGTAAAGGATTTAACCGTTGTTCATCTGCCATCGTGCTTGGGGCCAGCGTCAGCGGGCTGCTCACGGCCCGGGCTCTGAGCAATCATTTTGATCACATT
>JAJONL010000174.1 GCA_021323395.1 Nitrospira sp.
CAACTGTTCGGGCTTGTGGATGGAGGACTGTGACGACCGGGCTCGGCCATGGTCTCTTTGGACCGGAGGCGTATCGATCTGTCACATCCCGTAGGGGTCATGTCCCACAATTCCAAGATACAAGGCGTACCCTTGCGGTACGGTGAGCCTCGGAGGTTCACGACGCGCTGAATAAAGCGCGTCACGTGTGTGAACGCCGCCGAGATAGTGAGGTGGCAGTGTCTTGCGAGAACAAAGCTGGCGGGCTTTTTCAACATCCTGCTAGGGGAGGCGAGGGTCCACAGCGAAGACATCCTCTCGAGGCCAGAATAAGACTTACGCAGAGAGGCGGGAAACAGGGGCCGGGTGTCAGCGGTGGGATTTCTCTTCTTCTTCCTGACTGGTCTTGCACTCAATACACAACGTGGTAACAGGGCGGGCCTTTAGACGTTTATAGGGGATATCTCCGCTGCACCCTTCGCAAATGCCGTAGGTCTTGGCGGCAAAGCGGCTTAGCGCTTCGTCGATCTTCTTCAGCAGTTTACGCTCCCGCTCTCGAATTCGAAATGAAAAATGCTGGTCGGCTTCGGCGGAAGCCTGATCGCTCACGTCTGGGAAAATCTCCAAACCGGTGGGAGTTGTCAGCACCACTCCGGCTTCGGCCAGGATCGCGGCGCGCTGCCCTTCCAGATCCCGTAGGATATCGGGATATTTGACCCCGTTTGGATTACTGGGCTTGCGACGATCGGCAGCGGATTTTTTTGTCTGAGCCTTCATCCAATACTCGATTGCGTGTCTTCAGTCCCGCACAGAAATTTGACTATAACAGTCTCGATCGAAAGGGGTCAATCGGCTTGCTGCCATCAAAGATCCCTCCTGCCTTCGATTGACTTCACTAAGGTCACCTCGTCGGCATATTCGATATCCATACCAACCGGAATCCCATAGGCGATACGCGAGACTCGCACCTGGTGCGGTTTCAACAGGCGGGTTAAATAAATAGCCGTGGCTTCACCTTCGATCGTGGGATTCGTGGCGACGATGACTTCCTCCACTCCCCCAACCTTCACCCGATCAAGCAATTCGTCGGCGCGAATGTCGGACGGACCGACACCGTCCAGCGGTGACAGGACTCCCAAGAGAACGTGATAGAGGCCGCGATACCCCCCCGCTCGTTCGATCGCATAGAGCGTGCTCGGCTCCTCAATCACTAAAATCTTGGTTCGATCCCGCTTGGGATCTCGGCAGAACTCGCAGAGCTCTTCTTCCGCAATATTCCGACATTGGCGGCAAAACGATAGCCCGTCCTTGACGGCCTGAATCGCTTCGGCCAAACGCAGGGCATCGTCTCGTTCCGACTTCAAAATGTGAAAGGCCAACCGTTGCGCGCTTTTCTGACCAATTCCAGGCAAGCGGACCAACTCGCGCACCAACTTTGCCAATAAGCCCTGCTGATCAATGCTCATGAAGTGAGTTCGTCTGCGGTGCCGGGCGCAGGATCACGATGAATAACATCACGCGTCCCATTCAATCAGTCGCACCGTAGGTCAAAAGAGGCCGGGAATCTTCATTCCCCCTGTCACCGATTTCATCTCTTCAGCCATCATCTCGCGGGACTTTTTAAGCGCATCATTCCCGGCGGCCACCACCAGGTCCTGCAGCATGTCGACATCGCCGGACTTCACGACCTCCGGGTCAATCTTGACGCTCAACAGGTCCATGGCTCCATTGACCATTACCGTCACGATCCCCCCACCTGCGGTCCCCGAGACAGTCTTGGCTGCCGCCTGCTCCTGCACCTTGGCCATTTGTTCTTGCATGGCCTGCGCTTGCTTCAAAATATTCGACATATTTCCAAACGGACTCTTCATTCCTGCACCTCCTGCGCCGAAGCGGTCGACCTGACCTCTGCCAGTTCTCCACCGAACATCTCCAGCGCTTGCTTGACAAGGGGATGCGCCTTCGCCTGCTGGGTCAGGATGAGGCGCTGTTCCTGCTCTTTTGCGACCCGTGCCTGCTTCATGGTGGGCGTGGTTCCTGACTCTTGCTCCGCCACCTCCACAATTCGAATTCGTAACGCACAACCGTACAGACTTTTTCCCAAGGCCCCCAAAGCCCGAAGATTGTCTTCCTTCTCTAACATCGCCCGAGCAACGGTTGCCTGTCGTACAAATCCCAACGTAATCAAGGTTCCTTCAATCGCGACTAATCGACCCATTTCAAGAAATGGAGCAATATTCGGATGATTTGCCGTGACCGCTTCATGGAATTGTTCCCAATTGACTTCCACCGCGGCGGCAGGTGATACCGTGGGAGGGGCTGCCGGTTCACGTAGCGGCGGTCCCGACGCGGACGGACTCGGAGCATTCGTTGCGGGGGAAGGGCGAGACATTGGGCTTGGGAGAGGAGTTGGTGCTGTCTCACGAGAAGGTGCGATGGACGAGGCCTTCAGAGCGTTCCTGACGGCTGCCGACGTCTCCTTTGGGACGTTCTGACTCATCCGCGCGCCGTCTTCCTTGCTCATACCGGACGGGGCAGGTCGATCCGTGGATTGGAATGGAGTGTGGCCGCTCGGTCGGCGGTCGGCGGTCGGTTTAGCCGGCCGGGCAATTTGAGCCGTCGCTTCCATTCCATCAGTGAAAAGCCGCAGCAGACGCGTCGCTCGCACCGCCGCCGTTTCCAGGACAAATCGCGGATGCGAGCTCACCCGCAAGTTATCTTCCGCCGCCGTGCATATGCGAAACAATTCTTGCAATTGTTCCACGGTGAATTGCTCCGCATCCCGGACCAGTTGAATCAGATCTTCTTCAGAGGCTTCGATGAGGCTGCGCAGCTCAGTACCAAACGGCACCACCGCTGCAACCAGCATGTTCCGCACATATTCCACGAGGTCGGCACAATAGGCGCGCACATCGTGTCCTTGGTCCAACAAACCGGCGATCACCTGCAACGCCTTGGGACTATTTTGCTCGATCACGGCTTCGATCATGGCCCGGACACGTTCCTGCGGCACTGCGCCCAAGAGAGTTTCAAGATCCCGATGGCGTATCGTCTTGCCACCGAATGCCATGATCTGATCCAACAGACTCAGCCCGTCGCGCATGCTGCCCTCGCTGGCACGAGCCAAGGCCATCAGGCTTCGATCCTCGATGGCCAGCCCGTCCTGCTCCGCGACATGACGGAGTCGCTGGACAATTTCGATTTTAGAAATGCGGCGAAAGTTATAGTGCTGACAGCGCGACAGGATAGTCGCGGGAATTTTATGAATTTCCGTGGTGGCGAAAATGAACACGACATGGGCGGGAGGCTCTTCCAGCGTCTTCAATAGGGCATTGAACGCCGAATTGGAGAGCATGTGCACTTCGTCGATGATATAGACACGATACTGACCCCGGAATGGAGTGAATTTCACATTCTCGCGAATTTCACGAACATCGTCGACGCTGGTGTTCGACGCTCCGTCGATCTCGACCACATCCACCGACGTTCCTTGGGTAATCTCCAGGCAATTCGCGCAAGTGTTGCAGGGCGTTCCCGTGGGCCCTTGCTCACAATTGAGCGCCTTCGCCAAGATCCGTGCGATCGTCGTTTTTCCGACGCCACGGGTGCCGGAAAAGAGAAACGCGTGGGCAATGCGCTTCGTGGCGATCGAGTTCATCAACGTCTGCACGACGTGCGGCTGCCCGATCACATCGTCAAACGTCCCGGGCCGGTATTTTCTCGCAGAAACTTGATAATCCATCTTGTTGCAGCCATGGCCTGCGTGACGGGTGTCTGGTCGGCACAGAACACGTCACGTGCGCCTGGTTACGCGAAACATCCTCGAACAAAGTGGGGCCAGGTGATCCTGCGGCACACAGAACGGACCGCTTACCGTTGCTTCCTTCCGGACCTGGCGGGATTCACAGAGTTCTATTGCACAGGGCCCGGCCCCGATCACATTACAGACGTTCTCCGCTCGCCAAGAATCATAGAGTGGCTCGCAGTCGAGCAAGCTCTGTTTGGCGGAGAGGGTGGGATTCGAACCCACGGTCCCGTTGCCGAGACGCATGCTTTCCAAGCATGTCGATTCGTCCACTCTCGCACCTCTCCGCGATCGGACGACTTGCCTCTAAAACGCAATCCGTCAGGCCTCCTACAGATACCGGTTTGCGACCACTGCAGCATCGGCGCCGCATGCCGCGATGCTATGAGGCAAGACTGCGGCCATTGACCCGCTGGTCGACCGTTTCTATACTGCGAGACTATTTGAGCGGAGGTGCCTGATGAAAATCCTGGTCGGGATCGGCGCGGTCATGCTGTTGGTCATCCTCCTGATGGTCGCCCTGCCGTTCCTCATCGACCTGAATACTTATCAAGATCGTTATCGGCCCCTGATCGAAGAGGCACTGAACCGCAAAGTCGAACTCAAGGATATCCGTCTCACCCTCTGGCCGCGTATCGGTGCACGCATCGGCGGATTTGTCGTCCAGGACGACCCGGCCTATCGCACCGGCCCCTTCGCGTCGCTCTCCTCGCTTGATGTCGGCGTCAAGCTGCTTCCACTGTTGGGAGGAAAGGTCGAGGTCGAGGACATTACCTTGCGAGATCCTGTCATCACCGTTTTAAAAAATGCGCAAGGCCAGTTGAACGTGTCGACCATCGGAGCCTCACCACAGGCCCCCACCCCGAAGCCTGAAGTCCCGAGGCCGCCGGCGCGCAGTCCGCTCGAATCCCTGGCCCTGTTTGCCGTGGACAAAGTGTCAATCGAGGGAGGGAAACTCACCTACCGCGACGAATCTACCCCGAAACCGACAGAATACACCGTCAACGATCTCGCATTTCTTCTCACCTCAGTGCATCTCGGAGAGAGTCCAAGCCTGCGCCTGGGCGCCACCGTGCAGCCCCACAACCTTCCGGTGCAACTCGACGGCACGTTCGGCCCCCTCGTGGAAACACTCGACCTGAAATCGTTTACATTCAACCTCGCACTGGGCAAGATCGTCATGAGCCTCAACGGCCGTGCGATGGGTGGAAACCTGGACGCGACCCTCTCGGCCCTCCAGATCGACACAGCGGCCCTGCCGGTCACGCTCCCACTGACGAAACCAGTCCAAGTCAAGGATCTGCATCTCACCTTCCACAGCCAATACCCGATTCCTCCGGACATGCCTGCCGCTAGCCAGATCGATGTGACCGACCTAGGCCTGACCCTGGTCATGGGCAGCTCCGCAATCAACGTCAAGGGCACCGCCGCCAAAGGGGTGGCCAATCTGACGGCCGCGTCAGCCAGCATCAATTCGTCGGACCTTCCGGTCGCAGTCCCCCTCACCAAACCGATTGTACTGCAAGACCTGCATCTCAACGCGCGCGCTAAATATCCGCCCAGGGAAGGAGCGCCCACTCTTGAGTTGGCAGAGGTCCCGGACCTCGGGTTGATCGTCGCCATGGGGAGCTCGCGTATCGAAGTCAAGGGATCGGTTTTAGGGGGACTCGCCAAAATCGCGGCCAACTCAAAACTCGTCAACACCGCGGATCTTCCGCTCACACTCCCGCTGAAAAAATCGGTGGAGATCAAAGACCTGCAGGCCACCGCACAGATGAAGGGGCAGGATGCCCGTCTCAACAATCTTTCGCTCCAAGTCTTTGGCGGATTCCTCCGCACGCAAGGGACGCTCGGTCTCGGAACCACGACGCCTCCCTTTAGCGGCACAGTTTCGTTGCAAGGGCTCCAACTCGGACCCACTCTCCAGGCCGTCGGCAGCGATCAGATTTCCATGAGCGGCACGGCCGGAGCCGAGCTGGCAGTGAGCGGTCGTGGGTTCACCCATCCCGACCTCGAAAAGGCGCTCGCGGGAACCGGGCGGATGGCGGTGAAAGATGGCAAAATTGAAGGGATTAATCTACTGCAGGAGGCGGCGACTTTGCTCAAAGTCGTGGGCGTATCATTGGATAAGGTCAACGCCACTGCATTCTCCACGATCGAGAGCGAATTTGCCATTAAGCAGGGGCTCGTCGTGGTCCAACGGCTACTCATGGACAGTCACGATTTTCAAACCATCGGCGGCGGCACGATCGGTCTCGATCGCTCCTTGAATATGAAGCTGAACCTGAATCTCTCACAGGCCTTGAGTCAAAAAATTGCGGCCGGTTCCCCTATAGCCAGAGTTGCGCTGCGCGGCGGCCGCCTCTCGCTCCCGCTGCTCATTACCGGAAGTACGCAGGCCCCTTCTTATGGACTCGACACAAAAATGTTTGCCGGCAAGGTCCAGGAGCAGGTGAAGGAGAGGGTCAAAGGCGAGATCGGAAACCTCTTAAAAGGTGACGCAAAGCCGGAGGACCTGAAGCAGCAAGGCAAAGACCTGTTGAAGGGGCTACTCGGGCGATAGTACCCGGAGGGAGGCGGCATGTCGCTGGCGAATTTAGTCACTCAATATGTCGTGCAATATGGCTTCCGAATCATGGGGGCGGTCCTCGTCCTCATAGCCGCCCTGTTCGTGGCCAAATCGGTCGGCACACTATTTGAGCGATGGCTGAACCAGCAGGATCTTGAGCCCCCTCTTCGGCTGCTGCTCGTGCGTCTCGTCAAGGCCTTGGTCGTCATCCTTGGCCTGCTGATCGCGCTGGATCAACTCGGCCTGCAAATTGCCCCCCTCGTCGCGGGATTAGGAGTCGCCGGCCTCGGGATGGGACTCGCCCTCCAAGGCGTGTTAAGCAACGTGGTAGCCGGCTTGTCGATCATCTTCACCAAACCCTATCGGGTCGGCGAACATGTCTCGCTCTTAGGGGTTCACGGTGATGTCGCCAAGATCGATATCTTCACCACCACGCTCATGCATCCTGATCATTCCCGAATCGTGATCCCGAATCGAAAAGTGGTCGGAGAAATCTTGCACAACTTCGGCACGATTCGGCAACTGGATCTCTCTATCGGTGTGTCCTACCGGACCGACATCGATGCAACGCTGCGTGTGTTGCGCAACCTGGTGGATCGACATCCGAACGTTCTTAGGAACCCTGCCCCGATGATCGGTATCACGGGATTCGCCGATTCCTCCATTACCCTCTCCATCCGACCCTGGGTTCAGGTGGCATCCGTCGGTGCCGCACAGATTGACCTGAACCAAGCAATCCTCCAAACCTTGCGCACTGAAGGGGTCGACATCCCGTTCCCTCAGCGTGAGGTCCGCCTGCTCAATCCATCCTAATCGGGGCAACCAACACGTTCATTTGGACGTTCCTCTTCCGCATGTCCTCTCCTTGTGGAGCAATCCCTATAGTCGCCATACCGATCTGATCCACCCCGCACAGGCTGAACGAACCGGGGATAGCGGGAACCTTATCGTTCGCAACAACCGTGGCACCATCAAACTTGACTTCTTTCTCACGAAACGGTTGTATTGGTCCGCCTACTTCGAGCAAGACACCTTTCATAGATTTGAAGTTGCGCACTGCCCTCGCCACTGAACCCGGCTACCAATGCTCGATCGCGGGGACCTGGCGGGGATTCAGAGACATGACGTCTCTAGCAGGCTGTTGACAAACCCTCTCCC
>JAJONL010000175.1 GCA_021323395.1 Nitrospira sp.
GTCCAGGTAGTCCGCATCAAACCAAAGAGTGACCTTGCCATCGCCCGTTTTTTCGGGTGTGACCATCACCATCACCTCGGCACTACTTTCGTACCGAGCGTAGCGATCGTACTCGATTTTGAGTTGGCCGTTGGCCGTTTGACTGGTGGCCCGAGCGAATGGATGATGCCCGAAGAGCCCACACAAACCCCCGATGAGGATCAGTCCAATGATCACCCATCCAATGCGTTCCCGGCGCCAGTCGCCTTGTTGAAAGGCCGGGTCTCGGTCAAGTTCAAGTGTTTCGTCGGACACTTTCATCGGCCTCCTTCCTTCCTGCATCATAGGTGGCTTCTCACTGAGCAGGAATAGGGAAAACCCCTGGGATGGAGCTGCGTTTTTAATAGCTGCTAATGCGAAACTTCATGGATGGCTAACTCCGCTCCTGAATGGAAGGATCACCTAGCGCTTTGTAGGCTAGGCGATCGGGCCCAGGGCTCTACCCAGTACCTTCGCCGTTTTTGACAGCGTACCTTTGGCTCCGGTGCCGGAGGCGAATCGATTCAGTACGCTGCTAACACTATTTGTTTAATAAGAAAGTTAATTAATAAGAAGGAGCCTCCCATGGAACATCAAAACACTGACAGTACAGGCAACCCTGCAGCCTCCGCGATACAAGACGCGAGGCGTGATCCGAAGGCCGCCGCGGATCAGGCCGCCAGACGCGTCGGCGACACGCTCAAGTCCGCTGCGGAGCACCTTCGCGAGCAGATGCCAGACGGTGGCATCGCCGGCCATGTCGCGGACGCGGTGAGCGGAGGGATTAAGCAAGCGGCGATCCGTCTGCAAGACCAGGGCTTTGGGAGGATGATTGACGATGTGGTCGCCATGGCCCGTCGATATCCCCTGCAGGCCATCTTCGTGGGACTGGGCTGTGGCTACCTACTGTCTCGTCTTCGACGCGACTGACACTTCTCTAGAAAGGGAGGCAGCATGGAAAAGTCGACTCGCCCCACCATCGTGTCGTTAGCCAGTAGCCTACTCGTAGATTTGCGGCGACTCGTGGCGCAGGAGCTTCAACTGGCGAAACACGAGATGCAGCACGAGGTGAGCAAATTCTGTCTCACGTTGGTGTATGTCCTCCACAGCCTCCTCGGTCTCTCGCTGTGGGTGAGTTATGGCGTGGTGGCGCTCCTCGCGGCGGCCGGCGCGGGCGGGCTGGTGTACTTGGTGATTAAGCTGGGGTCGAGCCTGCGGCTCTGGCCCTTCCGCACCCTTCACACCCTGAAAGAAGACGCTCAATGGATCAAAACACAAGTGCTTTGGCCGAAGACGTGACCCGTAGTATCCACAATGGGGAGGCCATCGCAGCAAATGTCGTGGTCTTGGAACCCCCGTTAGTAATGCTTGGAGTGGCATTACGCGAGGGATACCCGGTCTCGGACGGATACAAGCTCGCGCGCGCCCGGCTCCTTTTGCACGGTTCTCTTCGACCCTCTGCCACAGGGCCGACTATGAATGTGGATCCTCGGCAGCCCCGCGGGCGTACCCGTCTCACTGGCAGAATGCTGCGGGATAGGTTTCCAGCACCTACTCAAAGGTCGCCATGGTAACTCTTGGGGACCACAGGGCAACGCCCTCGTCACCTAGCCCTCGTCGCCGTCTGTGGATGTGGCTCGTCGGCGTACCGCTGGCCTTGCTCCTCCTGGTGATGATCATCGTTTCGTTCCTTGATGAGCCTCTTCGAGCCTACGCCGAACGTGAGTTAAACCAGCGCCTGCCGGCCTATACCGTTCACATTGGAGGCCTCGACCTGCATCCGCTTAGTCTGTCCCTTGATCTCGAAGACGTCACGGTGAGGCAAAAGGAGCACCCAGAGACGCCGATCGCCGCCGTCTCGAAGATACATGGCAGTCTCCAGTGGAGTGCCTTATTGCGCGGTCGCCTCGTGACCGATGAATCTATCGAGCGTCCGGTCATTCACTTCACTCGCCCGCAGGCGGCCAAGGAACTCGAGGCCACACCGGAACAAAAACAGAGCTGGCAGGAAGCCCTCTTCGCCATGCAGGAGGTACAAGTTAATGAAGTCCGCATTACGGATGGGGATGTCACGTACCGAGAAAATTCCAAGTCAAAGCCCCTGCATATCACTCAACTCAACGTCACAGCTGAGAACATTCGTAATGTGCGTTCCAAAGCCCATGAGTACCCCTCGGACTTGCATATCGACGCCGTCGTCTTCGAGAAGGGCCGCTTCCAGCTGGACGGTCATGCCGATTTTTTTGCCGAACCGACCATGGCGGTGAATGCCGACCTCTCACTGACTGACATCGAACTTGCGGAGGTGCTGCCGCTCACGGCCCAATATCAGGTGTATCTGTCCCAAGGGCGCCTGTCCACCACGGGGCATGTCGAATATGCGCCGACGGTCCAAGAGGTGCGTTTACGCTCGTTGGCACTGCAGGAGGTGAAGGGAGATTTCATCCACTCGGCCCGGACGGAAAAGAAGGTCAAGGAGACCGGCAAGAAAGCCGCGCAGGCGGCGGAGCAGGCTGCCAATCATCCCACGCTCATTTTGCGCATTGATCACGGAAAGATCGAGAACAGTGAGTTCGGGTTCGTCAATCAAGCGACCATTCCCTCCTATCGTATGTTCATCAGCGGGACGGACATTGAATTGGAAAACTGGAGCAACCAATTGTCGGAAGGGACCGCGAAGGTTCAGCTCAAGGGTCTTCTCATGGGGAGTGGGACAACCCAGATCAGGGGTTCGTTTCGCCCTGAGACGAAATCCCCGGACTTTGACCTGAGCGTCAAAATGCTCAAGACTCAAGTGAAGTCCCTGAACCAGGTATTGCGAGCCTACGGCGGCACCGATGTGGCCGCAGGTGTCTTTTCAGTGTTTAGTGAGATGACCGTGAAGGACGGTCAGGTGAACGGCTATCTGAAACCCCTCTTTAAAGACGTGACCGCTTACGATCCCGAACAAGACAAGGACAAGGGGTTACTCACCAAGATTTTCGAGAAGACGATCAATGCGGCGTCAAGTATGCTCAAAAATACGCCGCGTGGAGAAGTGGCAACCAAGGCTGATGTGTCCGGACCGGTTGAAAACCCCCAAGCCAGCACGTGGGAAATGGTCGCGACCCTGTTCAAAAATGCCTTTTTTGACGCCGTGCTGCCGGGGCTCGAGGGCAAACCATTCAAAGGAAGGGCAGCGGCAACGTCAGACTAACGGGGCATGTGGTCCCTCACAGAGGGCAGATCGGCGCCGATCCTAATAACGGAGTGAATATGTCAAAGTCTGGGAAAACCCTGCTGCAACCCGCAGAATTGTGGAAGCTGCTTAAAGACACTTTTGCCGCATGGAGTCACGACAAGGTCCCTCGTCATGGCGCGGCACTTGCGTACTACACCGTGCTCTCACTGGTCCCTTTGCTCGTCGTCATCATTGCCATGATCGGGCTGATTTTTGGGCGGGATGCCGCGCAAGGCTACATCCTCGAACAGATCGGGAGCCTCGTGGGGCCCCAGAGCGCGGCCGCGATCAAGGAGATGATCCAGCGGGCGAGTCAGCCCTCGACCGGTGTCATGGCGACGATCGTAGCCACGGTCACTTTGCTCGCGGGCGCATCCGGGGTCTTTGCCCAACTGCAGGATTCGCTCAACTCCCTATGGGGCGTTGAGCCGAAAGAGGGACGCGGACTGTGGGGCATTATTCGCGATCGCTTTCTCTCGGTCGCCACGCTTCTAGGAACTGGCTTCTTGCTCTTGGTGTCCCTGGTCTTGAGTGCCGCACTCTCGGCCTTTGGCAAGTGGTTTGGCGGATGGCTTCCGGCACCCGAGTTCGTCTTACAAGGACTGGAGCTCGTTATCTCACTGGCGGTCATTACCGGTCTCTTCGCGCTCATGTTCAAGGCTCTCCCTGATGCGCAGATCGCATGGGGGGACGTTTGGATCGGAGCAGGATTGACGGCGGTGCTGTTCACGATTGGAAAATTCGCGATCGGGCTTTATCTCGGGAAGAGTGACGTCGGGTCGGCGTATGGCGCTGCCGGCTCTCTGGTTATTCTCCTCGTGTGGGTCTACTACTCGGCACAAATTCTGTTATTCGGGGCAGAGTTTACTCAAGTGTACGCCAATGCGTTGGGCTCGAGGATCGTGCCGTCCGACAATGCGGTCGTCGCGGATCCGAGGAAGGCGAAGGAGCCGGGAGGCTCGACTTCCCATCCTGCGGGCAACGCGC
Source organism: Nitrospira sp. (assembly GCA_021323395.1). GTDB lineage: Bacteria > Nitrospirota > Nitrospiria > Nitrospirales > Nitrospiraceae > Nitrospira_A. Next base: position 4,226 of record JAJONL010000175.1, read on the forward strand.
CAGGCCAGTGGAAGGAGGGCAGAACTCGCGCCGGGGTCGGCGCCACCCAGCCGGCCGCCTCAGCATCTCTCACTAGGCAGTTGGCAGACGAGCAACCTCCCTGGTGGTTTGGCCTGGTGGTGCTCGGCGTGTCGCTGAGCCGATTCTCGCGTCGGTGGGCAAAGTAGGGCGCATGGTGCAGAACTGGGTGGCATTGCCCCCGGTCCCCTAGTTACCGCTCGCCTCCCAGATGACTTAATGGCAGGGTGGCGCATGGAGAGAGGGAATGAAACATCGGTTATGGATTTACTGTGTGCGTGAGGATTTTGGGAGGATGCACGTGCCACGACGTGTTTCGGAGACACCAACTACTTTGTGAATCGCGCCGACATCGTGGACTAACCCAGATTGAGAGGAGGAGGTTATGGCCCTGATAGAAAAATCGGTCGAAGTGAATGTCCCCGTCCGAACCGCTTACAATCAATGGACGCAGTTCGAGGAATTCCCCAAGTTCATGGAAGGCGTGACACAGGTTCAACAACTCGACAGCACCCACCTGCACTGGAAGGCTCAGATTGTAGGCAAGGAGAAACAATGGAAGGCTGTCATTACCGAGCAGCGTCCCGACGAACGTATTGCCTGGAAGAGTACGGAAGGAGCCAAAAATGCCGGTGTGGTGACCTTTCACCGCCTCTCCGACGAGAAAAGCAAGGTCATGCTGCAGATGGACTATGAACCTGAAGGGGTTGTCGAG
>JAJONL010000176.1 GCA_021323395.1 Nitrospira sp.
CAGGTACGTAGACTGTTTCACCCGGTCGTACCAGGCTGCCAATGTCGTCCCATGGGCTTCCATGCCCACGGCGTCGATGCAGGCATCCGGACCGCGGCCCCCGGTCATCGAACGGACTCGGTCCACGACATCGTCCCTATCCTCATAGTTGATGACTTCAGCGCGACCGAATTGTTGGGCCATGCGAAGCCGTTCCGGGAAACGATCGATGGCAATCACTCGTTCCGCTCCCAGGAGGCGCGCGCTCTGTATGGCGAATTGCCCCACTGGTCCGCAGCCCCAGACAGCCACCACGTCGCCGGGCTGGATCGCGCAATTCTCCGCCGCCATGTAGCCCGTGGGAAAGATATCCGACAGGAACAGCACCTGCTCGTCATGGAATTCCGGCGGCACTCGTAATGCGCCGACATCGGCGAAAGGAACCCGCACATACTCGGCCTGTCCGCCCGCGTACCCGCCGAACAGGTGCGAATAGCCGAACAGGCCGGCCGTGGAATCCTGATAGAGCTTTTCCAGCATGGCCGCGTTCGGATTGGTATTGTCGCACAGCGACCAGAGCTGTCGGCGACAGTAGAAACACTGCCCGCAGGCGATCGCAAAGGGAATCACGACCCGGTCCCCGATGTGCAATGAGCGGACGGCCGGTCCGACCGCCACGACTTCGCCCATGAATTCGTGGCCCAGGATATCGCCGCTTTTCATGGATGGGTTGTAGCCGTTGTACAAGTGGAGATCCGACCCGCAAATCGCCGTCAGGGTCACTTTGACGATGGCGTCGTGCGGATTGATCACATGGGGGTCATTCACGGTCTCGACACGGACATCTTGTGTGCCATACCAACAGACGGCTTTCATCGTACGGACCTCATGTCCTGAGATGGAGGAATCGGCGATCGCTTTTTATTTACTCTCCCTGCCCGTTTGGCTTGGAGGGCTTGCCGCTGGAGACCTCGGGGCTGCCCCTCGACGGTGGGAACTTCGCCGGTTTCCATGGTCTGTTTAAAACGGCGTAGTCCATCCTCGACTTGCTGAGACGGTTCTTCCCCGAATAATTTTGCCAAGGCGACACCGGTCGTCCCGGCCGGTGATTCATATTCCAGTTCGACCTTCACTTCGGTGCCCCGTCCGCCCGACATTTCGGTAAACCGCACGACGCCCCAATTGGCCACACCGCTGCCTTCGACGGATTGCCACGCGATAAGCGTGGCGGGTTTTTCATTCACGATCTCGGCATCCCACTCGACCGTGAACCCCGCTGGAGCCTGGGCAACCCAATGCGACCGTTTGTCCGACAGCACCTCGACCGAGCGCAGATGCGACATGATGTTCGGGAGATTCCGAAAATCTCTCCAGAAGGCATACAATTCTCCCGCGGGACGATTGATCGTCATGCTCTTCACCACTTCGATCCGGCGTCCCCCATGCCGGGTCTCGACCTCTCGGATCCCCGCCGCCTGGGCCAGGGGGTTCTTTCCCGTAGCGCCCAGAAACAGGAGGCCGCTCCCCATGGCCGCCGCGACCATGCCCAGCCGGCCGCCTCTCTTCACACCGCGAAACAACAATGCGGCGCCACCGACACCGATGATCACTCGCTCATAGTCACCCATAGATCGCCTCCCTCATTCGTCGCTCCTCACGGGAGATCCCGTCCTTTCGATCGCCCATCCAGTGGTGAACCGCATAGGCGGCCAGGCCGACCGCGGCAGCGCCCAACCAGTTCCGGTGACGGTTCAGCCAGAATTGGACACTCACCTCCCGCGCCCCTGTGTCGAACCGGCCATGCGCGCCGTAATCGCCTGGCAAGGGCGAGAAGAGGTTATTCGGACGGTCTGGGTCGACCGGCTGACTCGTCTGCTGCGCGTCATACCCGATCCACGCGAGGTAATGATCCAGCAGACCAGGAATGAATTTGTCACCCACGATGGCCTTGACGGTCGGCCAGCCGACGGAGACTTCCCGGCGACGATGGCGCGCGGCCCAGTAGATGGCCCGCGCGATCACTTCGGGCTGGTAGATCGGAGGGACCGGTTGAGGGTGACGCGGCATGCGGGATTTGATCCAGCTGAATTGCGGGGTATTCACGGCAGGCAGCTGAACCGTCGTGATATGCACATGGCTGCCGTCATGAATGAGTTCAGAACGGACCGAGTCCACAAATCCTTGAACGGCGTGTTTCGCTCCGCAATAGGCCGACTGCAGCGGGATGGAACGATACGCGAGCGCCGATCCAACCTGTACAATGACGCCATGATCCCGGGGTTTCATACGCCGGAGCGCAGCCAGGGTGCCGTAGACATAACCGTGATAGGTCACCTCCGTCACCCGCCTGAACTCTGCGGCGGTGATGTCTAGGGCCGGAGACAGGATCGAAGCCATTGCATTATTCACCCAGACGTCGATAGGGCCGAACCGACGCTCTACGGCGTCAGCCGCCGCCTCCACCTGGTCCGGGTCGGCCACGTCCGTTGGGATCACCAGTGCCCGGCTCCCCGCCGCTTCCACCTCCCGGCGCGCCCCTTCCAACCCGTCTCGACTGCGTGCGACGAGACCGATCTGCGCTCCATACCTGGCGAATTCTCGCACCGTCGCCCGTCCGACCCCGGCTGAGGCGCCGGTCACGACCACAACAGGCGCATGGTAATCACGATGTCGACTCACAAGACCTCCATTGGACGACGGCTGATCTCACGGGGTCCCCGGAGTGGGATCGTACCCTTCGAATGGGTGTCGACCCATGACCAGGACGGCGGCGACGAGACCCACCATTAACAACAAATAGAATCCGACCCGAAACGCACCCGTATAGGGAGTGCTGAAGGTTCCGAATGCATATAACGCGGTAATGATCATTCCCAGCAACACGACAGCAACGAGCAAGGTCACCATGGCGTCACCTCCACTTTCATCGGAGAGTCTTCCTCATCCGGATCTTTTCGGAGCGGTTCGTCCGTCGGAGGGTCCTCCCGCGGAGGGGAATGATCCGGCGGATCTTGCCGCGGAGCCTTCTTCGGTCCTGGTTCCTTGACGGGAGCCGGTTGCAACATCTTTCCCCATCCCTTCAGCACATCGCCGGTCATTCGGTTTCCTTCCACAACGCGGACCAACCTCCCCCAAACCGGTCCGCGAGGGGGCTGCGGACGACGGCGAGTACTATGCCGGCAACTCCGGCGAAAATACTGCCTAATGCCCCTTCATCCGGATAGTTCAATGCAAAGGGCGCAGCGACAAGCCAGACTCCCAGCGTGGCATTAGCCCATCGGACCGCCCGCATGCATTCCGAAATGGCGATCATTCCGAACGTGGCCATCCAGACCCCCACGATCTGGTTGTTGATACGAGCTGGCCCGCCATATCCCATAAGATCCGGAGACGCCAGCAGCCACAGGCCGAGAAGGACGGTCATACCTTGCGCCCACACAGCCTTTCCTCCTTGTTCGTCCTGCGTTATGCGCGGCCCAACGCCACGCCGGCTTCGCCCTTCCAGAAGGCTCTCCAGACAGGCATGTTGCGATTACGTACCCGTTTCAAAAACTGCAAGCTCGCCAGCACCTCATCCATCGCCGGGCCGATCATCACGATGGAGATGATGGCGGAGAGGAGGCAGAGGGTGCACCAGGCATTCAGAAGTAATGGTTGGGCCATCACCAGCAACACACTCACCAACCCCAACGGCCCGACTGCGAGCCCGAACACAATAACCATCCAGGGCATCGTGCGCCAACGCCCGGTCCCGCCGATGGCCCCGGCGACCGCGTCCAGCGCATAGGCGAACGCGCCCAACGCCGCGTCGGGGATCGGCAACATTCGCGAAAGCGCCGAGTGCAACACGACGTCACTCCCGGCGCCGAAAAAAGGCTCCCACACTGAATGAAAGAGTCCCCATTGATACAGAGCCAGATAGGCGGAGACGACGAGGCCAAACAGCGCGACGCCGATCAACCATAACCGCTCTCGCCAACTCGACGGATTGTAGGTCCAGCCGGG
>JAJONL010000177.1 GCA_021323395.1 Nitrospira sp.
CTTCATCAGCATCATGGTCGTGGAAGGACGCCTATTCAAATGGACAATCCTGCTGCAGAGGCGCGCGGAGGTTGCGGTTGACGGATGGGATCAGGCAGGATGGCGTATGGTTATCGACAGGCGCAGGACATGACCCCCGAACAACTCATGTCAAATCTCGCCCAGTTGCAAACGCCATGTATCATGGTGATTTTTGGCGTGGACGGCGACCTCGCGAAACGAAAACTCTTTCCTGCCTTGTACAACCTCATCGCGGGTCGATTTCTTCCCGAGCGGTTTGCGATCGTGGGTTTGGATCGTGTGGAGATGACCACGGAGGAGTTTCGAGAGAAGTTGAATCGCGCGATCGGCGAGTATTTGCCGGTTGATGCCGATCGATCGGTCTGGCAGGCGCTGTCGGAGCGGGTCCATTACCTGGCGGGAAACTTTCAGGAAGGATCCACCTATAGACGGCTGAATGACCTGCTCCAGCAAGTCGATGCCAAGACCGACACCGGTGGCCATTACATCTTTTATATGGCGACCATTCCGGGATTGTTCGGGCAAATTGTGACGCACTTGGGCGAGTATGGCCTGACTGTCGAACGTGACGGCACGTGGCGTCGCGTGATCATCGAAAAACCCTTCGGGCATGATTTGGACTCGGCCAAGACCCTCAACCATGAACTGCAGCGAGTGCTGAACGAGCGCCAGATCTATCGAATCGATCACTATCTCGGGAAAGAAACGGTGCAAAATATCCTGGTGTTTCGATTCGCCAACGGCATTTTTGAGCCGGTGTGGAATCGCCAGTATATCGACCATGTCCAGATCACTGTCGCGGAGAGTTTAGGTGTGGAACATCGCGGACGTTATTACGAAGAGGCGGGGGCCTTGCGCGATATGGTGCCGAACCATCTGCTGCAGCTGCTCTGTTTCTTGGCGATGGAACCGCCGAATTCCTTTGCCGCTGATGCCGTGCGCGACGAGAAGGCGAAGGTGCTGCGAGGGGTGGTGCCGCTGACTTCCCTTGATGTCTTGCGATTTGTCGTCTTCGGTCAATATGGACCTGGGACGGCGGACGGAAAGCCGGTGATCGGCTATCGCGCGGAGCCGCATGTGGCGCCTACCTCCATGACCGAGACATTCGTGGGCATGAAGCTCTTCATCGACAACTGGCGCTGGGCCGGAGTGCCATTCTATCTCAGAACCGGGAAGCGGATGGCGCGGCGTTTGACTGAGATCGTGGTGCAGTTCAAGCGCGCTCCGTTCATGTTGTTTCGAAAGACCCCTGTCGATCGGCTGGCGCCCAATGTGCTCGTCATTCGCATTCAGCCTGATGAGGGCATTTCTCTGCGGTTTGACGCAAAAGTGCCGGGGCCGACGGTACGGATCGGGACGGTGGATATGGATTTCCAGTACGCCGACTACTTCGGCAACGCCCCCAATACTGGGTATGAGACGCTGTTGCACGATGCCATGGCGGGAGATGCCACGCTCTTTCAGCGCGCCGACAATATTGAATTGGGGTGGGCGGTCGTGCAAATGATTCTGGACGTCTGGAAATCTCTCCCCGGTCCCGCGGCCTTTCCCAACTATTCCGGGGGCAGTTGGGGACCGGCGGAGGCCGAGGCTCTGTTGCGCCGTGAGGGTAGGGAGTGGTGGGATGGACGACAGGCCTAACGGGAGATTCGTCGGAGAGAGCCCGACCGGCGGATGCGGACACTGACACTGCAGAATCACGAGATGGAGAGGCCACCTGATGAGCGGTTCCGTTCAAAACCCAACACGAGGTAGGTAATGGCACTAGTCACGACAGAGATCGCGACCCTGGCGGGCGGGTGTTTTTGGTGCCTCGAAGCCGTGTATGACCAGGTCAAGGGGGTCCGATCGGTCGAGTCGGGATACATCGGAGGGCAGACCCCGGCTCCCACCTATGAACAGGTGTGCGGAGGGCAAACCGGACATGCGGAGGCGGTGCGTATCACCTTCGATCCGCAGGAAGTCAGTTACCATGACCTTTTAAAGATTTTCTTCATCATTCATGATCCCACGACACTGAACCGGCAAGGCAATGACAACGGAACACAATATCGCTCCGCGATCTTTTACCACTCTCCCGAACAGGAACGAATCGCCCGCGAAGTCATCGCGGCAGTCACTCAGGAGCGCCTCTATCCCCATTCGATCGTCACCGTGGTAGCGCCGGCGAGCCAGTGGTTTGAGGCGGAGGCCTACCATCAGGAGTATTTCGCCCATAATCCGACTCAGGGCTACTGCACCTATGTTGTGGGTCCCAAGGTCGCGAAATTTCGACAACATTTTGCTGGCCTCTTAAAGACCTAGCAACGAGCGACAGGGCATCCCTGCGTTACGAACCTTTGAAGAATCGGCGTAGGCGGTCGGGCAGGTCCTGAAGCATGTTGGGTTGTTGACTGACTTGGTGGCGTTTGACGAGCAGTTCGGCCTGCGGCGGGCAGAAAGGCCATTCAATCGTATTTTTTCCCTGCACTTGAGCGATGATTTCGTCGTCCGGTCCTTCGGCGGGAGAATGGGTCACAATCAGCGGATCTTTCGGATCGAGTATACAGGTCAACTCGAATCCGAGCGTCCGGTACCGATCCGGCTGAAAAAGCGGAACCTTGTGGGAGCCATTCGAGAAGACCGTATCGCCTTCACGAATGGGTCCGTCGGGCGCAAGAGAGTGCAGGACCATTGGGGTGAGAATGATTACGGCAGCGGCCAAGGCGATCGACCATAAGGGAGGTTCGGCGCCGCCACGATGGAGTGGCTCAGGTTGATCCATGTCGCAGAGACGTCTCCTCTCGGAAGGACTTGCGCCCTGGTCATAATTTCTTCACACTCACGGGCCTGCGCAGCCGAATGATCGTAGTCCTCTGTCGGAGAAAGACCCGTGGCGGCGGTCGCAATGGTCTATTGCCCCATGTGTTCAGGTAGCGCCAAGCGGGTGAGCCGTCATGGCTGGCGCGATTTCCTCATGCAGGTCATCGGGTTTTATCCGTTTCGCTGCACCATTTGCCTGTACCGCTTCCGTCTCCGACGTCGAATCTAACAGGCTGCGGAAAAACTCGAGTTTTGCACCATACGCCGCGATCAACTCACGTGGCATGCTGGTATCAGAATAGCCCGCAGGATGCGCAAAAAGGCCGTCCAGAAAGGCCGCAGCGAGCGAAGCGGCGAATACGTACTCTTGCCGTACGGTGAGCTGCTGAACGATGCGAGAACGCCGCTGGCGGACTTTTTCCGCATCCTGCTAAGCGATGGTTCAGATATCCAGGGATTGCTGGGGATTGGCCTGCTTGCCGGCATTCCGAGCCCATGCGACTTCTCATGAACTCACCGCATGACCCCTTGGACATCGAATCGTCGGGCCCATGAGGAACGGCCGTCGGCCATACAACCCGACTTGAAATTATGCAAGAAGTTTCCGTAGGATACCGTCTTCTGTCGACTCATCATTAATATAGTGTTTATTGCCAGCAGATGAGTACGTGTCATGTCTTTCTGTGGCAAGTGTGCCGGATATACCAAGCGTTCTCGCCGCCAAGGGCTCCTCGACTTTCTGTTCTTTCTGGTCGGCTACTATCCCTATCGCTGCTTACGGTGCGGTCGCCGAACTCATCTTCGCCAACGGGTCTGATTCCACCTGCTCGTCCGCGCCTCGGGTGTAAACTCTTTCCCTCGTGATAAGTCACAGGTGCGCGGGTTTGCGCGAGGATACGCATTCACGGCACATCGTCCTCTGCCTCCTCCCTCTCTAATTCCGCGGGTATGGCATCCACTTGAAGAGAGGAAAAGTCGAACAGCCGGCGATCGAGCAGCAACGGCGGGGCGACATTCGAGAGGGCCGCGAACATGCTGTCATTGGAGCCAGGAAATCGCTCATTCCATTCGCGAAGTAACACCTTGACCTGTTTTCGTTTCAGATCTTCTTGCGAGCCACAGAGGTCGCAGGG
>JAJONL010000178.1 GCA_021323395.1 Nitrospira sp.
CCCTTCACAAGCGCGGCGGTAAGTTGCAACAGCAGGGCATTGATCACCACGAGAAACAGGCCGAGCGATATGACAATCAACGGCAGCGAGAGCAAATAGAGCAACGGTCGGATCAGCGTGTTCAACAACGTCAGCACCAGTACGGCTCCCGCCCCGGCCAGAAGACTGTCCGATTCGATACCGGGCACGACCGTCACGGCCAAAAAGACGGCGATGCCCATCACCAGCACCCGCATGAACAATGGGCGCAGGCCGCCATCCTGTGGTGAGCGCGCAGTGTTGAGGTCAACTTCAGGCATGGATCGCTCTAAGGAGCCGGTTTCGGTTTCGAGTCTGCGAAGTGCACTTCGGTGGCCACTAGTCCCGTGGTTTCCTTCTCTGCATCGATCACCACCCGGTCGCCAACTTTGGGCATGGTCTTCATTCGATGGTTCTTCGCCTTGTATAGGGTTTTGTCCGTGAGGCGCACGGACACCGACTGGCCTTTCGGAGTCTTTACCTCGATGTGCGTGGCGTCGATGGCGGTCACGACCCCGAGAACATGCTGGCCGGTGCCATGGGCCACTGCCCACATCGGGATAGAGAACAATAGGAAGACAAGTACAACATACCGAAGCGATCGCATAGTGAGATCCTTTCGTGGACTCAGTCTCAATGGTGACGGATTCCTGTGGCACCCGCTGCGGCATCATCGCCTTCCAGGAACTGTTCGAACAACGCCTCTTCCTCCAGCTCTTTCTTCGTTCGAGGATTCAACCCCTTCATTTCCTCCAGTTCCTCGTCGGTTGACGGATGAAATGGACCAGCTGCCAGCTGCCGCTGTCGATCGCGGGATCACCGGTGCCCCAGGCGGGCATGCCGGTGAAGCGAATGCCGTTCTGAATGATGAAAAACAGTTCCCCGTCGGACATGTTTTGAATCTCCCGCGATCGGAGATCCAATGCCTTCGGATAGACATTCCGGCCGATGGTCGTTTGTCCGCTGCCGTTATTGGCATGACAGAGCGCGCAGTGGTCGGCAAAGTGGGCGCGCGCTTCTTTCAGCAGTTCCCGGGTCAGGGGCAGAGGATTGCGAAGGCGCCGGTTTTCTATGGGAATTGCCAAATGTCGCAGTTGCCTGGCAATCAACGCTTCCAGCGCATTCGGCTCCTCCTTGGCGCTGAAGCCCGTGGTGTACGATTGGTAACCAAACCAGCCCAACAATACCAGGGTGGCCAACAAGCCAAGGATCAGAATCCCACAGAATTTCTTCACCGAGTAGAGACCTCACAGTCGGACACAAGCTCAACTCCAATATACAGAGTCATCCGATTGATTGCCAATGCAGCGACTGGCCTGGGATCTGCGTGCGAGGTCAGGCCGTCGGCCTCGCCTGGGTGAACAAGCGGAGGACGAGCAGGGCCGTCACCGGTACGTACATCAGCAGGCCGGTGGTTCCCTGCAAGGACTCACCGATCCAGAACGTCACACCGAGGTTAAACGCCAGCACTCCATAGTAGAGCCCGACTCCCAGCAGCAGACGATGAGTGGTGGAGGGGCGGTGCGACGGCAGTGGACTGCGGAGCCGCCGATCGAGTGCAAAATACAGCCAGAGCGAAATCGTTCCGACCACGGCCCAGCCTGCGTAATTTGCCATGGGGACGCCGAAATGCACGCCGGGATCGGGGTAATAATAGATTTTGCCCAAAAACCATCGGTCTCCCCGCAACGCCACCGGATCGATCACCATGTCGATGAAGGCCAAAAACAGCACGGTCAAGGCGAACACCGGCCAGGAGGTGCGGAGCGGCAGATCGAACGCCAATGCAGGAAGCCGTGGCGCGCCTGAGATGTCGGGCGTCGATCGAATCGGCAGCAGACACAACAGGGCCAGGCAGTAGCTGGCGAACAGCAAAAATGAGAACGAAATTGAATCCATGAAAGGAATATTGGACAGGTACAGCTCCTGCCCGATCGTGGAGCCATTGTAAAAGTACCAACCGAAAGGGATGCCATTTCGCGTCGACGAGAACTCGCAGATGAAGGCGGTGATCCAGCTGACGAGCCAGAAACGCCAGGTGCGCGGCCAGCCGATCAAGGCAATGGCTGAAACCAAGAATGCGGCGAGGAATAGGAATACATAGGGACGAAACCAGATCGTTTTGAGGAATAGCAGGAGGATTTCCATAGGGGGAATCAAAGGATGCTCAAAACGGCGTCATTCTCACCCACCCACCCGATGCGCAAACGCGCATCCATTTAGACAAGGCCGCAGGTCATGACAGGACAGGAGGCGTGGCCTCTGGGTAGGTTGCGAATCCTGTCGACCCGAGAACGCAGGTGGGGCCTTTTTCAGCATCCGGTTATGCGTAGCCGTGCGACCGGAACCACTTCACGGCCTTCTCAAGCGCCACCTCGACCGGCGTTTGAGGCAGACCGAGTTCTCTGATGGCTTTGCTGCAGTCGTAATGCATCTTGTACTTGGCCATCTTCACACCCTCAAGTGGAATTCTGGGCGACAGGCCGGTGAGATTCGAGATCCACTGATTGGCATAGGCCAGCGGCAAAATAGCCGCGCGCGGCAGCTTCATGGTGGGAGCCTTCACGCCTGTCAAGCGGCTGAGGATCTGGAACACTTCATTCAACAACAGATTCTTGTTGCCCAGAATGTACCGCTCGCCTTGACGTCCCTTCTGCATGGCCAATAAGTGACCTTGCGCCACGTCATCCACGTCGATCAGGTTCATGCCGGTGTCGATATAGGCAGGCATGCGGCCCTTCATGAAATCCACGATGATCCGGCCGGTGGGGGTGGGTTTGACATCGGCCTCGCCGACCGGTGCGCTGGGATTCACGATGACCACAGGCAACCCTTCACGCGCGAGTTTCAGCACTTCCTGCTCGGCCAGATATTTGGATCGTTTGTAATGGCCGGCCATTTGACCCAATGAGACGGGAGTCTCTTCCGTTCCCGGTCCCCCGCCTGGTGGAAGTCCGATCGCGCCGATGGTGCTGCAATAGACGGTGCGTTCGATGCCGGCCTCCCGGGCCGTTTCGAGCAGCGTTTTGGTCCCGGTGACGTTGATGTCGTAAAAAATGGATGGATCTTTCGCCCACAGCGCGTAATGCGCCGCCACATGGTAGAGCTGCCGGCAGCCCGCCAAGGCGTTCCGGAGTGAGTCGCTATCACGCAAATCGCCATCGACCTGTTCGACCGGGAGGCCGGCGAGGTTCTGGAGGTCAGCCCCCCTCCTGGCGAGCACTCGTACCTCGACGCCGGCGTTGACGAGGGCTCTCGCCACGGCGCCGCCGACAAATCCCGTTGCTCCGGTGACGAGAGCCTTCATGATGAGGGCGAGCTTATGGCGTATAGCAAATGGCTAATAGCACTGAAAAGAGTGTCTCTGTATCACCATAAGCCATTCGCTCTGTTAGCTCCGGCGGCTAGAGATGTAGCGCGCCAGCTCGCGGAGAGGATCGGCTTTGGCGCCGAAGGAGGCGAGCCGGTCGTTGGCCCGGCTGACACAGTCTTCGGCCAACTGTTTCGCCCCCTCGACGCCGTAAAAGGTCGGGTAGGTTTTCTTGCCCCGCTGTGCATCGGTGTTGGGATTCTTCCCGAGTTCCTCGCGCGTCCCGGTCACGTTCAGCACGTCGTCGGCGATTTGGAAGGCCAGGCCGATCTGTTCGGCATAAAAGGTCAGGTCGCCGAGTTGTGCGGGAGTCGCCCCGGCGGTGATCGCCCCCATCCGCACGGCCGCCCGGATCAGCATGCCGGTCTTGTGCTTGTGGATGGATTGCAAGGTGGCCAAGTCGATGTCCTTGTTTTCGGCTTGGATGTCGAGGACCTGTCCACCGACCATGCCGGCGTTGCCGGCCCCGACGGCCAGTTCCTGAATCAGCTGGACCTGACGGGCGGCGTCGAGCCCAGAGGCGGGGTTCGCGCGGGTGCAAAGTTCGAAGGCCATGGTCAAGAGGGCATCGCCGGCCAAGATGGCCATCGCTTCCCCATAGACCTTGTGGTTGGTCGGCTTCCCGCGGCGAAAATCATCGTTGTCCATCGCCGGAAGGTCATCGTGAATGAGCGAATAGGTGTGAATCAATTCCAGTGATGACGCGACCGGTAATACGGCCTGGCCTGCGTCGCCGACCGCTTCGGCTGCGGCAATCGCCAGAATGGGCCGGATTCGTTTGCCGCCTGCGAACAGGCTGTACCGCATGCTCTCGTGCAGCGTCGTGGGTAGGGCGTCCGCGCTCGGGATCACCGATTGGAGATAATGGTCCACCTCCTCGCGTTTTCGTTCGAGATACTGGCGGATATCCATGCCGGTGGGTGTGAGCTGGCTCGTGGGGCTCATGCAGAGATTGTATGGACAGCGTGGTTTTTCATATGCGCGAAAGAGTAGCAAAGGGGTTTGAGGGCTGTCAAACGGGGGGAGCGGGAGGGTGGCCTGTTAGTCTCCGGTGCTCGCAGACCGCGCACGATCAGAATGTGCTCGGTCGATGCGCGCAGTAGGAGACCAATCGGGCCACCCTCCCTGAAGGGGAAACAAGCAAGCTTGGAAGGATCATTGAGATGTGTTGGATGCCCGCCCCGTCGGAAAGATCATGGGCAAGCTTGGAGGGAGCATTAGGATGTGTGGAACGCACGCGAGGGAGGCAAGTGAACCTCCTTGGAAAAGGAGATGCTTTCCGACTGCTGGGGGCTTGGTTGATTTCTCTTCTGGAAAAGGGTATCCCTCAGCGGCAGAGTG
>JAJONL010000179.1 GCA_021323395.1 Nitrospira sp.
GCTCCCGACCCTTTCATTCGTTTCTCCCGTAGAGGTTGGGAAAGTCTGAAGACTTGGCGATCCTCAACCGTGGGCAGGGGGGCGTTCGCAGTCCGCTGGACAGACTTTGAGCCTCCTCACGGAGGTGGTGTTATGCGGATCCACATAAGATGCGTGATAACTACCACAAGAACTGCAACTGGCTGAAATGGCAGGGTTTGTCGCGTATGTTTCAGAAGAACCGATTGGCGTGTTCTACGAACAGAAATTGGCCGATCCGGCTCTTATGCGGGTCCGCCTAATCATTGTTGGACGCCACATATATGTTTCGACAGGGATCGGGGTAGCTTATATGGCAGACGATGACAGAGCATTCAATTGGCAGACGGCAATTGCGCTCGGAGGGTTGGCAGTGTCGTTATTTGGAAACTGGATCCAGTATCAAACTGTGCTTGATAAAAAGACTGAACTGGCTCAGGCCCAAACGCAGATAGCTCAGGCGCAAGTAAAAATAGACGCGTCGTTGCAGGAAGCCAGGCATCGACAAGACGCTCTCGATGCAAAGCGGCGCAGTCTGGAGTCGCAGATGGAAAGTCTTGACAGCAAAATCGCGGAGGCCGACTTTGATGCTCACCGTGGAGCAAGTGGAATAGCATACGCGCCACGTGATCAGAAGCCGCTGGCGTTGCAAATATTGAAAGACGGTATGGCTCGAAGGAAGAGCTCCTCAAAGACAAGCAGCGGCTACAAGACAAGATTGACGCTCTTCCTACGAATTAGCATCGCGCCCAACCAAGCACTCCAGCCGACCGTTTTGCCTCCGCTTCGCTACGGCAAGACGACGGCTGAGCTTCGGCGTTGAGCCGACGCTTTGCGTCGACTCAACGGCTCCGCGGATGGTCATCCGCTGGTTGGGCTGCAATGACCGAGACAGGACCGTCAGTGCTTAAGTAGACAAGGCCATACCGTCATCATGTCCGGTTCACAGGAAGAACTGCTTTCAGGCGTTGCCGAACTGCTCGACGCAATCGGGCCGTTCCCTTCTGGTGCCAAGCGACATGAGAAGTGGCGTACAACTGACCAACTTGCGAACGAACTGGGGCTGTTCGGATGCGCTGCCGTAGCTCGGCTGGATCAGGTGCTGCGCCACCATGAAGCAGAGGGACTCCACCGTTTAGAGATGGGACTAGCGCCAGAGAGGGACATTCGTCGAGCGAAGTACCCTGACCGGACGACTGCGCTGCCGTTGTGGGGGAGCACCAAGCACCATGGCCAGCCCTGGAGCGGTCATCGTCCTGACCGTAGCGACCCCGCAGAGGACCTTCCGCCGAGCTTAGCCGTTCCAGAGGGCGCGCCCCACGTGTTCTTGTCGCACGCCAACGACGACGCCCCAACCGCGCGCCGTCTCGCTCAGGCACTCTCTGCCATGCGGGTCGGCTCTTGGATGTTCGAGACTCACATCGATCAGCGGGGGGACATAGCCGAGTGCGTGCGTGCCGCTATTGCCGAAGCCGACGCGCTTGTAGCACTCGTGACCAGGACTTCCATTGCCTCGCTATGGGTACTCACCGAGTTGCATACAGCCCTTGAAACGCAGAAAGCCGTCTTCTTGGTGGTGGACGCCAACGACCTGTTGTTGCTCCAGCTCCTGGAGTCTGCTGGCTTCCGTGATCCCCAAAAGGATTTTGATTTATCTGTCGAGTACGACCGGGACGTGGTCAAGCTCATGAGCCAGGATTATGCAGGGCGAAAAAGCCAGAGCCGTGCGGATCGCTACGAGGTGCAGGTGGGCAACTTCATGGCGACATTGCCCCGATACCTTGGCAGCGTGTCGTCAGACGGTCCCCGAGTCTGGAGGCCTGCGCTTGCCTTCCCGTCGCCGCCGATACGGTGGTCGGGATTCATCGCGCTCGTTTCCTTCCACGATCTGCCGCGGAGACTCCAGAATCGGCCCAACCCGCCGCTGCAGCCGACCGGCATTGCCGGCGGCTGAGCGGCAACGTTAGACCGCAAGTGAATGGAGGTGACAGAGGTGACTAGCTCGAACGACGACGCGGCCACACCCTCAAACGTCGCACAGCACCAAGCCGCAGCAAGTCAGGCCAGCCAGCCCTTGGTGCCAGGTAGCCTTCTTGCGGCGTGGGTGATAGGGCCTTACCTCGTGGTCCAAACGCTCGCTCTGGCGTATTTCGCAACACTGACGGCCTTCGCGTCTGATGGACAAAGCCTAGCCAAGTGGTTGGTATTTCTGCCGGAACCGCTGTCCGTGTTCGTCGCGGAGCTGACGGAAGACAACTTCAGATCCTTTCAGCGCAATGCTATCGCCACATGTTCCGCCGGGCTCGGAGGTGCGGTATTCATGCTGCGAGAGTTCTACCTGAACTTCGCTTACGGTAAGAAGCGATTGGGCCAGAAGCGGCTGTTCCTGCGCGCTAGGGAGATTCCGCGATACGTGTTGCTTCCCTTTTCGTCATGCATCTTGGGCCCGATTGGACTGGCGCTACTGCAAGCTGGCGCGATCGTCTTCGCAGGCTTCTCTGCCGGTAAGGATATTCCTCAGTTCACGACCATTGCTGTCTGCTTCTTGTTGGGCTTTAGCTACCACGACACACTCGGTGGACTTCGAGACTTGAGCAAGAAGTTCTGGGGCGGCCGTGCAGGCGACCGAAAGACAACTAAGCACTAGCAAAGATGTGGTCTAACCCTTCCATCGAGCTGACAGCCACCGGCAAGCCTAACGTCTGCCGCTCCTGTCAAACGTTAGGCGTGATTAACTGTCTTGAAAATCAAGCCGGATGACTGGCCGTCACCCGCCACGGCGTCCCGCTCTTCAGCATGGCGTTGAGAATCGTGAGCAACTTCCGCATGCAGGCCGTCAACGCGAGTTTCTTCGCCTTCCCCGCCTGACAAAACCGCTGTGTCGCCACCAGCGCTGCCATAGAGAGTGCGGCTTGGACCTGGGCGTGGCCACCTCCGCTAAGGCCGCCACTTCTTTGCGTGTGAGCGTCCCGAGTTCGGGCAGATTCGCGCAGAGTGTGGTGGACACGACAGGCCCCACCCCGGACACACGGCGGAGGAATCGTCTTTCTCCCACCACACCGGGCTCTCGCGAATCGTCGTATGGAGATCGGTAATGAAGTGAACAGAACGGTCTGTCTCGATTGTCCCTGGTCCGCGTCATGCTGGGGCTCATCCTGAGCGCAGACCGTGGTCTGTGCAATCGGATTGGGGCCGCGCGACATTGACGCGTTTTGTCGTCTTCCCTAGAATCAAACCGATCTGATGCGCCAGTACCCCATTTACCGGAGAGAAATGGACTCCTCCAGACCGGACCCTGATACCCTCCTGCAGCGCATCCGCGACGAAGAAGCCGATCAGCAGAGCGGCAAGCTGAAGGTGTTTTTCGGCGCGACTGCGGGGGTCGGGAAAACGTATGCCATGTTGCAAGCGGCGCATGAGCAGCGACGCGACGGCATCGACGTGATGATCGGTTGGGTTGAGACCCACGGTCGTGCCGAAACCGAAGCTTTGGTCCAGGGCTTGCCGGTTCTTCCTTCTCGAGAAGTCGTCTACGGGGGCTCCAGGCTCCGTGATTTCGATCTAGACGCAGCCCTGTCGCGCCGACCGCAGCTTCTCTTAATGGATGAACTGGCGCATACGAATGCCGCGGGCTCCAGGCACCCCAAGCGGTGGCAGGATGTGAGGGAACTGCTGCAGGCAGGCATCAACGTCTATACGACCGTCAATGTGCAGCACCTGGAATGCCTGAACGATGCTGTCGCTCAGATCACCGGCATCCGTGTGAGCGAGACCGTGCCGGACTCCATCCTCGAACAGGCTGACGACGTAGAATTAGTGGATCTTCCGCCGGACGATCTGTTGCAACGGCTCAAAGACGGCAAGGTCTATATTCCGGAGCAGGCGCAACATGCCCTCAAACATTTCTTTCGGAAAGGCAATTTGATCGCGCTGCGCATGGCTCTGCGTCGGACGGCTGAGCGAGTCGATCAACAGATGGAGGTGTATCGCCGGGACCATGCGGTCGTCGCCACCTGGCCTGCGGCGGAAACCATCATGGTCTGCGTGAACCTGAAATCGCGCGGGCCCATGTTGGTCCGCGCGGCGAGGAAGATGGCCACCGGGTTGCATGCCAAATGGATCGCCGTCTATGTGCAGACCTCCAAGCATCTGCGCTTGCCCGATCTCGAACGGAGCCAAGGCGTGGAAACCCTGCGGTTGGCCGAGCGAATGGGCGCAGAAACGGTGACCTTGACCGGAGATGATGTGAGTGCTCAGTTGCTGGCCTATGCCAGGAGCCGGAATGTCACCAAAATGATCGTGGGGAAGCCGCTCCGGTCTCGTTGGAAGGAGTGGCTGTTCGGTTCGGTCGTGGACGACCTCGTTCGCCGTAGCGGTGACATCGACATCTATGTGATGACCGGTGAAGCCGGTGCCGGTAAACCGCTCGTGACCGGCCTGCTTCAACGGACCAGCGACCGCCGAAATTATGGCTACGCCGCAGTCGTGGTGATGGCCTGCACGGCATTGAGTTGGGTCATGTCTCCCTACTTCGGCCAGGCCAACCTCATCATGGTGTACCTGTTTGGAGTCGCCGTCATCGCCACGCGGTGGGGGCGGGGACCCTCGGCGCTGGCCTCGTTGATGAGTGTCGCCACCTTCGATTTCTTCTTTATTCCCCCCTATTATTCGTTCGCCGTGTCCGATGTGCAGTACCTGCTGACATTTGCGGTCATGCTCGTGGTCGCGCTTTTGATTGCCCGACTCGCGTCCCACAAGAGCCAGCAGGCCGAGGCGGCCTTGATTCGGGAGCAACGAACCGCCGCGCTTTACGCCATGAGCAGAGAATTGATCACTCCACGTGGAGTGGACAAACTGGCTTCTGTGGCGTCCCGCCATATCCACGACGTATTTCTTTGTCAGGTGGCGGTGTTTCTTCCTGATCGGGACGGGCGGGTGCATCTCCATCGGGGTGAGGCGCTGCATTTCGAACTGGATCCCAAGGAGTCTGGCATCTCCCAATGGGTCTTCGACCATAAAGAGCCTGCCGGTCACGGCACCAACACGCTTTCCGGATCGGATTCGCTGTATCTGCCGTTGTTAGGGTCCCATGGTACGGTCGGTGTCCTGGCGGTGCGATCGTCGCGCCCCGCCGAATTGCTCGATCCGGAACAACTTCATCTCCTCGAGACCTCCGCGAATCAGATGGCATTGGCGTTGGAACGCGCACGATTGGCAGAAGAAACACAAGAAGCCCACGTGCAGACTGAAACGGAGCGCATGCGCAACGCTGTGCTGAGCTCAGTCTCCCATGACCTGCGGACCCCGCTTGCGACGATCGTGGGCGCGAGCAGCGCATTGCTGAACAACAGCCGGCCCTGGTCGACCGAGAGTCAACAGGAACTGCTCCGGTCCATCAGCGATGAAGCTGGTCGTCTGGATCGATTGCTAAAGAATCTCCTTGATATGACCAGATTGGAAGCGGGAGCCATGCAGCTGCGCAAGGAATGGCACGCGCTGGAGGAGGTATTCGGCACGGCGTTGGCCCGAGTGGAATCGCGCATCGCGACTCATCCGGTTTCGACAACATTTCCGGAGAATCTCCCTCTGGTGCTCGTCGATGGCGTCTTGATCGAACAAGTGCTGATTAATTTGCTGGAAAATGCCGCAAAATATTCTCCTCCCGCCTCACCCATCGACGTGACGGCGTCGGTGAAGGATGGGGTGATCGTGACGGAAGTGGGGGATCGAGGTCCCGGCATTCCGCAAGGAGAAGAGCGGCGGATCTTCGAGAAGTTTTATCAGCTCTATCCAGACCGGGAGGGTGGCGTCGGACTGGGATTGACGATCTGTCGGGGCATTATCGAATCCCACGGCGGGCGTATTTGGGTTGAAGCCCGCTCCGGTGGCGGATCGAGTTTCCGCTTCACGCTCCCGACAGAAAAGAACCAGCCGACGGTCGAACCCGAAACGAATGAAAGCGATCGCGCGGCCACATAGGATCTCCTGCACATGCCATCCACGAAGACCCACGAGGTGACTGTGCTGCTCATCGAGGATGAAGCGGAAATTCGACGGTTTCTTCGCACCACACTCCCGCCCTATGGCTATCGGTTATACGAGGCGACCAGCGGCGCGGAAGGACTGGCGCAAGCCTCCGCTCGTAATCCCGACATCATCCTGCTTGATCTCGGTCTTCCCGACATGAACGGCACCACGGTGATCGAGAAAATTCGTGCCTGGTCAACCATGCCGATCATT
>JAJONL010000180.1 GCA_021323395.1 Nitrospira sp.
TGGCCGTACGGTGAGCCACTGAACGATGCGAGAACGCGGCTGGCGGACTTTTCCGCATCTGCTAGGAGTCTGTCCGAGTGATCCTTCGTTGCGAGGCGAAGGAGCTGCTGGTAGATGCGAGGCCGCAGGCTCGAAAAAACGCGGAAGAGTATTCGCTGGAATACGTGAGGATTGTTTCGGGCCGAAAACGATGCAGACTGCCGCAGATCATGTGCCACAGTAGAATGGCATTCCTCGGACAGGACTCCTAGGCGACCTGTTCCGGCGGCAGCGGATTCTCTGACAGGATTGCTGCCGGCGGGGAAGGAGTGATGCTCTCGAGCAGCGCCTGAGCCGCGTGCTCGAGAGCGAGTGACGCGGGCGCCGTCGGCTCGAACTCAACCACGGGAAGATAACTGCGAACCGCACGCGTCATCGCGGGATCCTCAGGAATCTCACCCAGCATCCTCAAGTCCCCCCCGACATATTCGTTCAGCAACTTCTTCAGCTGCAGCACGTTGACGCGTGACTTGCCCGATACGCGATTGACGATGAGGTGCGGCTGGAACCCTCGTAGCGTGCGACCGGCGGTCTCCCGAGCGTTGGGATCCGTCTCTCCGACAGCCTGAATGACCTCTTCAAGACTGGAAAAGTCCCGTTCGGAGAGCGCCTCGCTGACGGCATCACGCGACAAAAACGCCGACAAGACCCGGCGAATGGCGGCGAGCTTGATGAAGCGGTATAGATCAAGCACGGAGGTCGGGTCCGGAGTCGCCACCGTCAGGTAATGATCGGCCATGAGAAAGAAATCGAGCGCATGATAGCTGGTGCCGGCACCAATATCGACGAGGACCACATCGGCCTGGAGTTGCCTGAAATGACGAATCAACCGTTTTTTCTTGGCGAATGGAAGATTGGCCGTAGCCAGCGTGTCGCCCGTGCCGGGAATCAAGTGGAGGAAGGGATGCGCTGAGACCGGCTGGAGCACCTCATCAAGACGCTCCACGCGACGTTCCACGAAGTCGGTGAGGGTTAGTGGCGGATGCAGCATGCCGAAGAGAATATGGGCATCCGCTCCACCGACATCCAGGTCGGCCAATACCACGCGCTTACTCTTCCTCGCGAGCAACATCGCGACATTAGCGGCGATCACACTTTTTCCCACGCCGCCTTTCCCTGACCCTACCGACACTATAGTCGCCATACGTCGCGGTCCCTTACGAGGTGAATGTGCCCATCTCTCTTTCGGTCGACAGGGAAACAAACATAACCGGCCGCGGTGTGGCCTCCAGTCCTTCGGCGGCCACCAGTTACCTGAGCAAGCCTATTTCACTCTATTGTGTACAAACTGGCAACTAAAGTTTGAGACCGTGCCCACCGATACCTTATCCGTCATGAACGATGCCATCGCAACAACAACCACCATGAATGTCGCCGGTGCATCGTCCTCGGAAAGCGAGATCATGACCGTCACGGAGGTGGCTCGTTTCCTGCGCGTGCCGAAGTCCACGGTCTATAAACTCGCTCGCTTGGGGCAGCTCCCGGCTTCCAAAATCGGGAAGCATTGGCGCTTTCTCAGGCGGGACATTCACGATTGGATGCACAACCCGTCTCAGCAACCCTGATCGCTCCTGGAGAAGGAGACGATCTGGCCGGAAGCACGTGAGCGGCTACCGTCCACGCTGTACTCCGATGTGCCGAATACTGCAACGGATCCTCAAGAGGCATTTGATGGCCGACACGACAGCGATGAGGAACACGGACACGCCCGGGCCAAAGCTGAGTCCCGACACATTCAAACAGCTTCGAGATTTGATCTATGAAAAAACCGGCATTTATTTTCAAGGCAACAAGACCTATCTCCTGGAGAGTCGCTTGTTACCTCGCCTGAAAGCCAGTCACTGCCAGACCTTCGAAAAGTATCTCAGCTATTTACGTTTCGATGCCTATCGCGATCGGGAAGTCACCGAACTCTACACCGTGATCACGACCAATGAGACCTACTTCTTTCGCGACGAGGCCCAACTTGAAAGCTTCATGAAGGTTATGGTTCCCGAGGTCATGAAGACCAATGCGGACACGAAACAAGTCCGCATTTGGAGCGCCGCCTGTTCGACCGGAGATGAGCCCTATACGCTGGCATTGCTGCTGCGCGACTATCCGCCTCTCAACGGCTGGACCATCGACATCCTGGCCACGGACATCAGCGAAAATGTCCTGAACATCGCCAGGACCGCCACATACAGTTCTCATTCCCTGCGCAAGGTACCGCCGGCCATGGTCGCCAAGTATTTCACCGGCAACAAAGAACAGCGCACGCTCGTGCCTCAGGTGAAGGACATGGTGCGATTCATGAACGTCAATCTGTACGATCGTCCTCGACTCAAACTCGTACGGGGCATGGATATCGTCTTCTGTCGCAACTGTCTGATCTATTTTGATGAGAAGGCCAAAGGGCAGATTGTTTCGGACTTGCGCGATGCGTTACGGCCGAAAGGGTTTTTGATGATCGGGTTTTCCGAGACCTTGCACGATACAACCGGGCATTTTCGAGCCATCCATGCAGGACGTTCCGTTATTCATGAGAAACAGTAAGGAGGAGATCTCATGCCAGCCGACCCTAACATGAAAATTCTTGTCGTGGACGACATGTCCACGATGCGGCGCATCGTGAAGAACATCCTGAAACAACTGGGCTTCAATAATTTAGAAGAGGCCGAAAACGGGCAGGAGGCATTAACCAAACTAAAGGCCGACTCGTACGGCTTCGTCGTGTCCGACTGGAACATGCCGGTCATGATGGGGATCGATATGCTGCGCGCCATCCGTGCCGACGAGAAGCTGAAAAAAATTCCCGTCCTCATGGTCACGGCCGAAGCACAGAAGGAAAACCTCATGGAAGCCGTGCAGGCCGGCGTCAGCAACTACGTCGTCAAACCGTTCACCGCAGAGACGATGCAGGAAAAGATCAACAAGATTTTCAAGTAATCGATCCGAACCGGTGAGGGGATGATGGCACAACCACGCGGGACAGCGCAGTCGCGAGACGAGATGGACGATCCTGAACAGGACGTGAAAGCACCCGACACCAAACTTTACGAAGAGCTCGGAGAACTGGCACGGTTTATCGACACCACCATGAAGACCCTGTCCGAGTTCAGCGCGCCGGTCAATACCTCGACGCAACAACTGCCTCAAGCCCTGACGCATCTCACCAACCTCAAGACATTGACGGAACAGGGAACGCATAAGGTCATGCTTGAAGTGGAAGCGATGCAGGACAATCACATCCAGATCGGCAAGATGATCAAGGAGCTGGCGCACGTGCTGCAACAGGCGCAGGTCGCGCCTTCACTTTTGCAACAGGTCCAGCAAGTCGGCCGGCAACTCGGACAGGACGACAAGCGGCTGCTCGACATCATGACGGCTCTGTCATTCCAGGATTTAGTCGCTCAGAGCGTCAACAAACTGGTGACGATTGGTGTTCGGCCCGTACCAAAAGCAGGTCGCCAAACAAGACCAGAGCAAAGCCAGCGAGATGTTGAAACAGTTGGAAGCGACGAAGAATACCTCGATGGACCAGGACCTGGCCGACGAAATTCTGAAGCAATTCGGTTTTAATTGAGGTGGGTTATGAGCGATGAAATGCAGGAAATATTGAGCGATTTTCTCACGGAATCCAACGAAATGCTGGAGGTGCTGGACCAGCGCTTCGTGACATTGGAATCCGATCCCAACAACACCGATCTTCTGAATGAGATCTTTCGTGCGATGCATAGCATGAAGGGGTCGGCCGGCTTTCTCGGATTCAATCATTTGGTCAACGTGGCCCATCGTGGAGAGAACATTCTCAATAAACTCCGGCAGGGTGACATGGCCGTCAGCCCGGCGATCATCAGCGTCATCCTGGAAACCGTCGACGTCATCAAGGCCATCATGACCGACATTCGCGAAACAGGCACCGACTCGCACGTTGCGACCGACGCCATCGCCGCCACGCTGGACGGCATCATCAACGGGCAGACGAGCCCGTCCATGCCGTCGGCAGAAGTCCCCGCGCAACCGCACGCTCAGCCGGGATCGGCCGAAGAGACGACCACGTCTCCGGCCGCTCCAACTGCCGCTGCGCAGCCCGCGCCGACCTTGGGAGAAATCCTGGTGAATGAAGGCCTGGCTTCGAAGGACCAAGTGCTGGACGCCCTCAATGCCCAGCAGCATCAGCCGGACCCGAAGACACCGCTGGGCGAAATCCTTCTCCAAGCCAAAGCCATCACCGAGCGCGCGCTGGATCAGGCCCTCCATAAACAGGAGAAGCAACCGAAGCCGGCCGAAGAAGACGCGACCATCCGGGTGGAAACCAAGCGTCTCGACAGTGTCATGAACCTCGTCGGTGAATTGGTATTGGGTCGTAATCGCTTGATCAAAATCGGCACCCAGCTGGAACAAAATCATGAATCCGATCCTCAGGTCCGGGTATTGAGCGAAACCCTCGCGCAACTGAACCTGGTGACGACCGACTTACAGTTGGCCGTCATGAAGACCCGCATGTTGCCGATCAAAAAAGTCTTCGCCAAGTTACCGCGCATGGTGCGTGACCTCTCGCAGAAATTGAATAAGCAGGTTCGACTGGAAATGCGCGGCGAAGAAACCGAACTCGACAAATCCGTGGCCGACGAAATCGGCGATCCGCTGGTCCATTTGGTGCGCAACGCCATCGACCATGGCATCGAAACACCGGCCGAACGACAGGCCAAGGGCAAGACCGGGGAAGGACAATTGACCATTGCCGCCAGCCAGGAAGGCAACAGCATCGTCATTCGCATCAATGACGACGGACGCGGCATCCCCGTCGACAAGATCAAGGCCAAAGCCTTGGCTAAAGGACTCATCAGCGAGGCCGAACTGGCGACGATGGAACACCGTGAAGTATTGAATCTGATTTTCTTGCCCGGCTTCAGCACCGCCGAGCAAGTGACCGATGTGTCGGGCCGAGGCGTCGGCATGGATGTCGTGCGGACCAATATTCGGAAGATCAACGGAAGCGTGGACCTGGAGTCGGAACTGGGGAAGGGCAGCCAAATCATCATCAAGCTTCCCCTGACCATTGCGATCATTCAGGCGCTGATGGTCGAAGTCGAGCAGTCTATCTTTGCCATTCCACTGAGTACCGTGATCGAAGCGGTGCGCATTTCCCGCAGCGACATCAAGACGATCAACGGGCGCGAAGTCCTGCATCTGCGCGACCGCGTGTTGCCGCTGATTCGTCTGGCGCAGGAATTTGACATTCCGACCAACTCCGAACGCGAACGATTCTATGTCGTGGTGGCTGCGTTGGGCGACCGACGGGTCGGGGTGGTAGTGGATGAGCTGCGCTCCCAAGAAGAAGTCGTCATCAAATCTATTTGGGATTATCTGGAAACGGTCAAAGGCGTGTCCGGCGCGACGATTACCGGCGAAGGTAAGGTCGTGTTGATCTTGGACACCTCCGAGTTGGTGCAGAATGCGCGAGCCTGGCACACCAATGGGGTGGCGGTCTGAGGGATAGATGGGCCTGAATAGCAGTGCTGCTCATCAGATTCAAATGAACATACGTGAATCGGCGGGCGCCTATAGATGAACGGCGAAGCTCGAGATCGGAGGAAGCATGTCGACACTTATCAATGAAATCGATGCTCGGACCAGGCTGGCCGGCGCCAACCAGATGGAACTGCTGCTATTCAAGCTTGGGACGAACGAAATCTTCGGCATCAACGTATTCAAGGTCCGTGAAGTGATGAAGCTGCCGACCCTCACACAGATTCCGGAGGCAGATAGCCGCATCGTAGGCATGGCCAATATCCGCGGGATTATGGTGCCGGTAGTGGGGCTCAAACGAAGTTTGAACCTGGGAGTCGAGGCGGAGGTGCAGGCGGGAGGGGAGGGCACCGCTCATCCCTATCTGATCGTGTCCGAATACAACGGAAGTTTGCAAGGATTCCTGGTCGCGGGTGTCGATCGTATCATCCGCTTCTCCTGGTCTGCCATCAAGACCCCGCCGGCCATTGTCCGGGAAAACAACAAAGGAGCCGTCACCTCCGTCACGATGCTGGATGACGGGCGGATGGTGTTGATTCTCGACGTGGAAAAGGTCCTGAACGATATCTGCCCCCGTTCAGATGATGAGGTCTTTGCCGGTATGGTGGCGACACCGGAGCTGCAATCCAAATGCATGTTGTTTGCCGACGATTCGTCGGTGGCAAGAACGCAAATCCGCAAGGCATTAGAACGCTTGGGGATGTCCTACATCATGACGACCACCGGAGGAGAGGCCTGGACGAAACTCCAAGCTCTGGCGGATCAGGCTACAGCGGAAGGCAAGGAACGCGTGGATCAGATCCACTGCATTTTGAGTGATATCGAAATGCCGGAAATCGACGGGTTCACATTGACGAAACACATTCGCGCCGACCCGAGATTAGCGCATTTACCCGTGATGCTGCACTCTTCCTTGACGGGAGCCTGCAACATGGAGAAGGGCAAAGCCGTCGGCGCAACCGACTATATCACCAAGTTTGACGCCAAAATGTTGGGAGAGAAATTGTCGTTTTATCTCAATGCCGAGAGGCAGCAGGCGAGTAAGGCCGCCTAGCTCGCAGACGACTCAAGCTTTCGCAGCGGACAGCCGATTTACTAGGCAGAACCTTATGGCACTCGCACGCATACAGACCGGCCTTACGGCACCTCCAGTTCGCGTCCTCGTCGTGGACGATTCCGCCTTCATGCGCAAAAGCCTGACCGCCATGCTGGAAGAAGGCAAACAGATTCAGGTCGTGGGCGTCGCTCGAAACGGAGAAGAAGCCGTCCAACAGGTACAACAATTGAAGCCGGATGTGGTCACGATGGATGTGGAAATGCCCGGCATGACGGGCTTGCAGGCCTTGCAGCACATCATGGCGAAACATCCCGTCCCGGTGATTATGGTGAGTTCCATTACGGTAGAAGGGGCGCATGAAACGTTGCAGGCGCTGGAATGGGGTGCCGTGGATTTCGTCCCTAAACAGTTGGATGGAGTCGCCTCGAAAATCGCGGAGATCCAAAAGCAATTGGT
The DNA here is from genome assembly GCA_021323395.1 of Nitrospira sp. GTDB lineage: Bacteria > Nitrospirota > Nitrospiria > Nitrospirales > Nitrospiraceae > Nitrospira_A. Next base: position 7,067 of record JAJONL010000180.1, read on the forward strand.
ATCGAAAGTGCTGGCGGCCAGACATGCCGGCTCGAAGCTGAGAACCATCTCCATGACCGGGATCGCAAAAGTTTCCGCGGCGCCTACCAACCGGCTCAGCAGCTTTGTCGTCAGCGTCACACGCGGCACGAAGCTGATCGCCATCGGATGTTCAACGGGAGGCCCACAGGCCTTGTTTGAGATCATTCCCACCATTCCGGCGGATTG
>JAJONL010000053.1 GCA_021323395.1 Nitrospira sp.
CAGTTGCATAGATGTCACAGGATGACTTTGGACAGTTCACTCAAGAAGTTGTGGAAGTATGGTAAAGGCAGGACCGCAGGAAAAAATAATTAGCATCATCGGCAATCAGTATTTCACACTCATTGCCGATCTGATTAATAAGTGGATTGCCCGACCTCCTGTGCCTCGCGACCGCATTACCGCTCCATATTATGAATGTGGTTATGCTGTTTTAGTGATTATCTTGCTCATAGCTTCGGTGGAGTCATACGTGGCAAGAGATCGATTTTTCAGTAGAAAACAACCTAAAGATAATCATGTTGCGGTCCCAGAATTCATGAAGGAGATTTATCGTTATGGAGCGTACAAACGTCTCGTGGAGCTATTTGTAGTGCGGGATGTAATTATTCACAACCATGTCTGGGCGCAAGAGTATGCGCTAATTAAAACTGGAGGGCGCCGGGTTCATCTCCGCGAATCGAATAAGTTGGAGTGGAAACAAGCGGCTTGAACAGCGATTAAAGTCCAAGACACGCCGTACCAAACTTCTGCGGTTTAACGTCCTCCCGTCGTGCATGGATAGAACTGATGTTATCAAGGCTTGTACGGTTGTATTCACAGTGCTTCGGTTCCTAGAGAAGAGGGGCGCCAATCCCGTCTCAATCTTTCCCTTTCAGGTGCAGCATCAAGGACGGCGAATCTCCTTCGAGACATTGCCAAAGTGCCTGAGTGCTGTCCGTCCGCAGTTTCATGTCTTTTTTCCGGAGGCCCATGCACACCATTCTCTTGCTGACCGTCTCCAACATTTTCATGACCGTCGCCTGGTATGGGCATCTCAAATACAAAGAGTCGCCTCTGTGGATGGCTATCTTTGTGAGCTGGGGGATTGCCTTCGTAGAGTATTGTTTTCAAGTGCCGGCCAACCGGATCGGTCATTATGAATATACGGCGGCGCAGCTCAAGACGATTCAAGAGGTGATCACCTTGATCGTCTTCTGCGTATTCTCGGTCCTGTACCTCAAGGAAGAGCTGAAATGGAATTATTTGGTCGGATTCGGATTGATGATCGGCGCTGTGTTTTTCGTCTTCAAGGAATGATGACGATCCCGCCGGCCTAGACGGGCCCTCCAGAGTCTGATCCCACACCACCAGACACTTTATGTGGCAGAAAAAGGTTGGACCCAATGGGGCAGTCCTGACAGGCATGACCTTCCCCTCGTTCCTTGCTGATAGATCATGACGTTGCATCGGTGATTTAGCGCAGTCCCAGCCTTCGCTCAAAAAACGCAAAGCAATTTCGCCAGATTCCGCCAGGGGAAAGAGCCTCCTCTGCTAGGGAGATCCATAGGACCATACACCCCTTGTATCCGGTACAAGCAATCAAGGGTGCAGGTGACAACTTTTTACCGGGTTCTCTACCGTCACAGGGGATCTGAAGGAGGTGTTTATGGAAGTATCCAGGTCAGTTCGAAATCTAGGATTAGCGATGAGTGTTGCGGCGGCCGGACTCACGATGGGAGCCTGTAACACCACCAAGGCCACCATCGACACGACGGTAAATTTCTTCTCCAGCACGAGCCCGAATGAACTGTTTTCTGCGGACGGAATGGTATTGAAGGAGCAGAAAATAAATCTGTTTGCGGGAGTGGCGTATGAAAACCTGCGTCAGGAAGCCGCAGCCGGCGGAGGACAATACGTGAGCGCGCTGGCGTCCCTGTATGAAATTCCGGCCGACAAGCATCAAGACTTCGGACTGGTGCTGCAACGGAACTATTCTGATTTATTCACCACCGGGCTGGAGGAAGATCGCGCTGCGCACCTGAAAATGGTGAGTGCGTTGAATCGAGAATTGGCCACTGCGTCTTTACTGCCGTGAGCGGCTGCGGCTCGGGAGGAGCTCTCAAATGGGAACGATGGGAAAAGGGTTCATACTCTGGTTGCTCGGAGTTCCGGCAAGCCTCCTGCTGCTGTTGTGGTTTCTAGGAATTTTAAAGTAATGATCCGAATCGAACGACCAGTTCGACGGATTCAATTACATTATTGGAGGTAGCAATGGCGTTACGAACGATGTTCATGATGACTGCGGTCCTTACCTTGGCCGGACTTCCCGCTTATGCCGCGGATATGGAAATGAAGGTCGTGGACAAAAACTGTTTCATCGAGGTTTTTGAGGATGACAATTACGATGCCGATGACCCCCATGTCGTGCTGCAAGGACCGAAAGAATACTCCTCGCTGAAAAATTTGGCCGGCAAAGACTGGAGCAACGACATCGAAAGTGTGATCGTCGGGTCCAACGCGACGGTACATGCCTATGAAGACAAAGACTTCAAGGGTACGGAAATCGCATTCACTCCAGGACAGCGAGTCCCCAATCTGGGAAAACTGGATATGGCGAATGATATCGAATCGCTCAAGATTACCTGTGGCAAGTAGGTAGCGGAACTTGATTCCCCTTCCGAGGTGTCACAGCGATAGGGCCCGGCCTTCAATGGAACCATCCGTTCGTAAGCGTACAGCAGATCCACTGTGACACGCGCGCCGAAGGTCGGGCCATAGTCTTTCTGATTGATCAAATCGTTCCAGGTCTCGAAGGTAAATGCGGAATAGCGAAGAGCTAGTGAGACAAATCGCTCTTCAAGCGAATCACCGCGATGATCGACAAAGAGACCCGAATCGAAGGTCACGGCCAGCTCAATCTCCCAGGGAGTGTGATCCTGCCAACTTCGGTAATTGCCTAATCCCACCGACACTTGCCCCAAATAGGATTGCGGAGCGACTCGACGAAATGCTGCGCCGCTGAAGGGTCGTCCATATCGTCCCAGGGCGGAAACACGAAGATACTCGCCGATCAGGGGCAGCGGTTCCAATAACGCGAGGCGTCGAAACCCCGCTTGCATGTAGGGTTCATAATATAGCGAGCCGCCGGCTCCGCCGATTCCCGCAAAGAACACCTCCGGTGAGCCGAGTAGGGAGAACCAACGGGTCAGGCTACTGCTCAGCATGAAATCGTTGGCCTCCCGTTTCTCGGCGACCGGCACCTCCGTCAGACCTCTAAATTTGTGCACCACCTCATTTTGCAAGAACCGGCTCGGGCCGTCTCTCGTGGGCCCACCTGCCGCGGTGAAATTGAAGTTCCAGCCTGGAAATCGAACCAGGGGGTGCGTCCAGCTCAGAGTGAAAAAGTTAAATCCCATGGTCTCGCGGATGTCGTTGTACCGCCTCCCCTCGCCGTCGAATTCCGTGAATCGGTCTACCACCGTGGTACTGAGGGTGAGGGTCTGGTCAGGGTCGGGGAAAGCGATGGATCCCCAATGGACACTTTGCGCGGGGGGTTCCGACTGAGCCACCGAGGCCATCACGATGAGGACACAGAAGACTCCAAAGATCCGAGAGGGCAAACCAGGGCCGACCACCATGCCGGGCATCCTGCCTGCAACATGGACAATTCGCAATCACTTTGGCAGGTCTAACAGGCTGCGGAAAACTCGATTTTTGCATAATATGCCGCGATCAGCTCAGGTGGCATGCTGCTATGGCCAGGCTTGAGGATGTGCTTCGCGTCACGTCGAACCGTCACATCGATCCTCGTGATCGACCAGGCCAACAGGACGCGTTACACGGGACGAATCACCGGTGGGAGAACAGGAAGGCCGGGCATCCCATGAGCCTGCCACGGAAGTGACAGGCTCATGGTTCAGACAGGCAGCCTGCGGAACCCACACACATGGCGACAATTCATCTCGATTGCAAAGCGGCTGACGCGCGCCCGCGGCGCAGACAGGGCGCGCCGGATTGGTCGCTCCGCCGGACTAGGGAAGGAGCGCATCCCCCGCAACGTTTGTGGCCACCGGGGTAAATATGAACCCAATGATCGGAACCAGGTACCACATGGTGGCCTCATCCGATTGCACGATTCTCACCTTCGTCGCCCCGTGTTTTTTGGCCTCATCGGCGAAACTCTGAACCGTTTGACTCAGGGTGGCGTCTCCCCAGATCGGTTTGGTCATAAACAGGTGCACGGCATAGTTTCTGGTGTTGATGTGCGTGAGGTGGTCGCCGTCCACTCCTTTGACTCCTCGCGGGTCGGACGCGACGCTCGAGATCGAACAACCGGTCCCGGCTGCCAGGACGAGCATCAGTATTATGCAAATCATATGTCGCATCGATTCCTCCTTTGGACAAAAGTCCGATATGGTGTAATGAACGTGAACCACAACATCCATGGCTCAGGGCGGGTATTTCCAAGTCTGTCCTCCTACAGACCGCCGATGAGCACAAGAACCAATAGAACCAAAACGACCAACCGAGCCTGTCGCTCGGCGCATATCCTCAGTTCCGCTATGAGGCCGGTCGGTAACGCGCCGACAAGCAGAAGGATCAGAAGCACCAGCAGGATAGTCCCATTGCATACCCCTCCAGGGCGAACAGGCCTTGGGACTTATTGTCTGCCGGCGATGAGCCGTCAATGCTCTGGGCTGAGTCCTGCTCTCGTCAATCTCCTGCGCAGCACATTCTTACCACTTCACTTCATTTCCCGAGAAAGTCGCCGACGGGAACTAAAGGTTCAACATGGTCGCAGAAGATTTTGAATGCCACCAGCAGGGGCACGGCCAATAGCGCCCCGCCGACTCCCCAGATCCATCCCCACAGCATGAGACCGATCAGCAGCACCACGGGATTGATCTCAAGCCGTTGACCGAGGATCATCGGCGTCGCGAACCAGCCTTCCAGGAGGGCGAGAGCGCCATACACCCCTCCGACGAGGAACATGCGCCCCAGCTCGTCAAACGTCAAGGCCGCGACGAGCATGATCACGATGATGCCGAACATGTGGCCCAAATAGGGTATGAACGTCAGCAGGGCGGCCATCACGCCCCAGAGGATGGGATTGGGCATGCCCAGAAGGTACATCGCGATGCCGACCGCCGTTCCGAGTCCCAGGTTGATGCAGGTGACCGTCACAAGATAGCGGGAGAGCTGTTCTTCGATTTGCCGCACGATCTCTACGGCTCGTCGTTTGTCCGGCCAACGAGGCAGCACCTTGACGAGCTTCTGTAGAAACAGATCCCCCGACGAAAGGAGGAAGTACAACAGAATAAAGGTCGTCGCGACCTCGATGGCGAATTCACCCGTGAGGCTGAAAAACTTCATCGGCCAGGCATCGCTTTTCACTTCAACCTGTTGCACCTTTTTCGCCCCATCCAAATCGGCGGCTTTGGACAGCAGCTCCGTGGCTTTCGTCACTTCCTGCATCGGTTGCTTGAAGACGCGAAGCTTGTATTCGGCTTGGCGGAAGGCGTCAGGCACCCGGGCCGCCCAGTCGGCTGCCGGCTCTGCCAATCGCGACACTCCATACCCAAGGATGGCGATCAGCAGCGACAACAGAATTGCGGCGCTCAACGGTTCGGGAATCCTCAGATGCTTCATGCGCCGCAAGAGGGGCGCGAAAAGAACCGCCAATAAGACCGCGATAGTGATCGGAAGAAAAATCACCCGCCCAACGTGGAGGGTAAAAAAGACCGCCAGAATGAATAAACCGGTCAGCGTCACCGAGTGTACGTGGAGGTGCGGGCGAGCTTCGCTCAAGACGGCTTCCGGATCGGAGGCCGGAGGGGGCGCTTCGGTGTGAATGGTCGGATCGATGATGGTCACGTGAATCCGACTTGCGCCGGCTCCTTCCGCTTTAATGTGAATCCCAAGGGCTCGGGTCTCGACGGGGTTGCGACCACTCATGGCGGCCACCCACGGCAGGCGCCGACAGCTCCGCCGATCGGGATTGATCGCTGTCGGCTGCGGACGAAGGCTCGGCTCCTACAACCCGGGCGAGCAAAGATTCGAATCGGTCGGTCGATTGTCGGGAGCGGATGAGCGCTCCCAGGCGGCCGGCCTGCTGCCGATACATGGGGCTGCGCAAAATGAGATCCGCGCGTTCTCTCACCGCCGACATTGTCGTCTCGCCGGCTCGGAGATAGTCGCCTGCTCCCCATCGTCGAACATAGTCCATCATCAGGTACTGATCGAGGTTGCTCGGGATCCCTAGTACGGGCACGCCGGCCGCGAAGGCTTGATAGACGGTGGCGCTTCCCCCATTACAAATGACGATGTCGGCTCGCGCCGCAGCCTGGAGCCCGGGCAGATAGGGGGCGGTCCATGTGCGTTCCGAAATCGCTTCCGGCGCGGGGCGGCCCGCCGTCGACAGCAAGATCGTCACGCCCAGGTGCTCCAGAGCGCGCATCACTTTCGGTAACAGATCTGGCCGCCCCGACGTGCCGAGGCTGACATAGACCGTGGGCCGATCATTAGGGACGGCGTCCCACCAGGGCGGAGTGGAGTCGGGCGACCAAAGCACCGGACCGACATAATGATGATGTTGAGGACGATCGAAGGTCGGAACCAGCTCAGGCAGGTCGGCGTAGAGCGTTTCATCGGCCTCCGTATAGATGTGCGGAAGGCTGTAGCTTACGGACGGCAACCCATAGTCTTTTCGCACCTGGTTGAGGGCCCGCGCCTGGTGGGCGAATACGAACGGCCTCATCAGGGTGAACAGGGCCTGGCCCAGGTGAGAACCGAATCGTTCGGTGATGGCCAGCTCCGGCACCACGAACGTCTGCCTGGCATAGGGGCTCCAATGGGCATTGGTCACCGTCAGATAGGGAATAGACGCAACGCGGGCGCTGACAGAAAGGGACAGGCGAAAATCACCGACGACCGCATCCGGATTCACGTCGCGCAGAAGGCGCAGGTCCTGTTGCGCATAGGTGCGCAGTTCGTCGGTTGTATAGAGCGGACTGCCCCTGCGCAGACGATCCTGGAACTGTTCGCTCTCAAGGGAGCGTATCGGGTGTATGGTTGCGTGGAGTGTGTCAAACAGATGGAGGTACCGTTGATCGCATGCCAAATGCACGTCGAAACGTTTGGGATCAAGTGTTCGCGCCAATGCGGCGGCTCGCGCGACATGGGCCAGGCTGACGGCCTCGGCAACAAAGAGGATCCGAGGTCGGCGAAGCGGCGGGCAGTCGCACGCGGTGATCCGAAGGCCACCATGAAGTTGACGGGGAGCCTGCGGTTCACGTCGGCTCTTGAGCAACCCCGCGATATCCAACCGTTTGGCGAGAAGTTTGCGGGTGACCATGCGTGTGATTCTGGCCACGTCATGCACTTGCCGGAAATGGCTCTGTCGGAGGTGGCGTCCATACGTCGTCGACACCGGGACGACTCGTATGGGAATCCCCATCCGGCCGGCTTCAATCAAAATTTCACTCTCGAATGCGAACCCGGAGGTCGGGTCGCAGCGCGATCCAGCTGCGTTCAGCAGCGAGGTCGGGTACAGCCGGAATCCGGATTGGCTGTCGTGAATCCGCTGTCCGGCGGCCCAGGACACCCAGAAATTGGCCACCCGATTGGCGAGGAGCCGGAGCCAGGGAATGCGGCGACTATGATGAAGACGCGCGCCGATGATGATGGCGGAGGGATCGCACCGGTGCAGGGTGATCAGGGCGGGAATATCGTCCGGGTCATGCTGTCCGTCTCCATCGAGTGTGAGAACGGCTGCGGCGCCCTCTGTCATGGCATACTGCATGCCCCGCCAAAGCGCGGCGGCTTTGCCCAGGTTGTGAGGATGCCGGATGACCGTGACCGGTAACTCGCGTAGGCAGTCCACCGTCCGATCGATGGACCCGTCGTCCACGACCACCACGCGATCGAGGTGCTTCAGTGTGTGGCTCGCCACAGCACGAATCGTCCCGGCTTCATTATAGGCCGGGATGACGGCCACATAGTCCTGCGCCCAGCTTTTCATGCCTGCGCTCCATTCACCGAAATGATTTGCCCGGAGACAAAGGCGGCGACATCGGAGACGAGATAGCTCACGAGACTTGCGACCTCCTCCACGGTGCCGGCGCGTTTCATGGGAACCAACCGGCCGATTGCGTCGCGGTCGAACAGGGCCTGCGTCTCCGGCGTGGAAATGATGCCGGGCGCGACGGCATTCACCGTGATGTGCCGGGAAGCCAGCTCCAGCGCGAGCGCCTTCGTCGCTCCATGGAGTCCCGCCTTCGCCGCGGCATAGTTGACCTGTCCACGGTTTCCGATCAGGCCGCTGACGGAGGTAATCGTGACGATACGTCCCCATCGGGTGCGGATCATCGGCAGCAGCAGCGGCTGCGTGACATTGAAGAAGCCATTCAGCGACACGTCGATCACGCTCTTCCACTGCGTCAGGGTCATGCCGGCCATGGGAGCGTCGTCATAGATGCCCGCATTGTGCACGAGCACTTGAATGGGGCCGGCCCGGTGCAGCCGTTCCAGGGCCTGGCGGGTCTGCTCGACATCGGTGACATCGAAACAGACGGCTTCAGCCTGGCCGCCCTTGTCACGAATGGACTGTGCCACCGCCTCGGCGCGCTCGCGGTGCGCGCATCCGTGGACGATGACCTCCAAGCCGGTTTCACCCAAGGCTAGGCAAATGGCCCGGCCGATGGATCCGCTCCCTCCCGTCACGAGCGCTCGCGTCGTCATACGACTCTTTCTGCCGGAACAGATTCCGCCTGGTGAACTCCGTTGGTCGGCGTGATCACGGAGAGCCGTCCGGTCAGCAGGGTCCGGCCGTCTCCCTCCACCGTCACGTCGTAGATGCGGCCTTGCGCGTGACGTAAGACGACGGTGGCGCGAATGGTTAACGCTCCGTGCAGGGCGTCCAAATGGGACAGCGTCGTGGTGACATCGCGTACGGCAGCCAGCACTCCCGGTTGTGCGCCGCGCCCGCCCGGTCTTCCGAGCAGCGCCGCATGAGTGGCAATGGCCTGCGCGCCATATTCGATGCCGCACAGCGCGCGCAAGCCGCTGTCGTCGCGCAAGGGATTGTCGGGACGACGATGACTGGTCGCACGGCAGACAATGTGCTCCTGATCCCAACTCTCGATCGCCTCAAGCAGGCACATCGCCCCGCGATGGGGAATCAGTCGGGAAATGTCCGTGCCCACGTCGTCCATCGCTCAAGCTCCCGGTTCGCACAAGACCACGAGGTCGGTCTCGTCGGAATACTCCAGTGACACGGTCTCGTCCGTTCGGTTGGCTAACGCCGCCAACAAGGGAAGACCACGCGCCGCCGGGTTGCTGCGAAGGCTCTCGGGCAACCCGGTGGGAAAAGCCGTAATGGCCCCGTGTGGTTTGAACTGGATCTCCCAGCGCATGAGGGAGGCCTTGCGGGCTGTGGGAGAAATCAGCAGGGCGATAGCCAGGCTCTCCTCGACCGGCCGAATCACATGGAGCGGGGGAGGAAAGGGGAGATCCGACGCAATCAACATGACCGGCTGTCGCTCGACCGTGGCATAGGACGCGGCCTCTATGAGTCCGGCGGCAAACGACACGTCGTAGGCACAGACACTGGTCGATGCCAACTGTGAATGGGTGGCGATGCTCCAATAGCCCGCCGGCGCATTGTAGACCGAGTTGTGGAAGGAAGTCGGAGAGACCTCCCGCGCCGAACCGGCCAGCGATTCACAAATGTCCTGTGTGATGACACCGTCTCCGTCCGACGAGGCGAACACGGTGGCCAGCTCCTCACCCCGGAGGTCTCCGGCCTTCAAGGCGTCTTGCGCCGCCAGAATCGCGAGGCGCACCGCCTGGCTGCTCCGACGCCGCTCCGCCGCCGATAAAATATCCGGGATCGAGCGGGAGAACGGCGTCATCCGGTACGCAGACTGCCCGGTGAGGATCGGGTGAGTGTTCGCCCAGCCGTCGAGTCCCGGTCCGGCAATGCCGACACCGGTCACAAAGATTTGCATCACGGCCTCTTCCCGAAAACGAGGCAGCAATTATTGCCGCCGAAGCCGAACGAATTGCTGATGACGGCGCGCAAGGGACGGGATTCGCTCTGCAGCATGACGCAGCTCTGGAGTTGAGGGTCGACCCGTTCGGTATGCAACGTGCCCGGAATGAAATCATGCCGCAGGCAAAGTATTGCGAGAACGGCTTCCGTAATGCCCGCGGCGCCCAGCGTATGTCCCGTTCTCCCCTTGGTCGAACTGCAGGGGGTCCGCCCTCCGAATAGACGCCAGATCGCGCGATCCTCCGCCAAGTCGTTCGCCGGGGTTCCGGTGCCGTGGAGATTGATATAGTCGATGTCGATCGGTTTCATCTCCGCGCGCGCGAGTGCCCGTTCCATGGCTAAGGCGGCGCCCAATCCTTCCGGATGTGGTGTGGACATGTGATGCGCATCGCTGCTCTCCCCGTAGCCGAGCAAATGAACCGCGTCATCATGCCCGCCAGGACGCTCCAACAACATGAAGCCGGCCGCTTCTCCGATGGACAACCCGTTTCTGTCCGCATCACAAGGTCGGCAGGGAGTTGCGGAGAGCAGCCCGAGTGAGGCGAAACCGTAGAGCGTCATGAAGCACAAACTATCCACGCCGCCGACTACCACGGCATCACAGAAGCCTGCCGCCAGCCAGCGGGATGCGCTGGCGAATACCTTGGCGCTGGACGAACAGGCCGTTGAGATCGACGCGACCGGACCGGTCAGACCCAAGTGACGCCGGACGAGTTGGCTGACTGAAAACAGGTTCTGTGTTTCGCGGTAGCGGACGGTCAAGGGCAACAGCTCGCCCGAAGGCGATCGCCGTCGATAGGCCAGTTCGGTTTCAAGTATTCCGGAAGTTGTCGTGCCGATCAGGACACCGATGCGCGCCGGACCATATCGAAGTCGCGCAGCGGCGACAGCCGGTTCAAACCCATCTTGCCGCAAGCCGGCCAGCGCCAGACGATTGTTTCGGCAATCGAAGTCGGCGAGCTTTCCGGTAATCGGTTCTGCTTCGAGTCCCTCGGCCCGCCCGATCCATGTGTTGACGGCCGCATCCTCGAAATCATTGGGCCGCAATCCATGCCGGTCCTTGCGTAGAGCGTCCCAGGTGGCGGGCAGGCCGCGCCCGAGCGGATTGGCGGTGGCTATGGCGGTGATGGCGAGCGTCGTCATCATTGGATCACTCTCTGTTTGCCCAGCACCGTCGCGGCGAGCAGAGAAAAGGCGGCGCCGAGCCCGACGGTGAGGCCAATGGCATGGAGAACGGGAGTGCGTGAGAATGCGAGCGCGCCGAAGGCCGAAAGGGTGGCGAGAATGCACACCGTCAGGGAGAGCCAGGTCCGCCGGCGTTCCTCTTCATCAGTGAACGGCCGGTTGAAAAAGAGGGCGTAGTTGAGTCCGACCCCCAGGACGAGCAGCAATGACACCAGGTGGAACAAGGAAAGTCGTTCGCCGAACAATGTAAGCACCGTCACCACAAACAGGATGGCGAGGAGCGGTGGAAGGAGCACGCGTCCGACGAGGCGCGCGTCGCGCAATCCCCACCACAATACCGCCATGATCGCCACCACCCCGAGAGCCGTGAGCTGCAAGGATTGATGCCGGTAGCCGTTCACCAAGCGACCGGCTTCAGCCTTCAAATCGAGAAAGATCACCCCAGGGACGGCTGTCTGGCTGATGCGATCGGCCAATGCCGACGCCGACTCAACCGCGCGAAGCGGGACCAACCCAGTCCATTGGTCGCGGCTTCCCAGCAGGAGCGCGCGGACCTTGAGAGCAAAGGCGGAGGGTTGCAGGTTGATGATATCCACCAACTCGCCCATGCGAGCCTGCTCCACATCTTGCAAAAAGGGCTCGAACAGTCCCGTGCGGAAGGGTAATCCTTCAAGAGCCTGGGTCAGGGACGATGCGAGCACAGAGGAAGGGGGCAGGGCCGCCTGACGCCGGCGCTGCGTCTCTTCGGAGGGCAGATACAAACTCGGCAGATCGAAGCCGGTTAACAGCTCGTCGTCCACCATGCGGCGAAGCAGCGGGGCGGTCGATTCACTGCGCTGCAGGACCTCTTCTTTGCTCGCGCCGTTGATAACGAGCAGATATCGGACATCGGGTGCGCCGAGGTTTTTTCGCAGTTGTTCATCGAGGGCCTTCGAGGATGGGGAAATCGGGCTCAAATTAGCCAGATCGTTGTCCCATATGTCCTGATGCCGGACGGCTACCGTCGCGAGGGCGGCGAAGGCCAACAACCAGAGCATCCAGCGGGCGCCACCCATCGATGCCGAGAGAGCGGCCCACTTCACCGGCAGGATCTGGTGCGGGGCGGTTCGCATCATCCGCGGAGCCAGCGCGGGCAGAATCCAGCGTGTGACCAATCCAGCGACCAGCACGCCCACGAAAGCCAGGACACCCAACTGTGAGAGGCCGGTAATACTTGAGAACAACATGCTGAGCGCGCCGAAGACCGTGGTCATGACGGCGAGTCTCAAGGTGGGCCACACCCGCGCCAAGGTCTGCTGGAGTTGTTCGCCCGCGATGACCTGAGTCAAGACATAGGCCGGATAGTCGACGGCTTCTCCGATCAGCGTCGCGCCAAACCCGAGCGTGATCCCATGCACAAACCCGAAAACCAGGTGGACGGCAGCCACACCCACGAGCAGGCCGGTCACCACCGGCAGCAGGCTCAGGAACAGGGGAGTCATCGATCGGTAGACGGCAAACAATAACCCGGTTACCATCACGACGGCGATGAGGGAGAGCCGCCATGAATCGCGTTCGATCGTCGCCCGGGATTCAACCGCAAATACGCCGGGGCCGCTCATGAGGAGTCGACTGCTTTCCGGCAGGCCCGAGGAGGCGAACGCCGCGCGGATCGCGCGCACGGCTGCCGCCTGTTGATCGAGGTCGAAGCCCGGCGCGTGCGTTTCGGCCACGAGTTGAGCCCGCGTCCCGTCGGGGGAAAACCAGACCCCGTGCAGCATCGAGGGCTGCTCGGTCGCCGCGAATTGGGAGAGAATGTGGGCCACTTCGCCGGTGGGGTCGGAAGGCAAGGTGGCCTTCGTCACCGACCCTGCCGGCGAGCCCAGCAGCTGGAGCTGTCGTTCGAGGGAGGCGCGCAGGGCGGGCGCCGAGAAATGTTCCGGAGTGACCGCTGAACTCAAGAGGTAACGATGGCGCATCAACACATCGCGCTCGACCGTGAAATCGGCGGGATCTCCATTATTCACCGATACGAAGAGCGACGTCTCCCTCAGGCTGCGAGCGACCTTTCGACTGGCTTCAGCCAGGCTCTCCGGTCCGGCGCCTTCGAGGGCGATGAGGATCAGGCGAGCCGCCACGCCATCACGAAGTTGCCCCACCAGGAGTTCCTGCGTGCGGTCTGCGGATTGGGGAAGCAGGGCCGTGAGATCAGTGGTCACCGTCATGTTCGCAATGACTCCTCCGCTGACAAAGAGGAGCACCATCCACAAAATCACCGCCGCTCGAGGATGCAGCGTCACGAGACGGGCTCATGGATCTGCATCAGCGACCGGTCTCCTCCTGTTTCCCGAATATCGACTGCCGTCAAGCGATCTCCACGGCCCGAGAGGGTGATCGAGCTGAGGTACTCCGCCGCCTGAGCGTCCAAGGGCCGCAGTGTGAGCATCCAATTCTGCTGGGTGCCCTGCAGTTTGATATGGTACAGCCGCCTCAAGACGGAGACCTCGCCCGCCAAGCTTGCCCTGATGGCCTCGATGAACGAGCGGATCAGCGGATGGCTGTCCACGGCGATGCGTTTCGTGCCTTCCTGGGTCGAAAGGGTGAGCCGATCGCCTTGCACGACCAGATGTTCGGCGTAGGGCGACGTGACATGTTTTTCCACGCGATCGGGTCGCACATACGTCAGGGTCCCTTTGAGCACCAATGGCCGGGTCAGCATGGCGACGGTCTTCGTTTCAGTAAACCGGTCTTCGCGGGCCGGCACCTTCGCCATCAGTTCCATCAGGCCCGGGACGTCCAGCGGCGGACTTCCGGACTCCTGTTCAGCGGCGGCCGGCAGCCCAGTGAGCAGACTACACAGCAGTATGAGAGGGGCGAGCATCGTCCGTAAGGTCATAAAAATTGAACCAGTTATAGGGATAGAGACGACAATAATGTTCCAATCGGCTGACGTACCGCTCGATCCAGGGACGAAGGGTCTCCGACCGCCGGACACGATCCAGATGGATGCTGTCCGCCAACGGCTCGAAATGAATGTCATACTGCCGTCCCCCCTGGTAGAGGCCAAAAAACAAGACGACAGGAACTTGCAGGAGCGCGGCCAGCAGGAACGGTCCCTCCGGAAACATTCGCGGCTTGCCGAGAAAGTCGCACGTCATCCCTTTTTCGTCGCCGAATACCCGATCGCCGAGGATTCCGACCATCTCGCCTTGATCGAGCCGTTCCTTGACCGCGAGCATGGTATCCGGCGTGCCGGGGGGAATGATGTGGTCGCGGATCTCCGGGTGAAGACTGTGCAAGACGGCGTTGAGGTTGGAGGCCGCGGCTTCGTGCATGATCACGGTGATCGGTAATTGCTGATCGAACAGGCCATGCGCGCGCAGCACTTCGAAACTTCCGAGGTGAGAGCCCAGGAGGATGCAGCCTCGCTTTTGAGCCAGTATGGCATGCAATGCGGACGCGCCCTCTATGCGAATGTCGAAATACCGATGGCGTCCCGACAAGAGATACACCCGGTCATGGATGGTCGACGCAAAGGCATGATAGTGGCGGAACACGTCTCTCCAGCCGGCGGGTCGTTTGAGAATCCGCTGCAAGTATTCACGCGAGATACGTTGAGTTCTGCCCGAGAACAGCAGGAAATAGAGACAGATGGGATAGAGCAACCAGCGCGCCACAGGACGGCCCAGTTTCAGCGTGATCCAGGTGAGGAGCCGAATCAGCCTGCGGTTGCCGCGTTCGGGTTGCGCGAGCCATCGGGTGCTCATGGGTGACTCTGGCCGCTCATCGGACCTGCCCGGTGAAGTGTACCCGCCGCAATATGGTCCTCGTCGCGCAGGACCGCAAAGGACACGGTGCTCTCCGACAGCCGCTCCAGCAGCAGCGTGAATGGTTCGCTCGGACGCAGGAGTCGCATGAATTTTACTGAGGTCACCGAAACAGGATCGCGAGCCCAGTGGAGCCAGGCTTCCGTGGCCTGCACGATCTCACTGAGGATGACGACCCCCGGAACCACAGGATTACCGATTGTTCGCTGCAGCTCATGCGGCATGGATTATCCTTGAGGTCTAGCCAGGACTATTCATGAATACCTGCTCCGTCGTCCGATCCTCTCGCCCGGCGGGCTTTTCTCGTTCGGCCTCCTCGACGGACCGCGGAAATCAAGGTATGAAGAAACGGCCGGCTCACCGCCTCGCCGGCGCGCACAAACGTGGCGCTCTTTATTCATCGCGCCGTGCGCCTTGCGAGAAGCCCCGGCGGGCTTCGGTCTCGAACGATTCGCGACGGCATTCATGAATAGTTCGGGCTTGGCCTGAGTGCCGGACCTGCTCCGCGAAGGTTTCCAACTGCTCATGCGGCAATTTTCCGGTGGCGTTTCGCGGCAGAGCCGTCACGAAATAGACCGGGATGAACCTTCGGAGATCGGCGAGAATCGCGGCGCGGCTTACGCCCGGCGCCACCACAAACGCGCTCAATCGTCCGTTCCCGGACCGTCCCTGATCGGGCCAGTAAAACGTGCCGTCCGACACCCCGCGCACCCGCAGGAGGGCCGCGTTGAGTGCCGCCAATGACGCCCGTTTGCCCGCCACTTTCACGAGATCATAATTCGGACCAAGGAGCAGGAATTCGCGCCGGTTGCGCAAGGTGATGCGGTCCGTGAGCTGGAGCCATGCTCCCACATGCCCGCCCTTCACCCAGGTGCCGCCACTTTCTTGTCTCATCCGCAATTCGTGACAGAGCGTCCAGGCATCCCCATCCGCGGTGCGGCGCGAGGCGAGCATTCCGCCTTCCGTGCAGCCGTAGATCTCATGCACCGGCACCTGCCAAATATGTTCCGCTTCCTGAGCGGCCGAGCGGGTCAACGGCATGGTCGCGGAAACGATCCCTTCGAGCCCCGGCAGCGCGGTCCGCTCGCTGAGATAGGCCTTGAGATGGAAAGGCGTGGTCATCAGCCAGGCCGGCGAGCCCAGCCGTTCGAGGTCCGTCCGGATATCCGCAGGCAGGATTGAATTGCCGGCATGCAGACTCCAGCCCCACTGGAGCGGCAGCATGATGGTCGTTTCCAAGCCATACATGTGTTGCGCCGGGACGGTTCCCACGGCGGTCCGCGGAGGGGAGCTCGAGAGGGCGAATTGGCGACCCAATGCCTTGGCTCCCAACACCAGCGAGCCCCAGCTCTTGGCATGGGCTTGCGGGAACCCGCTGCTTCCGGAGGTAAAGGCGATGGCGGCGATCCGGTCGGCCGGAATGAAGGGGATCTTCATTGAGCCGGAGGAGTGCCGGGCGTGATCGGTGACGTGAAACGACGGCATCGAGGTGTCGAGGTCATGGTCTGTCAACACATAGGCGTCGGAGTACCGTTCTGCCAGCCGCCGCAACGGTTCCTCAGCTCGACAGGTGGGCAACAGGCTGATGTGCCGAGCCACCAGGGCCGCTGCAAATCCCACCGCAAACAGATACCGATCCTTGCAAACATTGATCGCATATCGTTTGGGGGGAAGCTGTGCGGCCAATCCCCACACCGATCGGAGAAATTCCTCCACGGAGTGCATTCGATCACGCCGCCAGGCCAAGGTGCAGCCCGGCGAGTCATGCGCGACAAGCGGATAGGCCGGTGCGGCGACAGGGGCAAAGGCCCGTCGGGCCGTGGGTACCGGAGCCATCTGACTGTCCGTCGAACGCATCATGAAGTCCGCTGTTGGGCGATGTGCGCGGCGAGCGCACGCAATGAGGCCAGCGCCGCCCGGTTTTCCGAGCGCAATTCCACTGCATACCGTTTGGATACCGCCAGCGCTATTTCCAGCATGTCGATGGAATCCAACCCCAATCCATCGCCGAACAACGGCGCCGCGGGATCGATGTCGCCCGGCGCCACTTCCAACCGAAGCGAATCGACGATGAGCTTGGCAAGGTCTTGTTCCAACCCGCTCGCTGTGGTGAAACCCAGTTGTGGTGAGGAAGCCATAGTATTATGCCTCTAGAAGTGTGGCGCTGTGATGACCGGCAGACACATGGGGTATGGCTCGTCGAAGCCCGACATCCAATAATTCCTCGGCGTGGTTAAAAAAGGGTTTCGGGTGCAGCGGGAGACCCAAATCCGTCGCCTCATCCGTCAATAGGCGAAGATACTCTTCCAGGTGATCGGCCGTGAACGTATTCGTATCGTGAAAGGTCATCACGACCGGAATGCAGCGATTCACCACCGGCAGTGCGCCTCGTAAAAAGTGAGCGCGCAAACCGGCGAGCTGAGACCGGAAGCTCAAACGCCTCAGCAGATGAATGCCCCAGTTCACGCCATCGAAGGCTTTGACGTCCGACAACATCATATGAAGCTGGTGTCGGTTATACCGGGAAAGGGTCGACGAATTGAAGAGCCAATAGGGCGGCCTGACCAATAAGGGTGGCTTCCCCGTGATGCGATCGAGGTCTGCCTTACCGTCCATCAGGGAGCGGTCCAGGTCGGTTGGCGTCATGCCGGTGTGGCTGACGTGACCCCGTGGCGTACCGGTATGCAGCCCCAGCAGGTGGCCTTCCCCATGTTCAATGGCGAGCATGGCCCGGCCCTCGGCTGATCCTCCACCGTTCGGATGCCTCGTCTGAACAAAAAAGATGGCCTTGACATCCTCTTGCACGGAATTCCGTGCCAGTTGCCGGAGAACCTTTCCGGTGTTGGCGTGCGGCCCGTCATCAAACGTGA
This sequence comes from Nitrospira sp., assembly GCA_021323395.1. Lineage (GTDB taxonomy): Bacteria > Nitrospirota > Nitrospiria > Nitrospirales > Nitrospiraceae > Nitrospira_A. Next base: position 17,673 of record JAJONL010000053.1, read on the forward strand.
GCAAAAAGCGTAAGGTGAGCCGAGCGTCTTCCTGACCGATTGATCGGGCGTCGGCCGCATCGTCGCGCTCCGCCCTTGCCAAGGCCGCGTTCGGGCTCATGTCGGTCTCTCCTTACGACTTAGCCCCGTATACTTTGCCGGTGCAGATGTAGGTGTTCGAGTACAGCCAGGCAATGGGTCCAGACGTGGCTTCATGGTGCACATCGGTCAGCCTGACCTTCACATTCAGTTTTTGGGCGTCTTCCTTGAGGGTCTCGATGCAGGCCTGTGGCGAGCGGCCGCTTGAAATCACCTTTTCGATTTCGCCGGTTTCATAGTTAGGGATGGTGTACTGGGGACCACAACCAGCGACTACCAACAGCATGCCGACTGCCCACAAACTCTTCATGACGTTCCCCCCTTGTTTGGCGCGATTAGATGCGCGTCGATTTCCACTGTCAGGCCCCAATGTATGAAAGTGAAGCAGGTTTCTATACTGGGGGGACCCCTAGTTGGGGTGGCAGGCATCCCGAGTTGTAAATTTTATCAGTGGGCTCTCGCTTGCGGACCTTGGGCCTACACCATACAATGCCTCCGGCCCGCGTAAGCCACTGAATCCGTTTCCTTTTCAGGGAGGAGCCTATGCCCACCAAGAAAAGCCCGTCGTTCCATTCCGCGCCTTCGTCAGCCCCCTCACCCCCGATTGAAGATTTTGAAAAACTTGGTGTGTTTTATCTGGGGCGGCCCTATGACCTTTCCGCAAAGCAGGCTAGGCCCGGTCTGTTGCTCTATGATTCCAAAGACTTGGTGACCCACGCCGTCTGCGTGGGTATGACTGGAAGCGGCAAGACCGGTCTCTGCGTCGGGTTATTGGAAGAAGCTGCAATCGACGGCATTCCAGCCATTGTCATCGATCCCAAAGGAGACCTTGCCAATCTGTTGCTGACCTTCCCGCACTTGCGGGGAGAAGACTTCGTTCCGTGGATCAACGAAGACGACGCGCGCAAGAAAGGGCTGACGCCGGCCGACTACGCGGCGCAACAGGCCGTCCTCTGGCAAAAGGGATTGACGGACTGGGGGCAGAGTGGCGCCCGTATCCAAAAATTGCGAGAAGCAGCGGAGGTTGTCGTCTACACGCCGGGGAGCAATGCCGGTCTGCCGGTATCGATTCTGAAATCATTCTCCGCCCCCTCCCAAGACACGCTCGACGATCCCGAGCTCTTCCGTGACCGCATCGGCACGACGGTGACCAGCCTGCTCGGTTTGATCGGCACCCAAACCGATCCGATCACAAGCCGCGAGCACATTCTCCTCTCGTCGATCCTAGACAGCGCATGGCGCAAGGGGCAGGACCTCGATCTGGCTGCCCTCATTCAACAGATTCAAACCCCTCCGATGGCGAAGGTGGGAGTGCTCGATCTGGAATCGTTTTTTCCTTCCAAGGAGCGATTTGGCTTCGCCATGCAATTGAATAATCTGCTCGCGGCCCCCGGCTTCGCGACCTGGATGACTGGGGAAGCGCTGGATGTGGGGCAGATGTTGTACGGCCCATCAGGGAAGCCGCGCATCACGATCTTTTCGATCGCCCATCTGAGCGATGCCGAACGGATGTTCTTCGTGGCGCTCCTCTTAAACCAAACGTTGGGCTGGATTCGCACTCAGTCTGGCACGACCAGTCTGCGGGCCATTCTCTACATGGACGAGAT
>JAJONL010000054.1 GCA_021323395.1 Nitrospira sp.
GGCCAAGGTTTCGTCCATCGAATTGGTGTGAAGGGATTGCGTGCCACCCAGCACGGCAGCCAGCGCCTGGAGCGTGGTGCGCACCACGTTGTTCATGGGTTGCTGAGCGGTCAGAGAGCAGCCGGCCGTCTGGGCATGGCAGCGGAGCTGGAGGGAACGGGGATTCTTCGGGTGGTACCGCCGTTCCATCTCGCGGGCCCACAACCGCCGGGCTGCGCGCAACTTGGCAATCTCTTCGAAGAAATCATTGTGCACGTTAAAGAAGAAGGAGAGCTGGGGGGCGAATGCATCCACGTCCAGTCCCGACTTCACGGCGGCTTCTACGTACGTCAGTCCATCGTAGAGCGTGAAGGCGAGTTCTTGAACCGCCGTGGAACCGGCTTCCCGGATGTGGTAGCCGCTGATGCTGATCGGATGCCACTTCGGGACACGGGTCGCACAATAGGCGATCGTATCGACGATCACTTGAATGTGCGGCTCCGGCGGGAACAGCCATTCTTTCTGCGCGGTATATTCTTTTAAGATATCGTTCTGAATCGTGCCGCCGAGACGATTGAGCGGAATACCGCGTTTCTCTGCCACGGCCAAGTACATGGCGAAGATCACAGCGGCCGGCCCATTGATCGTCATCGATGTAGTGACCTGTTCGAGCGGGATGCCGTCGAACAGGCGCTCCATGTCCGCCAGCGACGAGATCGCCACGCCGCAATAGCCCACTTCGCCCCGCGCTCTCGCATCATCCGAATCGAGACCCATGAGGGTCGGTAGGTCGAAGGCCACGCTGAGGCCGGTCTGGCCCCGTGCCAGGAGGTACTTGAACCGCTGGTTCGTATCGTCCGCGGAGCCGAACCCGGCGAATTGCCGCATGGTCCAGAGGCGGCTGCGGTACATGGTCGGGTGGATGCCGCGTGTGTAAGGAAATGCGCCAGGGTGGCCGAGATCCTGCTCGGGGTTCCAGCCTTTGAGGTGGTCAGGGCCGTAGACCCGTTCGATGTCCAATCCCGAGAGGGAAGTGAATAGAGATTTCCGTTCGTTCATGAGAAGGGCCCTCCGCGAAACGGAATGACACGGTCCGTCTCAGGTCACCTTCGCCGTTTTGTCTTCGTACAGATAGAATCCGTGCCCGCTCTTTTTTCCGAGCCAACCGGCCTCGACATAGCTCCGCAACAGAGGGCATGGGCGGAATTTGGGATCGCCCAGGTCGTGATGGATGACCTCACAGATCGCGAGCACTGTGTCGAGGCCGATGCGATCGGCCAATGCCAAGGGTCCCATGGGAGCATTGGTGCCTTCCACCATGGCCAGATCGATGGCCTCGGCCGTCGCGACGCCGGCTTCCAAGGCAAAGATCGCTTCGTTGATCATGGGCATTAACAGGCGATTGACGATGAAGCCGGGCGAATCATTGCAGACGACAGGAGTTTTGCCGGTGCGGCGAACGAGGGCCAGCGCAAGCTCCAGCGTGTCGTCCGACGTCTCGGCCGCGCGCACGACTTCGACAAGGCGCATCACCGGCACAGGATTCATGAAATGGATTCCAACGACCCGATCCGGGCGACCGGATGCCGTGCCTAAACTCGTGATCGAAATAGAAGAGGTATTGCTGGCGAGCAAGGTCGAGGGTTCGCACAGATGCCCGAGCTGCGCGAACAGTGCCCGTTTCATGTCCGCATCTTCCGGAATAGCCTCAATCACCATTTGGGCTTCTCGCACGTGCTTCACTTGCTTCAGCGGCTGGATGCGCGCCATCGCGGATCCGGCTTGATTGCCCTGCAATGCTCCCTTCTCCACCGCTTTCATGACCCCTTGCCAGATTTTTCTCGTGGCGTTTTCCAGCGCCTCTTCCGTCACATCCACCAGGAGGACGTTCCAGCCCGTAATCGCCAGTACCTGCGCGATGCCTCGGCCCATTTGTCCCGCGCCCACGACGCCGATGGTCTGAATGTCGTCGATCGTCATGAAGTTATGGCGTTCGCTCCACCAGCAGCGCGAGCGCTTCGCCGCCTCCGATGCAGAGGCTCGCCAGTCCACGATGCGCTTCACGCGCTTCCATGGCATGGAGCAACGTCGTGAGGATCCTTGCCCCGGTCGCGCCGATGGGATGGCCCAAGGCGACCGCGCCACCGTTGACGTTGACCCTCTTCATGTCCAAACTAAGCTCCCGATTGATGGCCAGCGAGACGGCCGAGAAGGCTTCGTTGATCTCGAACAGGTCGATGTCGCCGATGGACAGTCCCGTCAGTTTCAGCAGCCGCCGGATCGCCTCGACCGGCGCAATGGTGAACCATTCAGGCGCCAGCGCAGCACCGGCATAACCTACGATTCGCGCCATCGGCGAGAGCCCCAGCCGACTGGCTTCTTCTTGGGCCATGATGACCAAAGCCGCAGCGCCGTCGTTGCAGGAGGGTGAGTTGCCTACGGTCAAGACTCCGTCGTCCCGGAAGACGGGCTTGAGCTGTCGCAACCTCGCCAAGTCCACCCGATTGGGCTCTTCGTCTTCTGCAACGATGGTCGGCGGCCCTTTTTTCTGGGGCACCTCCACTGGGACGATTTCCTTCTTGAAGGCGCCGGTCGCAATCGCTTTCTGAGCGCGGCCGTAACTTTCCAAGGCGAAGTCGTCTACTTCTTGCCTCGATAATCGATACTTGGCGGCGCACAATTCTCCGGCATTTCCCATATGAAACTGATTGTAGACATCCCACAGTCCGTCCTTGATCACACTGTCCGTCAGCTCGCCGTGTCCCAGTCGGTAGCCCTGTCGGGCCTTTTCGAGAAGGAAGGGGGCCCGCGTCATGTTCTCCATTCCACCCGCCACCATGACCTGCGCTTCCCCGAGCGCAATAGCCCTTGCCGCCATGATCACGGTTTGCAGGCTGGACCCGCAGACCTTATTGACCGTCACGGCGCCGACCGAATGGGGTAAGCCTGCGCCGATCGCCGCTTGTCGGGCCGGTGCCTGGCCGAGTCCGGCGCTGAGCACGCATCCCATCAGGACTTCATCGATTCGATCAGCGGGCAATCGGATACGTTTCAAGGCTTCGATGATGGCGAGGCTCCCGAGCTTGGTCGCTGGAACCGGGCTGAATATTCCGTTGAAGCTGCCCATCGGGGTCCGAACCGCGCTCATGATGACGGCTTGATGTCTGGACGTCACAGCAGTTTCTCCCACTCGCTCTGTTCGAGGTGTTGCTTCACCTTGGCCATAAATCGGTCGGCCGTCGCGCCGTCGATCACCCGGTGGTCGAACGACAGGCTCAGGTAACACATGGGTCGGATGGCGATGGCGTCGTTGATCACGACCGCGCGTTTCTGCACCGAGCCGACCCCCAGAATCGCTGCCTGCGGCTGATTGATGATGGGCGTGCTGAAGAGGCTTCCGAATCCACCGTGGTTCGTGATCGTGAAGGTGCCGCCCTGCACCTCTTCAGGGGCGAGCCTCTTGCTTCGTGCCCGTTCGGCCAGGTCTGCGACTTCATGGGCGAGTTCATTCAGTCCCTTGCGATCGGCGTGGCGGATGACGGGAACCAAGAGGCCGTCGTCAAGCGCCACCGCGATGCCCACATGGATGTCCTTCATGATCGCGATTCCCTGATCGCGCCAGGAAGAATTTAAGTGCGGCAGGTCCTTCATGGCTCGGGTGACGGCATTGATCACAAACGGCAGGTAGGTCAACGAGCGGCTTTCTCGAAATGTGGCGATGCCGGAAAAGTCTGCTTCGAAAAATGTCGCCACATGGGCCGCGGTGCGGCGGCTGAGCACCATGCGCTCTGCGATGGTCTTCCGCATCTGGGTCAGGGGAATCATCTCTTCCTGAAGATCGGTGGGGGAGGGGCTGGGGATGGGGACGGGTGCCTTGCCGGACGCTGGAGGCGTTGCGCTGAATGTGTTGCCCTTGGCCACATGATCCAGCACATCTTTTTTAGTGACTCGTCCGCCCTCGCCGGTTCCGGTGAGTGAAGAGAGGTTGACGCCATGTTCTCGCGCAAGCTGCCGAACGGCCGGAGAATAATGATGATCCGATGGTGCTGATTCCATCGGTCGAATGCCCACGCCTCCGACCCGGCTCACGACGCCGGTTGCCGGTTGGCTGTCAAGCCTCGCAAGTAACTGTCCCACCGGAACCGTCTCGCCTTCCGGTACAAGGATTTCTGTCAGGAAGCCGGTCGCGGGAGAGGGAATATCGAGGGCGACCTTTTCGGTTTCCACTTCCAAGAGCGGCTGATCTTTTTCGATAGGGCCGCCTGGTGGGATCAGCCACTTGACGACGGTCCCTTCGGCGATACTTTCACCCAGTTGAGGCATGACGATATCGGTCGCCATATTCCTCCGTCAGGCGTGAGGCGTAAAACGTGAGGCGCAGGAAACTTTCACCTGACGCCTGACCCCTCACGCCTTACGCGAGTTAATACACTGCCAACTTCTTCGCCCCTGCGACGATGTCGCTGACCTTGGGAAGAAAGAATTCCTCCAACGGTGTGCTGAAGGGCACCGGCGTGTCCGGCGGGGCGATGCGGAGGATCGGTCCGTCCAGACAGTCGAAGCAGTCTTCTGCCAGCAGCGCCGAAATTTCGGCCCCGATACCGCCGGTCTTGTTGTCTTCATGGAGGAGGATGACTTTACTCGTCTTGCGCACCGACGCGTAGATGGTCTCCTTGTCAAGCGGGATCAATGTACGAAGGTCCACCACCTCCAGATCGATTCCCTCCTTGCTCAACAGTTCCGCAGCCTCCAGGGCCAGGTGCACCATCGCGCCATAAGTAATGACGGAGATGTCACCGCCGCTACGTTTGATGTCGGCCTTTCCGATCGGAACGATAAAATCCTCCTGCGGCAAGGTCGCCTTGATCCGCCGATAAAGAAATTTGTGTTCGAAGTAGAGGACCGGATTCGGATCCCTGATCGCCGCCTTCAAGAGTCCCTTGGCGTCATAGGGCGTGGAGGGGGCCACGATCTTGAGTCCCGGCGAATGGAAGAACCAGCCTTCAGGGCATTCGGAGTGGAACGGACCGCCATGGACGCCACCGCCGAATGGGGCCCTGATGACCAGCGGGACCGCCGCGCCCCAGCGATAGTGATTCTTGGCGGCGACTTCGGTGATTTGGTCGAAGGCGCAGGAAATGAAGTCGGCGAACTGCATCTCGACCACGGGCCGCAATCCCATCATGGCGGCGCCGATGGCGGCGCCCACGAAGCCGGATTCCGACAGCGGCGTATCCAGGACGCGCCATTCGCCAAATTTTTTCAGGAACCCTTCGGTGACCTTGAAGGCTCCGCCGTAGGCGCCGATGTCTTCGCCCATGAGGAACACGCGTTCGTCACGGCTCATTTCCTCATCCAGGGCCTGGCTGATCGCGTCGATGTAGGTGACTTCCTGCGCGAGGGTTGCCGTCGTCATGGTGACACCTCATCATCCGTGGCGAACACTCCCACCAGCGTCTCCCGTCCTTCCGGGAGCGGACTTTGTTCGGCGAATTCCATTCCGATGTCGACTTCCTTTTTCGTCCGTTCGAGCACCTCATGAAAATAGGATTCATCGCCATATCCCAGCCGCGATAGGAGTTGCTCGGCGCAGATGATCGGATCTTTACATTGCCATGCGTTCAGTAACTCCCGCGGAACATATTTTGCCGCATCGTGTTCGGAGTGGCCATGCATGCGCATGGTCTTGAATTCGAGGAACGTCGGTCCTTCGCCGGCACGCGCCTTGGCGATGGCGCGTCGACAGGCCAGATACACATCCGCCACGTCGTTTCCATCGACGATCTCACCCGGCATGCCGTAGGCTTTGGCTCGTTCCACCACATCGGTAATGGCCATTTGATACCGCAGGGGTGTCGAGTAGGCATATTGATTGTTAGTGCAGAAGAAGACGACGGGGAGTTTACGCACTGAGGCCAAGTTCATGGCTTCATGAAAATCCCCGCGACTGGTTCCTCCGTCACCGGTTCCGGCGAAGGCCACACGGGACTCTTTCCTGATCTTGAAGGCGAGCGCGGCGCCGGCAGCCACCGGCATGTTGTCGGCCAAATGACTGACGAAACCGATCATTCCGCGTTTCAGATCGCCCATATGGACATTGCCGTCTTTGCCCTTGGTGGGGCCGCCTTGCTTGCCGAGGTATTGAGCGATGACCTCCCCCGGTGTAAACCCGCGAACCAGGAAGGCGCCCATATCCCGGTGAAACGGAGCGATGACATCGTCAGGGTTCAAGGCCGAGGCATAACCAACGGCGATGGCCTCCATCCCATGGCTCGTATACACCCCCCCGACGATTCGACCCTGCCGGTACAGGGCGGTGATCCGGTCTTCCAGGCTTCTCGTCAACCGGAGGTAGTAGTACATCTCAAGGAGGTCGCTACGCTTGATGTCCTTCGCGACGACAGCCTGATCCATAGACTCCTCCTCTTTAGCCGACCTTAGTCGACTTGTTTAAAGCGCCGGCAAATCATGCCAGACCAACAGGGGCTTGTTCTCCTTGCACAGGGGACAGTCGGCCGGTTCCCACTGCGGCATGTCCAGGTCGACGCTGAAATAGAAGGGATAGGTTGCAGTCAGTTCATCCATCAAGGGGAACTGTCCGCTGTCCCGTCTGGCGAAGACCATCATGCCGGCGAGTTGTCCTCCGCGGTCTGTCACGACTTTTCCCAGTTTGCTCACGCACATACCGCGGGTGGTAATGTCGTTGAGGGAGAGAAAGCGTTCGCCTGTTTTTACAGCGCCACGGACGATCTCGGTGCCGATCTTGCCTGTCTCGTGATGGAAGGGGGTCAGGACGACGCGCAACGGCATGCGCTCGCCCAGCAAGTCGCTCGTGCGTTCCGCCAGCAGGCGCGCGTCTGACGACGTGGTGACAATGCCCGTCGGTGGATTGTGCCGAAAGGTCTGGAGGATCCATTCCGCCATGTTGGCTGCGATGGTCGTCACGAGTTCAGGGAATCGCGCGATGGACTCAAACCGCACATAGAGGCCGGTGTGGTGGCCGGAGACCACCTCCACATGGCTATCGAAGTAGACGGCGCGGGAAGTACAGAGCAGGCGCTGGATGTCCCAAGAGGACAAGGTGGGGTGCGGGGTGTCGCGGATCAGCTGTTCGAGCCGCGTGTCGATCTCAGGTCCTTCGTAAAGATTCTTGTGCCGATACACCAGCTCGTCCATCGCTTTTTCTGAGGATTTCTCTGTTGATGACAACATGACCGCCGCTCGCTCCTTTTATGCAATCGCTGCAATGGTGGTTCGAAGGACCCCGATCGGCTGAATTTCCAATTCGACGACATCGCCTGGTTTCAGATAGCGGTCGAGTTCCAAGCCACAGCCGCCGCCGACCGTGCCGGACCCGAACAGGTCGCCGGGGTAGATGGACTCGCCTCGCGACACATGTTCGATCATTTGCGAGAAGGACCAATGGATCGTACCGAAGCGGCCTTCCGACCAGACCTCTCCATTGACGCGTGCAATCATCCGCAACGAGGCGAGATCCGGAACCTCATCGGGCGTGACGATGCAGGGTCCGATGGCGGTTGCAAAATCCTTTCCCTTGGCCGGACCGAGCCGGCAGGCCATTTCCTGAAACTGAATGTCTCTCGCGCTGAAGTCGTTCATGATCGTGTAGCCGGCAATGTACTGCGCGGCATCCCGTTCGGCGATATCGATTCCACGGCGTCCGATGACGCAGGCCAGTTCCAGTTCGTAATCCAGTTTCTGCGTATTCAACGGCCAAGGCAGATGGTAGTCGGGACCGATGATCGTCCGATGGTTGCCCTTGTAGTAGACCGGCGCCTTGTACCATTCGGGCGGGATTGGTTGCCCCCGCCGTTTGGAGGTCGCTGCGATGTGTTCCTCGAAGGCGATAAAATCACGTAGTGACGCAGGATTGGGGAGGGGGGCTATCAGTCTTACGCTGGAGGAGTCATAGAAGATGGTCTCACCGGCAGGACCGATAATGAATGAGCTGAAACTCAGGACATACTCGAGAGCGACACGGGCTGCGGCCATGGCAGAGGGACCGCCTTCCAAAAACTCATACATCGTGGCCGGGACTTGCGCGTCCGCGAGACGGCGCGGCTGTGCTTCGTCCTGGTCGGCAAGCTGGCGGACATAGGCCATGTTGAGATCCACAATCGAGGAACCCTGGCATGCGCCCATTCTGGTCACACTTCCGATCGGAGTGGGGACGATGAAGCTCACGAGTTTCATGGACGGCTCCAACTCATCGCATAGTCCTTGAGTTCAACGGCTTCAAATTCCGGCATGACCGTGAAGGGCCGCCGCGATTCGATCATCACGGCGACTTCGTTCGTGTACTCCTTCGTCTTGCCGGCGGCGATGGCCTGCGGTTGCGGCCCGTGGTGAATTCCTTGAGGATGGAGCGTCAACATGCCGGCCTGAATGCCGGCCCGGCTGAAGAAATCGCCCTGGTGGTAGAACAGGACTTCGTCATAATCCATATTGCGGTGATAAAACGGGACCCGGAGCGCGCTTGGATCGCTTTCGAGCGGCCTCGGCGCAAAGGTCGAGATCAACAGTCCACCGGCTTGAAAGGTCATATGCACGCTGGGCGGAAGGTGATAACGTGGGCTGGTGACCGGACGAAAATCCCGCACGTTCAACTTGGCCACCCAGAGGTCACCCTTCCAGCCTGCGACATCCATCGGATAGAAGGGGTAGTAGACACGCGTGTACTCTCCCTCCCGCTTGATACGCACTTCCCATTCGCCTCGGCTATGGGCATCTTTCGGAAGGGGGGCGAGTTCCGGCGCCACGAGTACTCCCGGATCAAATAGGGCATGGCGGCCGAGCGGGCCTCGATCCGGCACCTCTACCGGCGCCAGAGTCTCGACGACAAAAAAGAGGCCCGGTTCTTCCTTCGAATCCACATGGACCCGATAGGTCGTGCCTTTCGGAATCACCAGATAGTCACCTGGCTCATAATTCAACCAGCCATAATCGGTTTCCCACTTGCCGCGTCCGCGATGGACGAAGACAATTTCGTCGCCGTCGGCATTGCGCACGAAATGAGGCATTGTCTCCTCGCGTCTGGAGAATGAGATAAGGGCATCGGCGCTGTGCAGAACCGTGACCGGCCCTCCGTCGGACGAAAGATGGTCGGGGGTAGGCAACTCCGTGCAGGTAAATGCCCGGGGCCGCAGAGGACCTTCGATTCTGCTCCAACCGGTGGGAGGATGGCGGTGATAGAGGTGCGAAGCAGGGCCGCTGAATCCTTGGCGGCCATGCTCTTCTTCGTGCAGGCCTTCGGGAATCTCCACGTGGGCCTGGTTAGGAGCGTCGCCTCTTTTTACCAAGTACATCGGGAACCTCCTGACCGGTCAGGGACGGTTCGATGCGTTAGGATGCCCGCTGATAGGAGTTCGACGGCGTTTCTTCGAACGGCAAGGGAAGGGTCTCATAGTCGACGATAGTTTTTTCGACACCTCTGGATTGATCGCGTTCGATGTCTCGATAGAGCGCTTCAACGGTCGCACGGACGAAAGTCTTGGATTCTTCCTGCCCATGCTGCCGTTGGGTCAGTTCCAGAAACACACCGCAACCAGGGAACAGGGGATAGGTAAATCGCTGCTTGAGCGGTCCAAACCCGTCTCGACCATTTTTGACATCTCCACAAAATCTGACGCCATGGGCTTCCCATTCGTGGCAGACCGCGTCGATATCATCGACCTCGATCGCGATGTGTTGCACACCTTCGCCGTATTTGTCGATGAACTCACAGATCTGAGAACGACGTTCTTTATTCCTGCCCTGCATGAGCGCGATCTTCGCATCGCCCCGTTGGACGACCACGGTATCCATGCTGGATTTATCGCTGCCCACATCCTGGGCCGACCAAATGACGTTGAAACCAAGAACCGTCGTGAAGAGGGATTCCGCGGCAGCGAGGTTCTTCACGCAGAGGGTGATGTGATCAAAGCCGACGGCGTCTTTCATGGTGAGTCCTCCTACGCGGCATCGGTAAAACGTCGAGTTCTGTCATGCCTCTTTCCTGTCTGGGAGGAGACGACCCGCATACGGTCACACTATATAACAAGATAGTTGCATCATTCAATATAGATTTTGTATTATTTGTCATGACCCGGAACGGAAGAAAAGAAATCATGGTGACGGATGATCAGAAGCTAAGGGGAAATCCCGGTCTGCCGGCGGAGGTGCACGATGTCGTTTTACGAACAAGTGCGCTCGGACGTGCTGCGACATGGAGCGATCAATAATTCCTACTTGAGACGGTTTCAAGCCGGCGATGTGACCGACAGAGAGTTACGTGAGTTCGCCGTCGAGTTTTATAATTTCGCCCGCTTTTTCCCCCGCATCCTTGCCTCTCAATTGGTCAATACCGAAGATGAAGCCGTGGCCGATGAGTTGACGAGAGTCCTCTATTCGGAACTTGGCGATGGCATCGTCAAGCATCGGCATGAACTTCTCTATCGGAACTTCCTCCGGTCGCTTGAGATCAATATCCATGACGCGATGACCGCACCCATGAGGCCCTCCACTCGCGCCTATATTGAAGGGATGGAAACCCTGTATGGCAGCGGCAACCATGCGACGGCGCTGGGAGCTTCCTTTGGTCTCGAAAATATGGCCATCACCATGTGGGACCATTTGATCCCCGGGCTGACTCTCTTGCGAGCGGAGCTGCACCCACGCATGGATATGACGTACTTCACGTTTCACCGGCAACTCGAATCCGAACATGAAAAAGCTATGGAACATGCCATGGAGGCAGTGGAAGGAGGGGGATGCCTGTCGAAGGCCGCCATGTCGGAAAGGGAGAAGAAGGAATTTTGTCTCGGGATGAATACGGTCCTCGATTATCTTGAAGGGTTTTGGATGGGGCTGGAACGAAAGCCGGCCGGTTCCATGCAGCCATGGACGCAGCCGGCGCCACCACTGGCCCGTGAACTGCGTGGTCAACCTCATTGACCGGCCTACGGGCCGGAGGGTCACATGCAACTGTCTTGGATCAGCCGGTATGATGCCGGCGTTCCTGCCACCTCCGAGTATCCGGAATGGACAGTCCCGGACCTGCTTCGACGTTCCGCCTCACGTTTCCCCGACTCGCCGGCGCTCTTTTTTTACGGGATGCGCATTTCATTTCATGAGCTGAATGATCTGACCACTCGATGCGCACTCGGGTTGCGTCGTCTTGGCGTGCAGCCTGGTGATCGGGTGGCGCTCATGTTGCCGAATATTCCGCAGGCGGTGATCGCCTACTACGGAGTGTTAAAGGCCGGAGCGATCGTGACGCCCACGAATCCTCTCTATGTTGAGCGAGAAATTGAAAGCCAACTGATTGATTCCGGCAGCGAGACCATTATCGCGTTGGATCTCTTCTATCCGCGCCTCAGTGCCGTCCGGGAACGCACCCATCTGCCGGAACGGATCATCCTCACCAGCCTGCGGGATTTTCTCCCGGCCGTGAAACGGCTGATCTATCCTCTCAAGGCGCGGTGGGAAAAACGCTGGGTGGCGATCGACAAGACTCCGCCCGTCTATGACTTTCTTGAATTGCTCGACTGCGCGTCTTCGCAAAGCGACAGTGACGTCCCCCCATTGCCATCTGTGGAACCCGATGCGCTGGCTCAGATCCAATACACCGGAGGCACGACCGGCACACCCAAAGGCGTCATGCTCACGCATCGCAATGTCGTGGTGAATGCCATGCAAGGCCGCTTGTGGTGTTCAGATTTCCGGGAGGGGAAAGAGGTCTTTCTCGGCGCCGTGCCGTTGTTCCATTGTTACGGTCTGAGCACCTGCCAGAATTTGGCCCTGGCGACGGGCTGTGAAATTGTCCTGCTTCCTCGTTTTCATGCTGATGAGGCGGTGAAGGCGATTCACAAACACCGTGTGACGATCCTATCCGGGGTTCCCGTGATGTTTTCGATGATCACTGATTTCCCGCAGGTCGGCCGGTACGATCTGCATTCGATACGGGTCTGTCTCTGCGGGGCAAGCCCCCTTCCGGCTGAAGTGCAGGAAGGGTTTGAGCGGTTGAGCGGCGTAAAAATTTCCGAAGGATACGGATTGAGCGAGGCGGGTCCGACCACCCATTGCAATCCGATTCATGGAGAACATCCTCGCGGCTCGATGGGACTGCCGTTTCCGGATACGGAGGCGCGAGTTGTGGATGTCGAGACGGGCCTTCGAGACATCCCGATCGGAGAAGCGGGAGAACTGATCGTCCGCGGACCACAGGTCATGCGGGGGTACTGGAAGAAAGAGGCGGACACGCAGGCCGTGTTGCGGGACGGCTGGCTTTACACCGGTGATATCGTCCGGAGGGATGAGCAGGGCTTTTTCTTTTTCCTCGATCGCAAGAAAGATGTGATCAAGCCATGGGGCGAGACGGTGTATCCGCGGGAGGTCGAAGACATTCTGTTCCAGCATCCGGCCGTGCGTGAGGCGGTCGTCGTGGGCGCCCCCGATCGTCATTACGGAGAAGCGGTCAAGGCCTTTGTCGTACGGAAGGATGGATATGACGTGTCCGAGAAAGAACTTATCGACCATTGTCGGCAGTCGCTGGCACGGTTCAAGGTCCCGGTGACCATCGAATTCCGAAGTGAATTGCCGAGAACCATCATTGGCAAGGTGTTGCGGAGGGCCTTACGCGAGAACGCGACTATGACCCTGACTGATGCACAGGTGTCGCACAAGGCGATGTGACAGCCTGTGCGGGCAAGGAGGTCTCGGTGAGAGAGGTCGTCATTGCGGCCGGCGTGCGAACACCCATCGGTAACTTTGGCGGCGCCCTGAAGGATCTTACGCCCCACAAGATGGGGGAATTGGTCGTGCGTGAAGTCATCTCACGTGCGGAGGTGGATCCTCATCTCATCGACGAAGTGATCGTAGGCTCTGTCGGGCATACGAGTGATGCGTACAACGTCGCGCGTGTGATCGCGCTCATGGCCGGGCTTCCGGTACGTACACCGGCCTATTCGGTGCAACGCAATTGCTCGTCCGGTCTCCAACCCTTCGTCAACGCCTATCAGAACATCCAAAGCGAGGACGCAGACGTGCAGGTTGTGGGAGGTGTGGAAAGCATGAGCCGCGCTCCATTCGTGTCGCGCGACATGCGCTGGGGAAAACGGCTTCGTAATGCCGAATTGATCGACAGTATCTGGGAAGGATTAACCGACGCCTTTTGCGGCCAGTTGATGGGCCGCACGGCTGAGAATCTGGCAGAAGAGTTTGCGATCAGTCATGAAGAGCAGGATCGATTTGCCGTGGAGAGCCACCGCCGGGCGTTCAAGGCCATCAGGGAGGGACGCCTCAAAGATGAGATTCTGCCGGTCATGGTTCCAAAATCGGTGGCCGGTCGTGAGGTCGCGCCGGTTGTCGTTGCGCAAGACGAAGGTCCGAATATCGGATTGACTGAACAGCAACTCGCGCTCTATCCGCCTTTGTTCAAGGAAGGTGGAACGGTCACGGCGGGGAACAGTTGCCCGCTGAATGATGGAGCCGCCGCCGCAGTCGTCATGTCTGCCGTACGGGCGCGCGATCTGGGGTGCCATCCATTCGGCCGCATTAGAGGTTATGCGTTCATCGGCGTCGATCCGAGCCGCATGGGAATCGGACCGGCCGAAGCGCTGCCGCTGGCGCTCAAGCGCGCCGGTGTGAGCCTCACCGATCTGGAGCTCATCGAAGTGAACGAGGCGTTTGCCGTGCAGTATCTCGCGGTGGAGCGCCTCTTGGGGCTCAAGCGGGAGATCGTCAATGTGAACGGCGGCGCCATCGCGCTCGGCCACCCGGTCGGCATGACCGGCACTCGTCTGGTGATTACGCTCCTCTACGAAATGCAACGGCGAGGGGTGAGACTCGGCGCAGTGGCCCTGTGCGTCGGCGGCGGGCAAGGGGCCGCAATGGTGTTGGAGCAGGTGTGAGGGGAGTCTGAGTTGTGAGTCCCTCTTGGGTGACGCGATGTATATCTATAAAGTGGGCGTGGTCGGGGCGGGTACCATGGGCGCGCAGATTGCGGAAGTGGTGAGCTACGCCGGCCTGCCGGTGGTGCTGGCGGATATTCAGGAAGCCTTAGCCCGGCGTGGTGTCGAGTCGGTGCGTGCGATCTATCAGGCACGCGTGAATAAGGGGAAGATGACGTCTGAGCAACTGGAGGAGAAGATGTTGCTGGTGGCGGCGTCGCCGAACCTCGATGGTCTCAGTGATGTCGATCTGGTGATTGAGGCCGTTTCGGAAGACCTGACGCTCAAACAACGGCTGTTCCACGAGCTTGATCGGATTTGCATGCGCAGTGCAATTCTGGCGAGCAACACCTCCGCGCTGTCCATCTCTGCCATGGGGGCTGCAACCAAGCGCTCCGGCAAGGTGCTCGGACTTCACTTTTTCAATCCGGCCTAACGGTCGATGATGTCGTCAACTTCGCAGAAAGCCTTCGTAAGACAGCGGTGGTCGTGAAGGAATGCGCAGGTTTTCTCGTCAACCGATTGCTCTTTCCCTATTTGAACGAAGCAGTCTGGTGCCTGCAAGACGGCGACGTACCCATTAAAGAGATCGATCAGGACATGGTGGCATTCGGCATGCCTGTCGGTCCTTTCACTTTGTTGGATACGGTCGGACTCGATATCGCACTCGAAGTCGCGCGCATTCTGCACCGATCTTATGGGCCTCGGATGACGCCGGCTCCGCTCCTCGAAGCCTTGGTCAAGGCAGGACGAATGGGAATCAAGGCGGGACGTGGGTTCTACGATTATATGGGGGCCGAGGAGGCCGACCGCGATCGAACACTTGAAAACCTGATGCAGCAAGTGCGCGAGCACAGCCCGCAACAAAAGATACGATGGACGAGATCGCGCCCCCTGTTGGCCATGGTGAATGAAGCGGTCACGGCGCTGCAGGAAGGCATCGCCTCGGCGCGTGATATCGATCTGGCGATGGTGGCGGGAACGGGATTCCCGAATGAGAAGGGTGGTCCGTTGCATTTTGCCGACCAACTCGGCATCGACCATGTGCTACAGGAATTGGAAGAGTTCAGGGAGAGTTTTGGCGCTCGGTTTTGGCCCGCACCGATGCTGCGCCGAATGGTGGATGCCGGCTTCACGGGGCATCTCGCGGGCAGGGGGTTCTTCTCTTACTAGCCCGGATTATTCATGAATGCCGTGGCGAGGCGTTCGAGACCGACGCCTGCGGGGGCTTCTCGCAAGTAAGGCCGACGTAGGCGTACTTGCAGTCCGTCGAGGAGGCCGAACGAGAAAAGCCTCGCCGGGCGAGAGGATCGGACGACGGAGCAGGTATTCATGAATAGTCCGGGCTAGGCACGGAAGGAGTTGTCCATTGCATGGTTCGGGAGCTCGCGACCATCTGCGGTTCGACCCACAGATCCCCGATAGGCTTGACCGACGATTGAATGAAGTGAGGCCCATATGACGACGACAACCGGTTCAATGCTCTCTTGCACCATCGATGGGGCGGTGGCCACGCTGGTGATCAACCGACCTCCTGCAAATACGTTGACGCCTGAACTCCTCGCCGAGCTTGGTGCTGTCATCCAGCAGATGGCGAAGGATGATGCCGTCAAAGTGGTCTTGCTGACCGGTACCGGCCGGTTCTTCATCGCCGGGGCGGACATTCGACTGCTAGCCTCGATTCCTTCGTCAAGGGAAGGGGAAGCCGTTGCTTTGCAAGGTCAGGCGATCTTGAATCAGATTGAAGCGCTTGAGAAGCCGGTGATCGCCGCCATCAATGGCATCTGTCTCGGGGGAGGGCTTGAACTGGCGATGTGCTGTCATATCAGGCTCGCTGCGGAAGGCAGCCGGCTGGGCCAGCCGGAAATCAATCTGGGCATCATGCCGGGATTCGGCGGCACCCAACGACTCCCTCGCATCGTCGGGCAATCCAAGGCCATGGAGCTGATCTTGACCGGTGATCCGATCTCGGCGCAGGAGGCCAAAACCATCGGGCTGGTGTCGCAAGTGGTTTCACCAGAGGATCTCCTCCGCCAAGCTCAAGGCCTGGCACGCACGATCGCGTCGAAAGCTCAGAGGGCGTTGCGCGCGTCGCTTCGCGCCGTCCGTCAAGGTGCGGATGAGAGTCTGTTGGACGGCCTGGCCTTGGAAGCACGCCTGTTCGGTGAACTCTGTGACACGGACGATAAGAGGGAAGGTGTGGCTGCGTTTTTCGAGAAGCGGCAGCCGCGTTTCGTGGACCGATGACGGCCTGTTGAGGCCATTCGGTCGATGAAAGGGCCACCATGGCGCCGCCGTTCGGCAAGCGGGCCTTGGCATTGGGCGGGGGCGGCTTCACCGGCTACCTCTTTGAGATCGGCGCATTGACTGCGTTGGATGATCTCTTCGAAGACGGCGTCACCATGAACGACCTCGATCTCTATGTCGGCGTGAGTGCGGGCGCGGCGGCGGCCTCGTTGATGGCCAACGGCGTGAAGCCGCAGGAGATTTTGGAAACCAATCTATCCGGCATGAGGCCCTACTACTTCGATCATCGAAACGTCTTTTCTCCGGCGATTGGAGAAGGGCTTAAGACGGTCTGGCGGGTGGTCCGGCAACTTGTCCCGCTGCTCAAACTCTACGTGCGTCACTATCGTGAAATGACATTCATCGATTTGCTCGACAAGGCCCAGGATGCTCTGCCGAGCGGCATCTACACCCTGGAGCCGTTCGCCGCCTATCTGGCTGCCATCTTCAAGGCCAGAGGGCTGAGCGACACCTTTGCCGGCCTCTCGAAGGAACTCTACATCCCGGCCATCGATCTGGAAACAGGGGACGGTGTTCTGTTCGGTGATGAAGGGTGGCGGGACGTCCCCATTTCACGCGCGGTCACGGCCTCTTCCGCCGTGCCAATTTACTTCTGTCCCGTGCGCATTCAAGGCCGTGATTACATTGATGCGGGCATCGGCCGTATGACCTTTTTCGAAGTAGCCGTCCATAAACACGTGGATTTCATGATCATGATCAATCCGATGGCGCGGGCTGCTCAGGGCCGGTCACCGCACTCCCTCGTCGGCCAAGCTGGCAAGCGAATGCGGGACAGAGGGTTTTTGTCCATCGGTGAACAGGCGTCCCGGATCAACTTTGACGCGCGCTTTTCGCAAGCTCTGGAATGTTTCCAACATGACTATCCGAACAAGGAGGTCTTGGTCATTTCGCCGATCACGGACGACGCTCTGCTGTTCGAACGTAGTTTCTTGAGTTATCGGGACCGCATCCATCTTCTTCGAGCGGGATATGTGTCGGTCATGACCTTGGTAAGAGATCGGTTGGAGAATCAATCCGCACAGTTCGCCCGTCGGGGTCTGGCCATCTCACGCGCCAGATTTGAGGACCGGGCAGAGAGGCGTCTCGCGCGGCTTTATCAGGTCGCGTCGGTGTCGCCTCCGCGGACACCTCACCCCGTGATTGAACCGGTGCGTATCGGGGGTGTCGGGGCGGCTTGGCGCAAGGCCAAATAGTCACGGCGGCAGAAGGCACGATGGCGACAAGGGAACAGATGTTTAAGGGATCGCTCGCGGCGGCCGAAGCCGCTCGCGACAGGCGAGCCTATTCGGGATTTATTTCAGGTCTGTTCGAAGGGATCGTTCGACGACAACTGTTTACCGCCGCTTCGATCCCAGCGATGAGCGACGCGGCGACGGAGTTTCTCGCGGCTCTCCGCCTCCTCCTGATCGACAAGGTCGATCCGGAGGTCATTGATAAAAATGGCGCGGTCGGCGAGGACGTGCTCACCGCGCTCAAACAGATCGGCGCGTTCGGCATCAAAATTCCGCGCAGCTACGGGGGGCTTGGTCTCTCTCAGTCGGACTATCACCGGGTCGCGACGCTGCTGGGCAGCCATGACGCGGCAACGACCGTCTTGCTCTCGGCGCACAATTCGATCGGAGTGGCGGAACCGGTGAAGCTGGTCGGCAATCATGAACAGCAACAACAATTGCTGCCCCGTCTGGCCAAGGGAGAAATCTCGGGATTTGCGCTGACGGAAAAGGGGGCCGGATGTGACATCTGGGATCTCAAGACCTACGCGATCCCGGTCCGGGAACATGGCTTTTTAGTGGGCTATCGCCTGACCGGTGAGAAGTTGTACACCACGAATGCCCCCCGCGGGGACCATGAATTTTTGGCGTCCCTGCTGGTCGTCATCGCGCAAATCGTAGAGGAGCCCGATGAAATTCAGCGCCCCAAGGAGAAACGGCGATTCGGGGCATTTGTGGTGGAGACACAGGCGGAGGGGTGCCGCTGCACCCGTCTCAGCTTTATGGGTGTGCGGGGCATCTACAACGGTCAGGTGCACCTGCGCGATGTCTTCGTGCCGGCGGCGAACCGGCTCGGGGAAGAGGGCGAGGGCCTGCGGCGCGCCTTGGAGAGCCTGACCGTCGGGCGACTCACGCTGCCTGCCGCCTGCCTGGGAAATCTCAAGCAATGTCTGTGGCTCGCCCGGACGCGCGCGCAGCAACGAGTTCAATATGATCGTCCGATCGGCGAACATACCGATATCGGCGCGAAGATTGTGTTGATGGCCTCGCGGGTATTGGCGTTGGAAGCCATCGTGAAGATCACGGGCATCTGGGCCGATACAAAGCAAGATGTGCGGCTGGAGTCCGCGGCGGCAAAAATTCTCGCCACCGAATGGCTTCTGGAATCGTTGCTCGATCTGTTCCGCATTTACGGCGGCCGCGCATTTGAGACGCCGGATTCGCTGCGTCTCCATGGAGACCTGCCCGTGCCGATCGAACGGATGATCCGCGACGCCCTCATCAATGTGATCTGGGAAGGGAGCAATGGCATTCTGTCCCTCTGGATTGGACGGGAGGGATTGGCGGAGTATTTCACGCAGGGCCAAGCCTTCTTGGAATTTCAGATTTCTGACATGTTGCACGCGGCGCCTTTCTTCGGGAGGACTGCGGCGCGATCCCTCGGCGCCTTGTCCATCTATGAGCGAGACGGCGAAGGGGCAGGATCGTTCGATAGTCTGTGGGAGCGGTTCGTGGCGCAGAAGTGCAGGGAGTTGGCGCAATCGACGCTGTGGGTCACGGCACGTCATCGGCAAGGCCTGGCACGGAAGCAACTGTTGATGACGCGTCTGGTGAAGGCCGGCATGCATCTCTTTGCCGTCGAAACGCTGCTGTGGTACAAGTCGCAGCAGCCACTTCGAGACAAGGCGCATGTTCAGAGCCTCGTCACCTATTTCTGCTCGCGAGTCAAGGCGGAATTCAATCCCGCCCCGTTGCTGTCCCTGCGGACATCGTCCTGGGACGACGATGCCGGCCTGTATCCTGTGGCACAAGCGATTCTTTCCGGACAAGCCGATTGGTTGGAAGAAGGCATCATTCGTTGGCATCCGATCGAACATTCTGTGTCGGCCGACAATGAAGGGTTGGTCGGCGCTTCGACCAACAAATGACGCCGACGTGGGTTACGTAGAGGACCGAAGTTGGCGGCTGTGCATCCGCACAGCGTGCCTGTGGTGACCAATGTTCGCGAGGTCTACATGATGGAGATCGCCGGCTATTTTGAAGCCGTAAAAGATCGATATGGTTTGAGCAGCGATTATGCGCTGGCGGAAAAGCTCGGCATCGCCCAGCCCGAAGCCAACCTCATGCGGCGTGGCCTGAAAATCCCCAAACCCGAACTCTGTATCAAAATGGCCAAGCTCTTGGATAAGAATCCGGTGGAGCTGTTATTGGTGGCTCAGAAGGATAAGGCGCCCAGCGCCGCCAAGGAATATTGGACGCTCGCGCGCACTGCCGTGGATGTCATGCTGCATGTGCCGAAGAGTCCTAAATATCTGCCGAAGAAGGTGGCGGCGATCGGGCGGGAGCTGCGACAGCTGGAATCCCAATCGTTGATTTATCAGGGCGCGGCGGCCAACGCGGAAGCGGTGAGGCTGGTCGAAACAGCCGAACGCTCGATCGATGCCATCATGGAGCGGTGGAACATTTGGAAAAAAGGGGAGGCCCTCTACCCCAGTTATCTCTTGGCCAACCAGGAGGCCACCAGGCGAGGTGTGACGATTCGCCGTCTGCTCGTGTTGTCGAAGGAGCAGATGCGGCAGGACTCGTTGGTGACGGATGCCGTCGAGGTCATGGAGGATCAGCGTCGGGCCGGCATCAAGATCTATTTTGCCTTTCGCGATGAATTGGAGCGGTCTCTCGCTTTCGTGCGCTTCGAAGAAGACTATCGTAAACAAGGCGCTCCCCACGACATCAATGCGGCGATGTTCGACGGTGAGATTCTGATCTTTTCCCAGTCCTATGGACAGGTCCCGCTGGGCAAAGTGGGAAAGCCGACGCTGATCACCATGATCAGCCAGCTGGAAATTACCTGGAAGGCGGACCTCCTGCGCGATCTGAACCCGGCGTCTCTGTTTGATATGACCCGCTATGTATTCGACTACGAAGCGGCTTCTCCTTTTCGCGCGCACGTCGCGCGATACCTGAAGGGCCGACAGTGAGATTTCCATCCGAGCCGTTCAAGATCAAGGTCGTCGAACCGATCAGACGCACGACCCGCGAGGAGCGCGACCGTCTGCTTCGCGAGGCAGGCTACAATCTGTTCCATGTTCCCGCCGACAGCGTCTATGTCGATCTGCTCACCGACAGCGGCACGTCTGCCATGAGCGACCACCAATGGGCCGGCATGATGCTGGGTGACGAGTCCTACGCCGGCAGCAAGAATTATTACCACTTCGAAGCGGTAGTGCGTTCCATCTTCGGCTATCGCCACGTCATTCCCACCCATCAGGGACGGATGGCCGAGAATCTCCTGTTTTCGACGGTCGTCAAGCCCGGCATGTGCGTCCCAAACAATATCCATTTCGACACGACCAGAGCCAACGTCGAGCATCAGGGGGCGGAGGCGCTCG